>NZ_CBVI010000006.1 GCF_000513195.1 Bacteroides timonensis | reverse complement strand
GTATTATGACCGGTCAATGAATAATTATAAGAAAGTCTCTGCTGATATGGCGACACAGATCAAGAAGAATATTGAGTTTGATGCTGAAGGCAAGCGTACAGGCTGGCAGGTACAGCTGATGAGCTTGGGACAGGGGAACATTGGTAGCAACATGGAATACCGGTTCTTCATGGACTTACTTAGTGGCAACCTGGCGCGTAATCTCTTTACCTTGCTGATTGACCAGTACAACTGCCCGAACCTCAAGTCTGAGATGGAAGTAACCGGAACGGCCATCAAGAGCAATGAGAAGACGGGTACGAGCATTACCGTGAAGCTCAAGACTGGAGACAAGTTGCCTACGCACAGGCTGCCTAAAGAGTCTACGAACCTGACGGATGCCCTGAAGTACTTCACCATGCGAAAAGAGTTTGTGCGTGTATGGGATAGGGGACGAAGCTCATCCGCTGCCTCTGTGGTTTGATCATTTCTTTCTTTACTGTTGGGTTGGCTCTGTTGTCTGTGAGGATGGCAGGGCTTTTTATATGAAGGTATCGCAAGGGGTGGGATTTGATGCGTGAGGGGGCGGCAAGGGCTGTTTTAGGGCGAAATTTAAAATAATTTACAACATTTGTAAGGAATAGCGAAAAAATTAACGTATTTTTATTATTTTGTAACAAAAATTTATCATATTTCCGACCCGAGGCGGCACCTGCGACCGCAACGGGACGACGGCGCGGCTCGGGCAGCAAGCTGTTACATCCCTCCGATAATTATCGCAGGGATGGGATTTCTTTTTGGTATTCAGAGGAATATCTTTTCTGACAGGACATTTTTAGTTCAAAAAATGCCCTGATTAGAAAGGGAGTCCGCCTGATGGGAATCAGGCGCGCGAAAAATCCGTGTGGCAAACCCGCCTTGATGGATGTACTTAGGTACAATCAAGCCGAATTTTTGCCACACGGATTTTTCGCGTTTTAGCGGTAGAAAGCGGTGCTTTCTGTTCGTTTTTTTTGCGTTCACGCAGAGGTTACCGGATTATAATCCCGTAACCGGGTGAAAACGCCCCGTCTTCCATTCCCTGCACCAATGCAAGCTATTGTCTTGGTAATGGAAGACCGGGCAGAGCGGTACTTATGAGAGATTTTTCCGTTCCTTCGACCACGGAGGGGTTAAATAATGGTAATTTTGCTATTGTATATTTGCGAATAGTGGTAATTTTGCTACCTTTGTAAGGTCAAACAATAAATCATAAGATAATGAAAAGTACAGAATTACACCGGATGTTCATTAAGAAGGGATGGAAGTTCGACCATGCGGAAGGAAGCCATTACTTTTATAGGAATGAAAAAGGTGAATTAACGGAGCCCGTTCCTTTTCATGGGGCTAAAGAAATGGGGAAGGGGTTAGCTAATAAATTAATCAAGAAGTACGGGCTTTGATTCCCGTACTTTCTAAAAAAGAAAGGGTAGGATTATGGAAAAAATTATTGTAGTGATTGAGAAAAGCAAGGATTTTTACGACGGATATTCGGATAATTGTGACGGTATCTATGGCGCGGGTGACAGCATACAGGCTGTAAAGGATGATATTCATGAGGCAATTAGATTGATTAAGAAGAATTTACCTGTAGAACAATGGCCGGAGCAAATCAAAGGCGAGTATGAAATTGAATTTAAGTTGGACGTAGCGAGTTTCTTGGAATATTATTCAAAGTTCCTTTCTTTAGCTGGTATGGAGAAGATTACAGGTATCAATCAAAAGCAGCTTTCTAATTACTTGAATCATCGTTCTATACCTCGCAGACAACAGGCGGAACGTATTTGCAGCGGACTTCATTCATTTGCGAAAGAATTATTATCGGTAACACTCTGATTTGTTGTTTGACACCACTTTTTGGAGTTTTTTTCAGAGGTCTTCCATTGTGAAGGCCTCTTTTGTGTGTTTTAAAAGTGAATGTGTACGGAAAAATGTTACATTTGTGCATGTTTAATTTTATATCTGATATTATGAAGAAAATTTTGCTTTTGATGGCGATGTTTGCCAGTATGAATGTGATGGCGCAAGGTAATCCTATACAGTGTGATAGTGTAATCCAAGCACAAGGTAAGAATGTAGCAGAGCTATATCCTATGATAAAAGCATGGGCAGCCATAACCTATAATTCTGCTAATGCTGTAATTCAAATGGATGATCCACAGAATGGGATATTGATATGTAAGGGTGCTTTTAAATATACCGCTCCTGGGGGTATGACTTATAGGTATATTGATGGATGGGTTACTTACACTTTGAAAATCCAAGTGAGAGATGAACGTTATAAAGTTACTGTGGGCGACTTTATCCATGAAACAAGTGATTTGCAGTATAAAAAAACTTGGAGTTTCGGTCTTATAACTGATAGGGAGAAGTTTAAGGAGAAAGGATTGCAGGATAAAAGGTGGACCAAAACATGGCCGGATTTGAAGATAAAAAGCAAAATGGAGTTTATGACTATTATTATGTCATTGTCTGATGCTACTTCCGGCAAAAGCAAGATACTTGATACGAATGATGATTGGTAATGATAAAAAATAAAAGCGGAGCTAAAAACTCCGCTTTTATTTTTTAATTCTTATTCATCTTCACTGAATAAGGATCGCATTCCAGTGACCGCTTCGGATGTCAGTGATTTGCGTACCGCTTTCTCATGCTTCAAGGCTCTGTCAAGTTCCAGATATCGCTCAAAGTCTTCGCCGGATTTCTGGGGCTTGTCTTTCAATTCATCCAGTTCTTTCTGAAATTTTAGGGTACGTTCAAATGATTGCTCGCGTTGAACATGTTTTCCAAAAAGGAGGTTCTCAATAGTGGAATAGACCCAAAGTTCAAAGGAAGGGTTTAACCAAGCGGCAAATTTAAGTGCCAAAATGCGGTGCATCCAGGTACCGTTTTTTTGCCTGGAGTGAATTAAATCGCTTTCATTCTCGATGCCTAAAAAACGGGAATTCCCGTTTTTTAAAGCTTCGTTAACAAATGCTTTTGTATTCGCATTCGACATAAATTCATTTACTTGCCTTCCGAACGGCTTTGCCATTTCAGTGGCGTTAATCATCATGCCATTGTTTTTTTCCAATGCAAAAGTGATTGGATTTTCTTCAAATACGCAAATTTTTGTTTCCATGTTTGATAATGTTTGGATTAATAAAAAAGTAAATATGCGGCAAAAACAATATAAATAATTGATAATCAAATAGTTAAATGAATTGTTTTTTTGATATTTAGTAAATATATAGCAATTTA
>NZ_CBVI010000005.1 GCF_000513195.1 Bacteroides timonensis | reverse complement strand
TTTATGCTAAACATCTCACAGTAATATGAAAAATCAAGCATCCGGCACTCTCAATGTGCCTGCTTCCGGCATTCCTGCCGTGGGCGAATCCGTCAACGCTCTTACTGAGCAAGTTTCTGACCTGCAACGCCGCTACTATCGTAGCTTGGCTCCTGACTGCGAACTTCGCAGTGCCTCTGACCGCTGGTACTTCGGTGCGATTCTCTCTACTTGTATCGGGTTTATCTTTCCTCCCCTATTCGCTGTTACCGCATTGTGCGTTTATAAGGCAAAGAAGTGCCGGAAAGGAGGTGCAGAATGATTGCAGAAGTAAATAACGTTGTGTTAACACCTCTCGTTAGTAAGACTCTGGCGAGCATTCAAGAGGATGGCGGTGATACTCTGTGCGAGGTTATTGATAAGGCTATAGGTACTATTCTTGACTTGAAGATAGGAAACAATGTGGATGCGGATAAACTTATCTCTGATATTAGTGATTTACGAATTGTGGCTTGTGTCATTCGGGAACTTGTTCCGCAAAAGGAGAAAGGAGGCTCAAATGAATGATCTATTAATTTATAGTCTTCCGGCAGGTGGCTTGAGTAATGCTATTGCAGTGGCCAAAGAGATACATACTGAAATGGGTATGCAACCGGAAGAGATCAGGTTGGCAAATGGGGTGCGGGTTTCTTATAACTGGAAAGATGTAAAAGCCTTGGAAATTGGAGATATGAGTGAAGAAATATATATATCAAAGAATTTGATTGCCTGATTTTTTGTATTTTTGTAAGTATGAAAACTGATGATAAATTAGCAAAAGAACTGAAGGATGCTGTTAGCAATATCCATGGCATGAATTATCTTGTAGATAAAGGGATTGTCATGTTTAAACCGGAGACGAGATGTGTAGAGGTACATTATTTGCTTTGGCATTCATATTCTAAAACCGGGCTTGTTAAGTTTTGCCATTCTCTGTATTTCAATATGCAGATGAAGCGGATCACTTCAAAGCTGGTTGCTGTTCCTGAAGAACCAATCACTATCTGGGTTAATTATGGTTCTGTTCCTAATGAGTACGGGAAAATAGGAGTGATTAAGATGTGCCGTTATAATTCGGTGACAGGATTTGAGATAGTGTAAAAGTGTGAATGTGATGAAATCCCCGGTAGGCTTCGGCTTATCGGGGATTTTTCATGTCCTTTTTCCAACTATAGCGACAGGGTATCTTTGCAGTATGGGAGCACATGGTGAACGTTTGGCAATGGAGAAGAACCGGAACAGCTGGAGAGGCAAAGGCAACCAGATGTCTGGAGAGCGATATCCACTTGATGTTATCATTGAGGGAGATACCGGTATAACGCAACAATGGGAGCGGCAACAGGATAAAGAGGCTGTGGCTTTGTTTAATGCACGGGTACAGGATTGGGGCAGCAAGGTGAATGCGGTGCTGAAGCTCTCAATACGAGAATTAGTTGCGAATGACAAAAAGTTATCCGGATCACTGAAACAGAATTACCGTCATTACGGCAAACCGATTGTTGCTGGAGAAGAAGTAACCAGTATCGGATTCGGTTTTAGGCCTGAGGGTATTTACATTCATCTGGGAGTAGGCCGGGGATATAATATGGAGGGCGGCACACGAGTACTGACGAAAAAGAGTAATAAGGAGTGGAACAGGAATCCGATACCGTGGTTCAATCCGATAATAGAACAGGCGATTCCAGAACTGGTTGAGATTGTGAGAGAGTATTGCGGGACGCTTCTTGTGAATACTACGAGAATATTTATCAATAGATAGTTATGGGAGATATTAAAAAGAAAATAGGGCATTTCAACTTTGTTGATACGGTGGCCGGGCAGTATGCTATTAACATGAACTGGAGCCAGGAGATGAGCCAGTTCTTCAATGGCGATTCGAAGAACTGGGACGGTGATCCGACGAATGTGGCAGGTGTCCGTGTTGTGCCATGGGGACCTGATAACAATATGCCGAATGCCATCCGAAATTTGCTGGAGAAAAATAACCTGGGACCCGGTATCTTGGACAGGAAAATGGGATTGTTGTATGGACAAGGCCCGTTGCTTTACCGGGTGAATATTATGGATAATGAAAGGGTGCAGGAGTGGCTGGTGGATGATGAGATACAGGAGTGGCTGGATAGCTGGGATTACCGGAAGTATATCCGGGATGTGCTGGTAGAATATACGCACATGAACGGGCAGTTCACCAAGTATTATATGGGTAAGGGAGTGCGCATTGGGCGCCCATGGGTGAACAGGCTGGAGTGTCTGCATAGCGGTGAGTGTCGGCTGGTATGGCCGGAGAATGACAGCCGGCGTCTGGAAGATGTGACGGAGTATCTGACCGGTGACTTTGATAGTTACCGGAGCCGCAGTTTCCTGAAGTATCCGGCTTTCGATAAGTGGCAGCCGTCGAAATATGAGACAGCGATTAAATATCACTGTATGCGTAGTTTCGGGCGGAATATGTATGCGATATCATGTTTTTACGGGTCGGTGCCCTGGCTGGAGAATGCGAATAATCTTCCGGAGATTATCCGGCATCTGAATGAGAATATGATTGCGGCGGCGTATGTGGTGCATAGTCCGCAGGAGTATTGGACGCAAAAAGAACAGCAGATACGGGAGATGAATCAGGAATGGACGGATGCGCAGGTTTACAAGGAAATAGAACGTCTGCGGGATGAAGTGACGAAGACCATTGCGAACGTGATGGCGGGGCAGAAGAATGCCGGAAAATTCTTTTCGTGTGTGGACTTTTTGGATGAGCTGGGGCATGTGCAGAGCTGGAAGATTGAGCCTATCGAGATGAATATAGACAAGTATATTGAGGCTCAGGAGAAGATATCGCGTATTGCGGATAGTTCGACTACATCCGGTTTCGGCTTGTCTCCGGCATTGGCCAACATCATTATAGACGGGAAGAGTGACAGCGGCAGCCAGATGCTTTACGCTCTGAAGATATTCTACGGTGCTGACACGCAGATTCCGGAAGAAATCGCACTGGAGGCCATCAATGATGCCATCCGCATTAATTTTCCGAATAAGAAGGGGATTTTCCTCGGTATTTACCGGAAGGTGATTAACAAAGAAGACAATGTGTCGGCGCCTGACCGTCCGACTAATCAAGTATAGAGCTATGAAACAGAAGAAAGACATTGAATTTCCTGAATGTTGGGAAGAGGTGAAGCCGCTGGAGTGGGTTCATTTATTGAAAATCCGGGATAAACTGATGAAGAAACCCGGTATCAGCCTTCGTGATGTGAAGCGTGACTGGTGTGCGTATGTGTTGAATAACCGGGGATATCGCCTGGGTGGAGTGGATGATATGCTGATGATTGATCGCTTGGCTGATACTCTGGACTGGATGTGGATGATAGGTGAAGATACCGGACTGGACGGTGTTACGGTAACTGAAGCTCAGTTGACGTATGACTGTACGGTGAACCTTCTTCCTAAATGGCGGTACCTGCAAGGTCCTGCCAGTCATGGGGCTGACCTGACATTCGGCGAGTTCCGCCAGGCGGCTGCCGTGATGAATCAATACAATGCCGGACAGAACCCGGCAGACCTGCGGGCGTTATGCGCCATCCTTTACCGGAAGCCGGTGAAAGAAAAAGGGTGCGCATTGCGTGAGCCGTTCCGCCCACAATATATGGGGCGATACATGGGGTTGGTGCGTGATATGCCGGAGTGGATTCAATGGGGAATTTATGCCTGGTTTGCTTACTTCTGTAATTACCTGTTTATCGGGACGTTCATCATTGAAGGGGTGGAGGTTTGCTTTGCGCCTGTTTTTGAGCGGCACCGGAAAAGTCCGGAGGATCATCCCGGTATCATTCAGAACTTGGGGATGAACAGCGTATTGTATTCAGTTGCCGAAAGCGGTGTTTTCGGCAATGTGGATGCTACGGATGACACGCAGTTGCTGCGTGTCATGATGAAGTTGCTCGATGATAAACAGCGGGCCGACGAAATGATGAGAAACTTAAAAAAATAGCAGCTATGATTTTCAATAAGCAGAACAACGGTGCGCGGGAATTGCGGGAGTTGACGGGCAATTATTATGCGAACAATAAGTTCGATAAGATTGCCGGTGAGATAGATTTGGCCGCTGAAGAATTGGCGGCATTGGTAGGGGATGATGTGATGAATTTGGCTGGGAAATACTATGCTGACCCCGGCGAAGATGCGGACGCGGAACTGGTTCGTAAAGTACAGCGTCCGATTGCCATCCTTGCTACGCTGCGAATGTACCGGAAGAATGATCTCAGCCATGAGGATGATGGCCGGAAATTCAAGATGGCAACAGATGGGAGTGAGAAGCTTCCCTGGGAGTGGCAGTTGGATCGGGATGATGCACTACACCTGGAAGAGTATTATCGGGCAGTGGATGCGCTTATTCGGTACCTGAATAAAAAGCAGCTGAAGGAGTGGACGGAAACGGCTTCATACAAACTGTCTCAGACGCTTGTCATCCGGAATGGTGAAGCGTTTGACAACTACTTTCCCATTGAGCGGAGCGAACGGATGTACCTGATGTTGGTACCGTTTATCCGTGAAGCGCAGATGTTGACGGTGAAGCGTGCTTACGGTAGTGGATGGGATGAATTATTGCAAGAGAAGGGTGTGCCGGAAACAGAAGCCCATTTTGCCGCTTGCAAAGCTGTGGCACTGCTGGCCATGAGTATGGCATTACGTCGATTGTCACTGAGTACCATTCCTGGCGGGGTGATCCGCAGGTTTATGACGGAGAACGGGATGGGCGAGAGTGAGCCGGCATCTCTGAAGGACGTGGAGAGAGTGGCCGGATGGATGGCGGATGATGCCACTACCTGGGTGAATGAGATGAAGTTGGCGCGTGATGGCGGACCGGCGGAATACGAACTGTTGCCTAAGAATGACAGGCGCAATAAATATTGCAGGTTATGAATGTGTTGCAGCGACCGAGGGAGAAAGAGTTCTGCGCGACAATGCGGGACTACATCATTGATACCGATGTTACAATAACGTTTGCTGTGAAGTATGGCGGTAAAACGATATTGGATGAAGAGTATGTTTCTGATGCGAACAACCAGGTGCGCGTCCGGAAGTTGGGGAAGTTTTGTGAGCTGGCGTTGTGGGGTGTCTGGTGTGCCGGAGAAACAAGCTGGCAAACTGATGCTGCGGGTATATTCACGTTCCTGATAAATGGTGTTCAGGATACGCAGAGTTTTGTAATGTTCAGTCGTCTTCAGACGAAAAAAGATGCAGATGCACCTGGTTGGTTGAGTGAGGTAGATCGGAAGGTTACCCGTGAGGGCTGCAAGGAGTATGTCAGCATGGTGATGGGACGGGGGGAAAAGGTGACGGCAACAGGGTATGCTACTGACGGTAACAGTGGTGATACTTTGTTGTTGAGCGTAGACAGTGGAGATACGGTTGCCCCGATGACTCTTGATGTCAGTCCGGAGCGGATAAAAGGACTGTTCCCTGATTTGAATTTAGAACGGTATGTTGTCAATTGCAATAATAACGGCTATGAGTTCTTGATTGATAAGACTCGTTATTTGGATACCTGGTGTTTCCGCTATAAGAATGTTTATGATATGCCGGAGACGTTATCCGCTGTTGGAGGGATTTCCATCAATGGCAATAATGAAGATGATACAGCATCCATGTTTGGTGTGGATCGCAAGTTCGGAGTGAAGGTGACGGATGAATATACGGCCAACAGTGGCATCATTATGCTTCAGAGTGATTATAGGTTGTGGCATAACCTTATGAATGCTCAAGAAGCGGAAATATTAGTGGATGGTGAATGGCTTCCTATCCTGATAACAAAGCAGAAATATGAACGTGAGTTACGGAGAAGTGTGCTGAAAGCGGTTGAGTTCACTTTCCGCATGGCGGACCCGGAACAAAATAATCTGATACAGGTATGATTAATATTCTGAGATACCGCGAAATATTGGCAGAGCTGAGAGCCAGGATCAATAAGCGGAGTGAAATGAAAATAGATGGGGTGATACTTGCGGTCAGTGACAAACATCTGACGAAGAAACTGAGAGATCAGGCCGGATTCTTCCTGTGTGCAAACTTTCCGGATGCGGAGTCAAAGGGGAATGCGGATAATTACAAAGAAGATAATCGCCTCCTGCTTTTCCTGTTGGAGAAAGTTCCGGCAGGTGATGAGACGGATGAAGCTGAAATAACCCACTATGCCAGGATGCAGAATGTGATGTGCATATTGAAAGACGAAATTCGAGACATGGACTTTGTTTGTGGAGAGATATCCGGTGGTGAGGATATTAATACAGAATGGGAGTATGACATATTCGGCGGATTCAATGGGCTGAGTATAGGACTTAAATTGACGGATTATGACTGAGTTGTTTATTGATGGGGTCTCGGTAGTACTGCCGAAAGATTTCAGTGTTCAGGTGAAGCGTGAAAATTCTTTTGTTACCAAGAACGGCGAGTATACGTATGACATTACTCTGCCGCTTACTAATTCGATTAATGCGGAGTTGTATGCTCATCTGAACCGGCTGAATAGTGTGCAGGAAGTGAAGACGAAACGGTCGGCTGTTCTGCTTGCGGATAATCGGGTGTATTGTAACGGTACGGAAGTTATTACAGGTTGGACGGACGATTCGGTGTCGATACAGATAGCAAGCGGCAATTCAGAGCTGAACTATTTCATCGGGGGCGACCTCCAGATTGAAACGCTGCAAATGAAGCGCACGGAGGTGCCGAAAAGCGACATGCTGCCATACATCGAAAAGACCTATCCGGAGGTGGAGTACTCCCTTGTTCCGGTACTGGATCAAACGACAGGAACCATTCATAACAACTGGAGTTTCAAATCGGACATGAGCATACCAATAACAGAGAGAGAACTGGTACTTGTTTCCGAAGGTATGGACTCTGTGATCCCTCAACCCTATCTGTGCGCATACATCAAGGAGCTTCTTCATGCAATAGGATACGAGTTGACCGTGAACCAGCTGGAAGATACGGTTTACAAGAATCTCTATATCTGCCATACCATACCTACAACTATGTGGAACGAGATGTTACCGGGCTGGAATGTGAAAGATTTCCTGCAGCAGGTTGAACTGCTATTCAATGCCGTTTTCATAGTGGACAACCGTAGGCGCACTGCTCGCTTGTTGTTGCGGGCAAACTATTTCGCCGGAAGTCCTTCCGCACACGTACAGCAGGTGGAAGATGTGTACGAGGCGGAGATTGAAGAACCGGAGATTGAAGACCCGACTACATCCAATGTGACATACAAGGTGGATGATTGCGAATTTTGGAGATGGAACGTCCTACCTGATGCCGTAAAAAATGGGGCAAAGCATGCAACAATACCAAAGAGTGTGGCAACCGACATGAACAGTATAAGTGATTGGTTTAGTGATCCATCCAACAAAAAAACAGATACCATTTATACACATGAGGTGGACGGAAAGAAATACGTTTATCTGTACAACTTCAAGAACGTAGACACAGATCCGGAGATTCCTATGTTCGTCATGGTGGACAGATTCGCACAGATCGAGCGTGAGAATGCGACCAATACGATAGAACTGGAGATTGTACCTGCCACATTCCAAGACGCCGATATCACCCATTACAACGGAGGATTAGAGCCGGGTTCTGATGCCAAATATAAGATTTTCATCCCCTGCATTCTCAATGGCGAAAACGCAGAAGCCGACGAACAGCCAAAAAGTATCGAGGAACAGATCAAAGAAGGGACAGTCCGGAACTCCACTTCCAAAAAGAATATATCCGTCGCCTTCTATACAGGATACCAGACTATATATATAGGTCTGCGGCCATTGAATTACCCGTTATCCTATATAGACGAATATACCAAGCATTTCACATACTATAAAAATTCCTATTGGGTTTACGTCAAGACCAACAGCATTGGTGTTAGTCTGCGCCCTGTTACACTGGACAATCTTCTATATCATACAGCCTATGATATAGACTACACCAAGGCTATTAAGGTACGAAGCCATGACCCGAACTTGTATGACCCAAACTTGGTATTCGAGGTACGTAATAAACGGTATATCTGCAAGGATATGGAGTTTACATTGGATGCTAATGGGCGGAAGGGGGCATGGACAGGTACGTTTTATCCCATACATATCAGCGATACGGAAGCGGATGCCCGTTGGATATTGACAGACGGCAAATGGCGGGACGGCGGTGTATGGCTGGATAATGGACGATGGTTGGATAATTAAAATCAAAAGCCCCGTAGCGGTTCAATACTACGGGGCTGTTGTCAAAGAAAAGCAGACTATCTCAAATGATAGAAAGTGAACCGAGTTTCTTTCCGATGTCTTGTATGGCATGGTTCAAAGTATTGATCTCCGCATCTTTCAGACAGTAGATTTTTCCTCGTATCGGAGTGCCGTTGACACGCTGGCTCAGCCATGCGGCACTTTTGCCGAAATAGTGTTCGGCAATATATTTCATGGGGATGATCTGTCTGACTTCATTAAGCTGCTTCTTGATGGCGAGCATACGTTCCAGTTGATGGTCAAGCTTTGCAATGTCCTGACTGATGACATCCGCTTCATTCTCCATATATTGTTGAATGAATGCTTTTTCGTCGGGACTTGTATACCTGGCGGATATTTCCTTGGCTTTAGCGAGGCTTTCATCGCCTTGCAATGTGCTCATCTGCTGTAGTTCTTTTAAAAGTTGCTCCATAAATATCTTGTTTTTGCCCCTCGCTGAGGAGGGGCGGTTAATTACTCTTTTTTCAGTTGGTCTCTTTTCTTGATGAGTGCTGAAAGCTGTTCCAGTAATTCATCAGTTTTGGGTTCGGGGTTGATTCCCAGTAATTCGCATCTGTTTCTATACTGTTTGATGGCATATTCGATGCGGAAAATCTGAAAATTGATTTCTTCAAGTTCATCTTTCTTTTCCATGCCTGATTGCTTTTAAGGTTGATAATCTGTTTTTCTTTTGACATGACAAAGGTACATAAAATATATTTTATGCGCAAGGGCTGTATAAAATATATTTTATGTGTTGGCTGAGTTTTCGCTTTTCTTTTTTATCTTATTCATCTTCACTGAATAATGACCGCATTCCGGTGACCGCTTCTGATGTCAGTGATTTGCGTACCGCCTTTTCATGCTTTAAGGCTCTGTCAAGTTCCAGATAACGTTCAAAGTCTTCGCCTGATTTTTGGGGCTTGTCTTTCAACTCATCCAGCTCTTTCTGAAATCGTAGAGTGCGCTCAAATGATTGTTCTCGTTGAACATGTTTTCCGAAAAGGAGGTTTTCGATGGTGGAGTAAACCCAAAGTTCAAAGGCGGGGTTTAACCAAGCGGCAAATTTAAGGGCTAAAATACGGTGCATCCAGGTACCGTTTTTTTGTCTGGAGTGAATTAAATCGCTTTCATTCTCGATGCCTAAAAAACGGGATTCCCGTTTTTTAAAGCTTCGTTAACAAATGCTTTTGTATTCGCATTCGACATAAATTCATTTACTTGCCTTCCGAACGGCTTTGCCATTTCAGTAGCATTAATCATCATACCGTTGTTTTTTTCCAATGCAAAAGTGATTGGATTTTCTTCAAATACGCAAATTTTTGTTTCCATGTTTGATAATGTTTGGATTAATAAAAAACTAAATATGCGGCAAAAATAATATAAATAATTGATAATCAAATAGTTGGATTAATTATTTTTTTGATATTTAGTAAATATATAGCAATTTG
>NZ_CBVI010000004.1 GCF_000513195.1 Bacteroides timonensis | reverse complement strand
TAAACGCTAAACAGTACAACGATATGAAAAAAGAAAACCAATGCGCTCACGGACGCTATGTATCCGTAGACAAAATCCAGCAAATGTTTGTTAAACTTGGGGCTGAACTATGCGATGGCCACAAGCATTTTATTTTTTTTTCTGCATTTGCTTTGTAGAATTGAAAAGAATCCTCATCTTTGCAGTGACTTCCATATTGAACAGGCGAGTAGGCTCGCCATATTTGCTGCGGGCATTTTTTATGTCCGTAGTATTAGATATAGTTCCGTCCCGTGTGGAGCGTTAATGCGCCCACTGCCTGTTCAAGGTGGAAGTCAACGGGGAGCGGAACTTTTTTGTTTTCTTCCTGTAGTAACCAACATATTGTTTCATTTTAAAAGACTTCCAAAATGAAAAAAGAAAACCAACGCGCTCACGGACGCTATGTATCCGTAGACAAAATCCAGCAAATGCTTGTTAAACTTGGGGCTGAACTATGCGATGGCCGCAAACGTGCTCATGTAGCCAAAGAAGGTAACACGATTCTTATCTATACCAATGGTGGGAGTGTGAATATTACTTTTAATGCGGAAGGGGGCAAGCTATGAATGATGAGTTTGTAATCTGCAAAGTAATCAGTACCGGAAGTGAAGATAACGCTCAAGTTGAATATAACCTGGATTTTAATAAGCATCAATATAGCATTGAGAATATTTCATTGGATGAGATTAAACGGCTTTCTACCTTTCTTAATGGTTATTTGAGCAATCAGGAAGGAGGTGCGGAATGATTGCGGAAGTTAACAATGTTATATTGACACCTCTCGTTAGTAAGACACTGTCGAGCATTCAAGAGGATGGCGGTGATACTCTGTGCGAGGTTATTGATAAGGCTATAGGTACTATTCTTGACTTGAAGATAGGAAACAATGTGGATGCGGATAAACTTATCTCTGATATTAGTGATTTACGAATTGTGGCTTGTGTCATTCGGGAACTTGTTCCCCAAAAGGAGAAAGGAGGTTCAAATGTTTGATATTGATTATGCGAAACCTCATTATGAGATAATGTATTCTTTGGGAGTACCTGTAGAGGATGGTCTAAAACCTCTTTTGCAGGTGATTCTTGAACTCAAGTCGGAAATGGGTATGGAAGCGGACAGCAATATTATGTTGTCTCCGGGAACTGGTCGTGGTGAAAACCTGCATTTTGAGCTTTCGTATGAAGATGCGAAAGCAGTGATTGATGGACGTATGACTGAAAAGGAATATCTTGAGAAACACAGGATTAAAGGATAATATTTTTTTTGAGTAATAATGGCTGAGCCTGGTAGTCCGTGATTGGATAGCCGGGCTTTTTTTATGTCCTTTTTCAAGGCATGGTGGCAGGGTACTTTTGCCATATAAATTTCAATGGGTATGGCTATAAGTATCAATGATTTCAGAGTTGCCATCCGGATCGATAATTCGGAAGCGAAAGCCAAGTTCGATGAGACGCGGGAACAGATTGCGAAAGTGCGTGAGGAAATGCAGAAGCTGGAAGCTGATGGCAAGAAGGATTCGGCAGCATATAAAGAGCTGGAAAAACAACAGGACAAACTGAATGCGTCTCTCTATGGATTGCGTAAGGAGGCAGGACGGACCGCTTTAACTTATAGTGAATTGCGCAAACAATCACGGTCGCTTAAAGCTCAGATGGATAATGAAATTCCTGGTACTGAAAAATGGAAAACTCTGCGTGCTGACTATCTGCTGACCAAACAGCGGATGAAGGAACTGGAAGTGCAGGCACGTGATACAAAGTTTTCCCTCTCAAAGATGGCAGATGGATTCAACAAGTATGCGGCCATTGGTGCCAGTGCTATCGCTTCGCTTACCGGTGTGGCAATGACTGCGCGTAAATGTGTGGATGAATTTGCGGAGATGGAAGAAGCGGAGAGCCAGGTGCGGAAATATACCGGAATGACGGCTGAAGAGGTGAAAGGCCTGAATGAAGAATTTAAGCAGATGGATACCCGGACTCCGAGAGAGAAACTAAATGCGTTGGCCGGAGATGCCGGGCGTCTGGGTATCACCGCCAAAAAAGATGTGTTGGAGTTTGTGGATGCTGCCGATAAAATCAATGTGGCATTGGGTGAGGATCTTGGCGAAGATGCGGTAAAGAATATCGGTAAGTTGGCACAGATGTTCGGTGAGGATGAGAAATTGGGGCTTCGGGGAGCGATGTTAGCCACTGGTTCCGCCATCAATGAGGTTGCTCAAAATTCATCCGCCGCTGAAGCGTACTTAGTTGGGTTTACCGCCCGCGTTGCAGGTGCGGCAAATCAGGCGAAAGTTGCTCAGGGGGATATCCTCGGATATGCCTCTGTACTTGATCAGAATATGCAGCAACAGGAGATGGCAGCTACTGCTTTCCAGACATTGATGATGAAGATGTTCCAGACACCGGCGAAGTTTGCAAAAATTGCAGGACAGAGTGTGGAAGAGTTTTCTTCATTAATCAAAAAAGATGCGAATGAAGCGATGCTCCAGTTCTTGGACACTTTGAATAAGAAGGGTGGACTGGATCAACTGGCACCTATGTTCAAAGAGATGGGGCTGGATGGTGTGCGTGCATCGGGAGTCATCAGCACCATGGCCGGAAAGATTGATGATATCCGGGATGCACAGAAATTGGCGAATGATGCGTATCGGGATGGCACAAGTATTATCAATGAATTTAATGTGCAAAACAATACGGTACAAGCAGGACTGGATAAGGCGAAAAAGAACTTCAAGGATGTGCGGGTAGAACTTGGAGAAAAATTACAGCCGGTGATGAGATATATGATAACTACCGGTAGCATGACGGTGAAGGGACTGAGTGCATTGGTATCTGTTCTGTATGAATATAAAGGAGCAATATTAACAGCAGGCACAGCAGTGGCCGCTTATACACTTTATGTGAAAGCTGGCACTATAATGACAGCAGGGTATAACACCATAACGAAAGCTGCAACGTTGGCCACTAACTTATTTAGCAAGGCTACTAAGGCAAGTCCCTGGGGGCTTGTTGCTGCTGGGGTTGCTGCTGTTATTTCCTACTTCGCTATTTTTCGGGATAAAACGGATGAAGCAACCGATGCACAAAATCGGCTTAATGATGCATTGGAGAAAACGAAAGCCACGATGGATTTGATAGCCGGCGTTAAAGTGAGTGCTGAAAATTTTGAGTTCCTTACTGATAAGCAAAAGCAGCAATTGAAATCTGATGCACAGCGGGGTATTGACGAACTTGATGACTTACTTACAAAGGGAATGATTGAAACTAAAGCTTGGTATGAGCAAGAGAAAGTGAGCATCCTAAAGGCAACCGAAGATAATGAGATATTAAGAAACTCTTATCTACGGGGATTGGAGAAAGACTTTGATGCACGTGTTGCCCAATTAGCTGAATATGTTGAAAAGAAAAAGGAACTGGAAAAAATAATAGCTATGGTTCCCGATTCTACTGATACAACTGAACCGATTGTACCTATCGACGATAAAGCACTTGAAAAAGAACTTAAAGCCAAAGAGACCGCTTTACAGCAGCATTACCAAGAGCAACAGAATATCCTTAAAGAAGGACTCCTGAATGAGAAGCTGACGCAAGATGAATATCAGCAAGAATTATATAAGGCTGAAGCTACATATCTATTGAGCAGAAAGGCCTTACTGGAGGAGTATGGTAAAGATACGTCGCAGATACAGGGGCAGATTTATGACAAGATGATTGCTGAAGCGAACAGGCTCTATCAGTCAACGCAGATGGTAAATAAGAACACTCAGAGCGATATCCTCGCACAGCAAGAAGGTGACTATCAAGAGCAGGTGCAAGATATCAAGAGGGCTTATCTGGAGGGGGACATAAAGACTGAAGCTGACTATCAGGAGCGACTGAAGGAACAAGAGCGGCAGTATCTTGAAGAGCGAAGGGATATGCTTGCTGCCTATGGCGAAGATACTTCTTCCATTGATAACAAGTTGCTGGACATGGATATCAAGGATAAGAATGAGGGTAAGGCAAAGCAACGGGAATCCGGTTATAAGAAGATTGATAACACCTCTGATTTTGAGCAGAAAAATAATATCCTTCAGGCGATGTATGATGCGGACCTCATTACCTATCAGGAGTATGAGGAAGAGAAGACACGTATCAATGAAGAACATGAGCAACTGCGTGAAGAGCAGGCTAAGGCTACACTGGATGTCATAGGTCAGGCAGCGGCAGCGGCCAGCCAGGTAGTCAGTGCGTTGCAGGATGCAGAGATAAGTAAAGTTACCCGGAAGTATGACAAGGAAATCAAAGCGGCCAAGAAAGCGGGCAAGGATACTACGAAACTGGAGGAGGAGAAAGAAGAGGCAATCAACCAGGTTAAGAAGAAGTATGCCGATAAGCAGTTTGCAGCTTCTGTTCTCCAAGTGACTGCAACCACTGCCGTTGCCGCTATGGAATCTTACAAGGCTATGGCGGGTATTCCGTTCGTTGGCCCGGCACTGGGAGCGATAGCAGCTGCGGCAGCCATCGCCAGCGGTGCGGCTCAGATTGCCGTTGCCAAACAGCAACGGGACGAAGCGAAGGGACTGAAGGAAGGCGGTTATTCGGATGAGTATGTACAAGGTTATACAAAAAATGGTAATCCGGATGATGTGGCCGGAGTGATACCCGTGCATAAGAATGAATTTGTGGCCAACCACGAAAGTGTGGCTAATCCGCACGTTCGCCAGTTTTTGGATGTGTTTGATGTGGCTCAGAAAAATGGTACGATCCGGATGATTAATACCACTCAGATACTTGAGCAAGTGAAAACTCGCAGCGGAAAGTATGCAGGTGGTTTTGTGGATACCGGAGATTCTTCAGCTTCTTCTTTTGCAGCTTCCGATATCTCATCTTCCAGACTTACACCGGAACAATGGAAGCAACTCGTTGAACTGATGAAAGAGAATAACCGGTTATTACAGGTGGTTTGTAACAAGGAGTTGATTGTAGATGCTCGCAGAGTGCGTGATAGTATTAAGAGGGTGGAACAGTTAGAGAGAAATGTGAGCCGTTGAGATGTCCTTTTTTAATGCGGAACCGGATAATAATTTTGCATCATGGAAGTATACGAGGCAATTAATGAGATGAGACGATGCAGTGAACATGGAGAGAATTTTTCCTTCGCGTTCATGAGCTACAGCTATGAACGTCGGAAGAGTAGCGGTCTTGTGAAGATAGAGCGTGCCCGGCTTCGCAAACAAAGCCGGAAAGAAAATAACCGTTTTGCGGATTATATGCTGAATTTTATCGATCTGGATACAATGGAATATGGAATGTGCTGGCAACCTCTGTTATTGGAGTTTAACGGTCATGAACTGGAACTGAGATAATTATGGATAATAAATATGAAAATATAGTTCCCTGGAATGGTGCGCAGGACACTGGTAAAGATGTACGTCTGAAATTAGAAAGAAATTTCAAGAAAATAGCAACCAATTTTGAGGAAATACTGGATGAAATATTAAATAACAATGAGACTTTAAAAGATATATTCCTTCGTAAAGATACGATTGATAGTACTAACTATTTATTGCGTCTCTTAGGAGGATTAGAGGTTGGCGAAGCCATAGACTCACTCACTGCGGGCAAGGGCATAATTGCAAAAGTAAATGGGGTTCTACAGGTGTCCCGGGTAGAGATCCGGGAATCGCTGACCGTTTTAGAACTTATCTTCAACCGTCTTTCAGCTATGGAAAGCGACTATTCCTTTTCCGAGTCAGGGACTATTGAGAGCGTCGAACTCCTGGAAGACGGTACCTACCGTTTACCACTGCGTAAACGTTGGGAGAATGATTTCACAGACTTGGACGAAAATGATGTCGTTTATGGCGTGGTGAATAATCTTGCTTCAGGTACCGGAGATCATTATACTTCCTGGTTGCGTGTCCTGAATGTAAACACAGTGGCCAATACCATAACTGCCGTCATGTACCCGGATGATGAAGTGCCGGGTGGCAAGAACTATCCGCCGGAACCGCTGATGATATTATCCCACCGTGGCAATCCGGTCAATGAAGATCGTCAGGCATATTGGTACTTGTCTTCCCGTGAGAAGTGTATCTGCATGCTCGATGGAGTGACAAAGCCCATACTGGAAGAGAATAACTATGCTATTATCATTGGCAAGTTGAAGCAATTATCTCTGTTTGATAATTTGCCTATAAACTACCGTCATAGTTATATCTATTGCCGGGGTATTGCCATTCAGGACTTGTTACGCATAGATTATCAGGGGACATCGGTCCGCTCAGAGAACAACCGTGGCCCGTGGTCAGCCGAGGATGCTGTGAACAATCCCTACCAGTCCACACCAGAAGTATTTGATGCAGTCTATCACATTGGCTGCAAATGGATGTGTCTTTCTACCGGAACGACTCAGGAACCCAAATGGAATGCAACCGACTGGGCGCAGATTGAAGGTAATTCAGAACTGAGCCTTGTGTTCTCTTCCAATAACGGTTATAACTTCTTTGCCGGTAAGGTCGATGCGGAATTCACCCCTATTGTGTATTGGGGTTACAATGATATATCTGAGGATGTGTTGCCCGGTGACTGGTCATGGACCCGTGACAGCGGTCAGGTGACGGAAGATAACGCCTGGTCGGTCGCTCATGCCAATAATGGGCGGGTATTACACCTGACGAATGAAGACATGCCAAGCAACTGGGGAGCTACGAGAAAAGTGAAATTCACCTGTACGGCATACGTCCGCGACGGTGCCGGGAGTATTAATGTCGAAAACAGCATAATTGTATGAAAATTAAAACCGTGGTTCAACCGCAACCGGTCAGAACCAGTTATACGCCTCTGAAGGCGAGCTTTGGAATTGTTATTGATGGTGGAGGTAGCAAGACACAGTTCTACTATACCAATGCCAACACGTACATTCCTAACCGTGCCGTAACTCCAATGAAGCTGAGGTCGTTCCTCAATATTGTGGATCCTGATAAGATTATCAGTAACGGGGATAAGAGTAGTCAACTGACTGTCACCTGGTATGAAAACAGTGAGAGTAACCAGATTACTTCGGGGAATAGTAATTATGTTCTGAATGCCGATGGTACATTGTTGGTGAAGAAGAATGTCTCCCCGACAGCTCCGGTGCAGATTCTTTGTCGGGCTACTTATGTGGATTCCAGGAACAGGAACACACTGGTATATAACGATACATTCACCTTAAACTCTATACAGAAGAGTGATGACCAGCTTTCACTGAGTATCAATCAGCCTGCCAAGATAACCTATAACCCCCTAAAGGATAACCAGTACATAGATATCACTGCCGCATTGAAAATGGGCAGCGAGACGGTTGCGGATGCCAATGTGGCGTATTGGTGGTATAAGGTTGTGAATGGTGTAGAGACGTTGATTGATTCTTCCGACCTGAACATCGAGTATGTATCCGGGCAGGGAAGTAAGACTTTGCGTATAGATGCCGACAATACATATCTGAGCATTATCCGTTGCCGTGCAGCCTATTATACCGGAACCAAGCCTTCGGCACCTGCGGATGATACCCTGATGGCTGAGACGGCCATAGTCTATAAGATTCCACCGATCAGGGCATTTGTCTACAGTCCGAACGGCAGCATTATCCGTAAGGGAATGGCTAACATGACTTTTTATGTGAAGATACTGACGAACAAAGAGGAGCTGACAACGGATCAGATCGACAAGTTCTTCTTCGTGAAATGGTTCAAAAAATCATCCGCCGCGGGTGCTACAGCCGTGGAGATCGGGCACGGCAGTTCGGTGTCAGTAACAGCCGACAGCCTGCGCCTGAGTGGTGGTTTGCAAATGTCGGTTTACCCGGAAGTGTATGAGATCGGTCCTTATACGGTGCTTACTACCAAGAGTGGTGATCCTATCCGTACAGGTGCGAATGAAGTAATAATAGCCAGGGGCTAATTTAAAAATTAAGCATATGAGAGAAATGAAGTATTTGAAAGTTTCCACCGATATCGCTCGGCGTGCCGGTGTGATTGATGTCCGCCACCGGACTGCTGACGGTGATTTTATCGTTAATGAGAGTGACCTTCGTATGGTGAGGTTCGAACCTGAGGAATATGTGAGGGGCATTGCCGGGCAGGTTCTGACAGAACAGGAAGCTGCCAGACTGATCGAAGCCGGCGGAAATAAAATTGGAGAGGAGGTCTTAAATGAAGAAAGTAATGAATTACCTGCCGGGGATTCTTTGCCGGTTCAGGACAGTGATAAAGAATCTGTGGCGGAAGATAACCCAATTAACGGAGAGGAGGTACAGGATGAGTGATGTTGCGGGTTCTTTTTATATCGGTATGATTATTGACGGTGATAGCGCACAGGGTAATATCCGGTCTACTAAACCGCTTGTGCAGATGTACCAGAAGGATACGGGTAAATGTGTACCGGATTGGAGCGTAGCGGCTAATCAACCTATCATCTATCCGGTCATGCGCTCAGGCAATGAGAATGTGATCAAACCTATCGTGTCGGGTTCCGAGAAATGGTATTATAACAATACTCCTATAACGTTTAACGCTTCGGGTTTGTCTACTGCCCCGGCGGCCGTAGCCGGTAAGATGCAAACCACTACTTACAATAATGGTTCTGTGAATGTACCGGCGTTGAAAATAGCGGGTAATTTGGCCAGTGCTTCCAACATGGATGCGGATACTATCCGCATGGATGGTGAGATCGAGGCTTCAGGGCATAATCTTGGCTATACTTCTGAGATACCGCTTGCCATCTCGGAGTTTAGTAACTCCGCCTATTACGGTTTCCTGTATCCTTCCGATGGCGGTATTATTGATGGTGATACAGCTACCGTTAAAGTGACTCAGGAACTCTACAAGGGTGGATCTCTGGTGCCTCAGAGCAATTATTCACTGAAATGGTACAAGATGCCGTCAACCACAGCATGGTCAACCGCTAACAGTGTTTCATTGGTGGCTGATGACATTGATTCTAAGCTAAGTGTAAGAGCTGAATTCATTATCGGCGGTGAAGTGGTAGCCACTGCTATCTGTGAAGTAAGCGATGAGACTGATCCGTTATTCCTGGCAATAAACTACAGTGGTCCGACGATGCTTACCAGTAGCGGTACTACCAGTGAGGTTACGGCAACGTATAAGGTCAAGAAAACAGGTACGGGTGAAGAAGTGAACGGGTTTACGTTCAAGACTTCTTTCACGAAGGCTGACGGTACGGCTTTTACTCCGGTCAATGCACCCACTACAACCGGCTGTAAACTTACTTATACTGATGTGAAGGGTGCAGGTGGTAACATCACCGGTTATGTACAGGGTACTAAATCTTGAGTTGTCATGGCAAAGAAACAGATAGTTGCATCAACTTTTAGTGTTACGGCGGCTCCTGATGATGGTGCGAAAGGTGACCGTGGTGCTCGTATGCGTCAGACAAATTGGGCGGAAGGGAAGCGATATCTGTCGGGAGCCGATGGTGAGCTTTGGTACGATGTGGTATTATACAAAGATATGTTATATCTGTGTTTGAAATCTCACACTTCCTCATCCGCTAATAATCCTCAGACCTCAGTTGCAAACCAGTCAGGATATTGGGAGAAAGCCGTGGACTGGGTTTTCATAGCTACCAAATTACTGTTGAGTGAGAAGATCAAATCTGAATATATCGATGCTGACGATTTAGTCGTAAAGAATGTACAGGTTGAGGATGCTGACGGTAATATCATTTGTAGGATCAATGGGCGGACAGGTGACGCGAGCTTTGCAAAGGGAAATATACTTTTTGGCTCAGACGGTTCTATTGTGTGTAACAAAGGTATATTTAAGGTTGGTATTCAAAAGGTTTTTCGTGAAGTAAGCCTCAATAACTATACTGCGGAAGCCTTTAAAGCCGATCTGACCCAGGGACTCAATTTTATCTTTACCAAGAATGAGGGTAATGATACGCACTATATGACCTTACCCAATTCGCTTGATCTTGACGGTTTTGAATCGGAAATGATATTCTACGGGAATCCGGGTAGTGTGTATGTCAGTTGCGAAAATGGTTCATACCCTTTCATGTACAATGGTTTGAGGGTGAAACAGGTGAGGATAGGTACATTCCCGCGTCGGTTGAATGTCGTTGCTCGGAAATGCAATCTTATAGGTGCTGATTATGTCGAGTGGTGGATTACCAACACTAACGACTATACGGTTTCAAGCAAAGATATGTATGACCGTTGCGAACTTGCTACTTCAGTGTATTATAATAGTTGATATGCTGATTGATAAGGTATAATTATTAAACAAAAAGAGATTAAAAATTAAATGTTGAATTTGGGCGTTTTTTGATATAATTTAAA
>NZ_CBVI010000003.1 GCF_000513195.1 Bacteroides timonensis | reverse complement strand
ACAGAACTGTATTTGCTCCGGCAGGATTAGTTTATTATCTTCACCGACAAAAATGATTTACGCATACATCAGAGTTTCAACTGATAAACAAACGGTTGAGAACCAAAAGTTTGAAGTTCAGAATTTTGCCAATGATCGTCGATTAATAATTGATAAGTGGATTTCTGAAACGGTTTCCGGAACTAAAGCTGCAAAAGATAGAAAACTTGGTCCACTTCTGAAGAAGATGAAGAAAGGTGATACCCTTATACTTTCCGAGATTAGTCGATTAGGCCGTAACCTTATGAGCATAATGTCAATGCTCAATCTCTGTATGACTAAAGAGACATTAGTACTCACAGTGAAGGAAAAGTATGAATTAGGAAATAACATCAATAGCCAGGTATTAGCTTTTGCCTTCGGTTTATCTGCTCAGATTGAGCGTGATTTAATATCTCAGCGTACCAAAGAAGGATTGGCCAGACGTAAGGCTGCAGGACAGAAGCTCGGCAGACAAAAAGGCGAGAAGATAACACATTATAAGTTGGATAAGAAAGCGGAGCTTATTAGCCGGATGCTTGCTGAAGGAAGTTCAAAAGCCGCTATTTGCCGGAAGCTGAAATGTCACTTAGTAACTCTTAATAATCATCTGGTAAGAATGAAGGAAAAGTCTTGTGAATTAGGGGATAATTAGTACCTTTGTACAGTGATTATGCCCATTGACAGCCCGTGTTGTCGATGGGCTTTTTTGTGCCTAAAAAATCCCGTCCTACCATCACTGGCCGGGCGGGATAACGACAAAATACTAAGACCTTAACGGTCTTATGCGATAGCAAAGATAGTATTAATAATTAAAATAGTGAAAGGAAAATGAAAGATGTATTAGATTTCTTACATGCGTTAGATTTGACTAACCTGTATCGTCATATCGGGGTGACATTAATGTGCTGGTTGGTAATGTTTGTATCTGTACTGATTGACATGTGGGATGGTGTGCAGACTGCGAGAGTGATGAAAGAAAAGGTTGACAGCAAGGGATTGCGTCGGACATTTGCCAAGGCTGGTGACTACTGGCGTATGATGCTGTTTGGACTGATGTTCGACACATTGGGATTACTCTTTACTTGGTATGTATTGCCATACATGACAATCATCATCACAGTTGGTGTATTGATTATCGAGTTTCGGAGTGTATGGGAACATAATAAGAGAAAGCGTAGCCATGCGGCAGAGTTACCCGGAGTGATAGCCAATATCGTTAAATGTGCATCGGAGAAAGACGCTTTGGAATTAATCAAGAAAATAAAGGAGGTGCAGAAATGAGTATTAGAGATTATTTCGACATTCAGGAACTTGTATGCAAACATGTGTATAATAAGTTCGGTGATAATGCTTGGCAGTTCTTCGATGATCGATTGCTGGAGACATTACTTGCTATCCGGGAAAGATTAGGTAAGCCTATTCATGTCAATAATTGGCAGATTGGTGGTAATCTCACCCAGCGGGGGCTTCGCTGTAATGTATGTAGTCTCGTGGCCGAGAAGACGAGACTTGAAAAGGTCTATATGTCAGCCCATAGTCAAGGCACAGCAGTTGATTTTGATGTGAAGGGTATGACTACGCTGGATGTCAGGAACTGGATAAAAGTTAATCAGGTTCTTTTGCCTTATCCTATCCGACTGGAACAGGATGTCACTTGGGTGCATCTGGATATGAGGAATGATGGGAAGAAAAGTAAAGTGGTTTACTTTAAAGGATGAAACTATGAAAAAGCTATCTTGGATATTAGTCACATTGCTGGTCGTTGCTTGTGTGGTTGCTTGGTTCCGTCCGCACGAGCCTCTCCCGGCAGAAATACGTACCGAGACGAAGATAAAGACTGTTGTAAAGGTTGATACGTTACTTGTCTCGCCACCTATAGCTCCTCTGTTAGTTTTCCAGCTAACAGACACTATTCGTATTGGTGATACGGTAGTTTATCGTGAACAGGCTTATTATGAGGATAGTCTTTACCGGGCATGGGTGAGCGGATATCGGCCGAGGTTAGATAGTTTGCAGATATTTCCACGAACTGTGTATCGAACGGTTACGAATGATATCTATCATACTATTGTACCGAAGAGGAAACGTTGGGGGCTTGGCTTGCAGGCTGGTTATGGTTATCCATGTGGTTGGTATGCCGGTGTAGGTGTTAGCTATAATTTGTTTCAATGGTAAATAAGAGATATCTTTGCTGGAAAAAGAACTATGGCTAATTATAATTATGATGAAGAGAGTGTGAAAGCTCTAATTAACTGGGCTGAGACTGCTCAACTTCCCAAAGAGGTGGTATTAAGTGAGGCTGAACATATTACCGACACTAGTATTTATGTTCGTGCCAATATTAACGACATAAAGCAGCATTACCCGGATGCATTCTATAATCCGGCTATTGACCGACTTTATCGTTTGAAGGAATTTGTAGAAAAGGCAGCCGAATAAGCTGCCTTTTTCTTAAAAATCTCCTTGGTAATTCTTTATCAGGCTGTTAGCTTCCTGAATATCATGCGGTGTGTAGATATCAGTCATCAGAATACTGCTATGTCGAGCCTGATCGCGAACGCTCAATACATCATAATGCCGGAGCATGTTCGTTATGCCGGTATCTTTTAGCGAGTAGAATTTATATTTGTCGGGTAGTTTGAGGTCCTTCCGGACATGGCGTGCCCACCAATCGCGGAACATTTTTTCTGATTTTTCTTCTTTACCGGGTTTCATGTCATTGGAAAACAGGTAATAGTCATTAGGATAATCGAAGATTTTGAGATCGAGCATGAGATGAATAACTTTCGCAGGCAGAGTGATAGTTCCATCTTTCCTGTTTTTCGATATCGTATCTTGTACCAGGATGGTTTGTTTAGCTAAGTTTATATTAGATAATCTTAACTTCGTCATTTCTGCTGGACGGATGAAGCAATAATAAAGAATATAGCTTGCCAGTAAGAAGTGTGGGTTATGTTCTTTTGAATAATCATAGACCTTTTTAAGCAATTCTTCAGGTAACACAGCTCTGGTTTTATTCTTTCCTCTTCGTCCCAGGCTACTGATACCTTCAGTTGGATTCTTTGTGATATAGTTATGATTCAGGCAGAATGTAGAGAAGGACTTGAGGAAGCCGAGATAATTATCACGTGTGAAAGCTGTATTATCGCGGTTTATATATACTTCATCCAGGAACATAACGCAAAAATCTTTGTCGAACTGGTAAATGTAGGTGATTGGCACTTTTTTCCGTTCGTTGAATTGTTCTATATTATAAAGATAAGAACTGTAAGATTTATAGGTTTCAGGGCGGTAATGGCCATCTTTCAACATCTTGTTTATGAACGTGCGATATTTGCTGATGACGTCTTTAAAAAGCATGTATGCGTTACTATATTCCTGTTCAATCCAGGGATTCCATCCGAGTGATAACTTCTCAGATAGCCGATTCATATAGTCCTTCGCATACTTACGCCGTTCCGTGATTTTCTCTATAAAATTTAACTTGATTTTTTTGCGTCGCATTGTACCATGTACAGGACTGAATGCGTAAAAGTCAATATACCAGTCTTTTCCTGTATGAAGGACAGGAGGTGTATAACCTTGTATTTCTTTGAGTGTAGGCATTTTTTTTTATTTGTCTTTGCTCTTTTGCAAAAACAAATACGTTAACAATGACCGTCCCGATTTCGTCCCGGGTATTTTACTAAAAACAGAATAAGCCACTGTATTACAGTGACTTATTCTATCGGTAGTCGGGATGACAAGATGCAAACTTCCTTTATTTAGCTTTTCTCATTTATTTGAATTTGTAATATATATGTATTGAAAATCAGCTATTTAGATTGTGGTTGCTATGAATGATAAACAAGATAGATAAAAGTAAATAAGAAAAAAACGGAAACAAATACGGAAACATACATATTTTGCCTTATCTTTGTGGTACTAAAAAAATGAGTATGGCGAACACTTCTTTTAAACTACGGAAACCGAACGGAAACGAGCCTCAGCCGATATATTTAGTTTATAGGTTCGGGCGCAATGAAAAATTGGTCTATCCTACTGGGCTAAAAATGTACCCTAAATACTGGAACTTTGAAAAGATGCGGGTACGTGGAATGGTTGAGGCATTGGGAAAAGATGCTATCAATGAGCGGCTGAACGAATTGTATTTGGTTACTGAAAACTTTTGCATAGAGACTAAAGCTAAAGGGCGAAAAGTAACAAAGGACGCTTTGCGGAACTTCTTAGATATTTTCACAGGTAAGGCGAAGTTATCGGATGAAAGTACATTACATGGCTTCATTGAGGCTTATTTAGAGAGAAACAAGAAGCGTGTTAACCCTAAAACTGGCAACGTGATTTCTTATAAGGTACAACGTGAACATGAACGTACGTACTTTTATTTGTGCGAGTATGAAAAAAATAGGCTAAATGACAAAGAAATAGATTTTCAAGATATAACAATAGATTTTTATACAGATTTTACCGCATATATGCAAAGCCTCAACTTATCAGCAAATACCATAGGGCATAAGATTCAGACATTAAAAACTTGGCTGAACGAGGCTACATTTAAGGGAATAAATAGTAATAATCAGTATAAAAGTCAACGCTTTAGGGCTACGACTGAAAAGACAGATAGCGTTTACCTGTCTGAGGCTGAGTTGATGAAAATATATGAGACGGACTGTAAGTCTGAACGGCTTAACAGAGTACGGGACTTATTTCTAATAGGTGCATTTACTGGGCTTCGTTTTTCGGACTTTACAAGTATAACGAAAGATAATATTAAAAGTTCCACGATTCATATAGAACAGCACAAAACGGGCGGTAAGGTGGCTATACCTTTGCATCGTGTAGTTTTGGAGATATGGAGAAAGTACGGTGAGAAATTGCCTCAGCCCATCAGTAACCAAAAGTTTAATAATTACATAAAAGAAGTGTGCAAATTTGCAGGTATTGATGAGATGGAACAAAAAAATATCACAAGGGGCGGCATGAGGGTACGGCAAACATACAAAAAATATGAGCTGGTAACGAGCCATACTGCAAGGCGTTCGTTTGCTACTAATTTGTATTTGTCGGGCTTTCCTGCTATCTCTATAATGCAAATAACGGGACACCGTACAGAGAAAGCGTTCATGGCTTATATAAGAGTGACACCCGAACAGCATGCGGAGTTATTGCGGGAACACTGGATAAAAAATAATCAGTATATGAAAATTGCTAAATGATATAATTATGAAAAAAATACATATAAGTCAAATAGACATAGATAAATATTTGGATTGGTTTTTTAAACAAAAAGGAACTTCTTTCATCGAAGAAAAAGAAAAACAAGAAAAATGTATGTGCAGTATTGTTGAAAGTATTACCAATAGTTCATTATATACTGAGGAACAAAAAATAAATCTTATAGAAAAAGAAAAGAAACATACAGAGTTAATAATAAATGATTTTAAGAGTCTGAAATATTGGAAAGCTCCAACGGAACACGAAAAAAATTATATTCTAAATGAAATTGAGCATGAATATAGTTGGCGGATGCAGAACCTTTTAGAAAAGTTGGAACGTTCAGCATTAGATAATAAACTAATAATAGAGGATGAGATATCTTATCATTTGCATGAGGTAATAGAAAGCTGGGGCGAAGTGCATAGGGCTGTAACAATAGGGTATTTGACAAGTGACTTTATAGGATTAGCTTGTTATGCTGGGGTTATAAAATTTGCTAAAGAAGCGCAAAGGATGATAGAGAGTGAGGACTGTGTACTAATAGAAAAGCCTTTAATATGGGCTGGGAAAGTCTCAAATTTGGGTTATATAATGGGGCTTTTGGCAGAAAATGGCTATATAGATGCCCCACGAAAAAGGGACGGTGAGATAAACTATAACGAATATGCAAGGCAAATTAGTAACGTCTTTAATTTTGAGGGAAATAATGTAGGAACTTTGGCGAAAGCTCTAAATGTCGATAATAATAATATGAACAATGACAGCAAAGATTTATTTAATATTCCTCATGTGAAAGATATAAGTTAAAATATTAACAATCAGTATTATTTATGAAAAGGTAGTTACATTCCCGCATGTGCGAGATTGTACTACCTTTTTTTATTTGTATTCTTTTGCATCGAAAAGAATAAACTTTTTGATTATGGAAAAGAATATAATTCAGATTGAAAATCTCCAAGCGGATGAAATTTTATCTCGCTTGGAAAGAATGGAATGTGCGATTATCGCACTGGGAGAACAGAAAAAGCCGATTTCCAAAGAAGAAACGGCAGGGTATATAACGAGGGCGGAAGTTTCCCGTATGCTGAAAGTGTCTATTGTTACAGTGAGCGACTGGACGAAAAAAGGCATACTAACAGCCTACAAGTGCGGAAACCGTGTTTACTTCAAGCAACCCGAAGTTGAGGCAGCTTTAGTAAAGAAAGGGGGTGTTTATGCGCACTGATAGACAAAGGAATATTCTTACGGACTGTATGGATATTATTGCGCTGGCAGGATTCATGCGTAACAGAAAGGAACGTGTAGAAATGGCTCAAACACTGATTAACGAGCTATGCAATTACCCGTTTATCTCTGCTAAGATGGGAGATAGGGTTATTTTGGCTTATTTGAAAGTGGATTGTGCCCGCAACGTGCTTCGGGCGTACACTTGTAACTATGTGCCGTTTCATGTAGCCTTTGCCTCGGCAAAGAAAGATATAGAAATGGCTTTCAGTATCTTAACGGATAAATAGCGGTGCTGTGATTGATGGCTTTAAGTGTACGTGTGTCGGGCTGGATGCTAATTTATGGAAGCATAACAAGCTACTGGACTTTGCGCTAACTGTGTCGGAGAGAACGGGCGAAGTGTCTCAGAGAAAAGAGGCGAATGTAAACGGTGTGACCTTTGCAATATCTCCAACAAAAAGCGGTGTGTTGTCCTGTAGCTTGGCTGGCAGCTTGCATAAGTATAAAAATGGTGGCGTTCAAAACTGGGACGATTTCCACATAACAGAAATGCGGGACACGCTGGATGAGCTGGCAGATACGTACAATATAAAGCTGGATAATGCGCTTTTGCATCGTGTTGAGGTTGGAGTAAACATTCCGTTAAACTATAAGCCTCAGCGAATTATAAAAAGTGCAATATGTCACAAGGGAGAGCCCTTTAAAAGCATAAGTAAAAAGGGGGAGTTCTTGGGGGTGATTTGCGAACATACGGACTATGATATAAAGCTGTATGATAAAAGTTATCAGCAACGTATTTCGGATGTCGGTTATATCCTACGTTTTGAAATAAAATTTAAGCGTGTGCGGATGCTGGCAGCATGCGGAATTTATAGTCTATCCGATTTAAAGAAACGGGAATGTTTGGAAAACGTCCTACCTATTTTAATATCGAAGCTAAAAGAAATAGTTTTCTTTGATTTCTATGCTGATACTGACGGGCTGACCGATAAGCAGAAACTACGCTGGGAAAGGTTTAGTAACATCCACTACTGGGAAAGCCTCAACCGAAAGCAATATTATAATGCAAGGGTATTGTTTGCAGAACTGACAAAGAAGTACGGGGCAAAAGACGGTGCGGAGTTGCTTGCGGAAAAGGTATCAAATAAGTATCAAGAACTATTAGAGATTAAGCAAAAAACGGTGGGACAATTTCCACA
>NZ_CBVI010000002.1 GCF_000513195.1 Bacteroides timonensis | reverse complement strand
ACCACAACTTTCTACGGATGGTAAGCAAAGCAAAACTGGGACAATTTCCAATCTTGAATATATGCTGGAAAACGTCCCCTTTGGGGGCGTGGAATTACAAGGGAAAAATAACTGTGAAAATGAGCCGAAAAATACGACAGAAAAAAGGTACTGCAAAACGTGCGGTCGGGAGATAACCCATCAACGGGCAGGCAGTCTCTTTTGTTCTGAAAGGTTGTACGGCAAAGAGGCGAAGCGGTGCAGGAATAAAGACAGCAACCGCAGGATGATTGTAAAACGTAAAATTGTAAATGCAATGAAGAAAGAACGAACGCTAAGAATAACCTATGAGGTGGACGGTGAGTATTACACCGATACCCTGCAGGCAAACGAATTGGCAATAACAAGGGATTGGCTGGATCGAGTGGTAAACGTGGCTGTGCTGGATGAACGCACAATAGACGATGAGAAAAAGGCAAAGGAATGTTTAACTAAATATTTGATAGACAAATGAGAAATACGGTAGAATTTAGGCAAAAGAGGTATGAGGCTTTGCGCAATGACGGGTTGTCTGTGCAGGATGCAGCGGAACAACTGGGCGTAACGAGGCAGGCATGTAGTCGATACGAAAGAAAGTATAAGGATCTTATAAAGCGAATAGCGGCAACGGAAAGATACTACGATGAGCGGTTGGCGGCTGGTGCTGGTACGGATGAGCTGGTTAAAGTGGTTGACATGCTCAATAAACTACGCTCGACCTATTACAAGTACTGATAGGAACGTATCAAAAACGTATCAACGTTACATAAAACAATGAAAAGTAACTTTTTGAGTGTGTGAATGTTAACTTTGAGACGCTGTTTTTTACACTGTATCATATTTGTATCAAGCGGATGAGTGTATATAGCATAGGCGGGCTGTAAAAGCTGTTTTTAGCTGGATTTCATGGGCTGCATTGGCTTGAATATACTGAATATCTCTATACGATGAGGCAAAAGGGCAGTGTAAACCTGTTGGGGGGTACTATTAAATTTGTATCACGATAACGGACAAAATGGCGTGTTGAAATAGCGACATTCAAAATAAACATTTAAGTTACATTAAAGTAACAGGCTTTAAATTACGACATTATGGCAAGGAAAAAAACAAAAGAAAGCGAAGTATATAGATACTTCATGTTAAGGCTGACAAACAAGGAAATAGCCAAACTGACGGACTTATCAGAACGGACGATCCAGCGAATGATTAAGGACGGACATTATAAAGAGATGGCAGAGCCTCAGCCGATTGCAGAGAAAGCCCGAAGTTTAAGAAGTAAGGGTTTGACTTATGTAGCAATAGCGGCAGCTTTAAAGTGCTCCAAAACGAGCGTATATAATTACTTGAAACGCTCGTCTAAACAGTAAGGCGTTTTTGTGGTGTGATAAGATGAGGGCAGAACATAGCGTTTTTGCCCTTTCTTTTTGGATATGCGGGACTTTTGCTATTGGGGTGATAACTTGTGCTCCTTTGCTTTTGAAAGGCTTGAAATGGGCTTGTTTTGAGTGTATTTGTTTGGTTGTCAAATAGTTAATATCAGAAATGTATCAGAAAATACGCCAAAGGTTTGCTTTATTCAATTGGTTTTCATAGCTTTGCAGTCCCTAAAATTAAAAGACATGATAGTAAAAACAAAGATTTTAAGTTATAGCCCCTTGTCGGTGCGGGTAGCGGAAACGCCCCGAACGCTTCTTTTAATGCGTAGGACACCGAAACAAGGGGTGTTTTATTTATTCCTAAAATTAAAAGATTATGATTACAAAGGTTAAGTTTGACGGTGAGGAACATTTAGCAATCGTGTTTAATTCCTCCATCTCATGGGAAGACTTACAAAGTGATGTTAACGGCTTGTTAGACCTTATGTCTGTTGCTTGTAGTGACAGTAACGAGGTGTTTACAAGTGCCATTTATTCAGCGGTTAATATAGTCCGTTATTTCCAACCAAGTACAAGTAATGCGTTTGAAATGCAAAGGGCGTTGTTTGGCGATGTATCGGAAATAACTCGTATGATTCCGAAGAAATGTGAGATATACACCAAAAAGTAGTCTATGCTGGGTTGTATTTCCAGCCGTGGCTATATTTGCCGCCTCAACACTGGGGCGGCTTTTTTGTATTCGTTTAAATGGAGTTGAAAGGCTTTTTAAAGAGTATTAAATAGGCGGGGTGCTCTTTTCTATATTGCCTCTCTTTGCTTGTGCAGGATATATTTCCTTTCATTGGGTTAATTTTGCTTCGGGTTGCTTCCTGTTTGCTTCGTATTTGATTCATTGTTTTAGCCCTATAAAAACGCAAAAAGAACTTTTTCAAAATAAAACGGAAACATTAGCGGAAACAAAATAGCCTAAGTAGTTGATACTTAGGCTATGTTTGTCGGGATGACAAGATTCGAACTTGCGACCACACGCCCCCCAGACGCGTACTCTACCGGGCTGAGCTACATCCCGAATTGCGGATGCAAAAGTAGTGCTTTATTTTGAAATAGCAAATATTTCTGTTGATTTTTGTTTTGCTATTATCTTGTTAGATAACACATCTCTCTTATTCTTAATTTGTTATGATGCAAAGTTTATTCTATGTTAGAACTAATCAAGGTATAATATGCAAGTAGCACGTAGAAATAGCCCTTTGCTTGAGGAAATAAATAATATAAAGAAAATAGCTGCTGTCTTTTAAGATAGATTGTTTGCGGGTAGAAGAGCGAGGGGGAAGCTGGGCTTTACGTCTCGCTCTTCTATTATCTCATAAAGTGTCTTTTATTATTTTGAAAGTATCTGTCGATTCTTCTTTCACCCTCTTCAGCAAGTTTTCTACGTTTTGAGAGTGGTAATATAAGATACCTTCCAATTGTTTCAGAAAACCTACATTGCTTGCCAGTTGCGTAATGAATTGCAGATGCAGACCGATTTCCCGGTTGGCTTGCAGCAGCGTCTTATGCGGGAGTGTACTTTGCAGCATATAGAATCCGCTGGCATCTTGTATTTCTGCAATGCCGTTTCCCCATTCGTGTGTGCCTATCAATCGTAGAACATGGATGAATTGTCTTAATTTGCGTTTCAGGCATTGCAGGCTTATATATTCCGAAGGCTCTTCGGCATACGTTATGTTCATAATGCCAATCAGTTGTAGATAGTACGCTTTCATGGCTTCTTCTGACGGGAAGCCCGTGCGTGGGTGCATTGCTGCGTTGGGTAATTCCTGAGCGGTTACCGGCTGAGTGTTGTTTTCCATAAATCGTAAAGTTTTAAAAGGTGAATAATTCGATTCATGGGAGAGGAGAAGAAATATAAAAGGCAATCCCCGCCTGTCCCATTGTCGAACACTAAACTCACAGCTAGTATTTGGAGGTGCATTAACACTCCCCATGGGGGTACAGGGACCGCCATATAGGAGTGACGTGGACGGACATAAAAATGCCCGCCACGGATTCTTGGCAGGTTTCCCTGCTGTGAGTTTATAATGGTTCGACATCACAAAGGTACAATAAAAAATAAAGTAGCAATGTAAATCGGGGAGGAAAATTCATTTGTTCTCCAATTAACTTTATTAATAATGCGAATCAGAAGTTGAAATTCATTCATAACCTGATAGAAATGCACATATTCCGCCTATAGTTGTATTACACTCTTTTTAGTCTGTTTCTCCTGCTTCCCCCGTACCCGAACCGTATCAGGTCCGTATTATCTCCGTATCCTAACGCTTGGACTTGACACGGCTTTGGTACGGACCAGGTACGGGGAAGGGCATGAGATTGGTTTATAAGTCGGAAAAAGAGGGCATCTATTTGGTTTACAGATGAGAAGTAATGAAATAAATTATTGCTTCCGGACATGTTGGAAACAGAATTTATGCTTACCTTTGTGCTAACTAGAAGACAAAAACAAAAGTTATGGAACAGAAAGATAAATATATACGTTTTGATTGGGCAGTGAAACGTTTGCTGCGCAATAAAGCCAACTTCGGCGTGCTCGAAGGCTTCCTTACCGTGTTGTTGGGCGAGCCTATCCACATCGTCGAGATACTGGAAAGCGAGGGCAACCAGCAACGTGAAAGCGAGAAGTTCAACCGTGTGGACATCAAAGCGCGCAATAGCAAGGATGAAATCATCATCGTTGAGGTGCAGAACACGCGCGAGATATACTATCTGGAGCGCATCCTCTTCGGCGTTGCCAAGGCCATCACGGAGCATATCGAGTTGGGCGAGCTTTACTCGGAAGTGAAGAAAGTGTACTCCATCAGCATTCTCTATTTCGACATCGGCAAGGGGAACGATTACCTGTATCACGGTCAGAACTCCTTTGTGGGCGTGCATACGGGCGATTTTCTGGAGGTCACCACCAAAGAGAAGGACGCTATCGTGCGCAAGCTGCCTGCCGAAATCTTCCCCGAATACTTCCTGATTCGTGTGAATGAGTTCAACAAGGTGGCCGTCACCCCGCTTGAGGAGTGGATAGAGTATCTGAAAACCGGTATCATTCGCCCCGATACGAAAGCTCCCGGACTGGAAGAGGCACGCCGCAAACTGATTTATTACAATATGGACAGGTCGGAACAACTAGCGTATGACGAGCATATCAATGCCGTGATGATTCAGAATGATGTGCTGAGTACGGCGGCGGCGGAAGGCAGACAGGAAGGCAGACAAGAAGGCAGACAAGAAGGACTGGCAGAAGGGCTTGAACAAGGAAAGCAGGAGAAAAACATAGAGAATGCCCGTACGATGAAAGCCTTGAATATCTCCTCAGAGGTCATCCACCAAGTGACGGGTTTAGCCATCAAAGACATAGAAGAGCTATAAATAGCAAGATACTATTCATTTTCGTCTCGCCCGATTTTCGTTTTTTGAGAATTAGGCGGGACGTTCTGTTTTCCGGCGTAGTTTTTCTTACATACATCCTTGGTAGGTTTATGTCTCTGTCTCTAAGATGCAAGCCTTACAGGTTTAGGAAATACACGTTGGCAAATCATCATTTCATTCAAAACCGCTCCGATAATGAGTTGAATTCGATTCCTGATTTCCATTAACAATACCGAAATAAAGGATCGATGAATAAAACTGATCTTCGGAAAGGTATGACTGCAAAAAAAACGCTACTCAGTTCTGAAACTTTAGAGAATCAATGTATTATAGTCTCTCTGAAAATCTTTATCTTTGCGGACAGTTTGAAAACAGAAGTGAATAATAATTGATACAATAACTTAAAACAACCAGAATCAAATGAAGCAGGATATGATTGTTATCCTTGACTTGGGTAGTCATGAGAATACGGTATTGGCTCGCGCCATCCGTGCGTTAGGTGTATATAGTGAGATCTATCCTCATGATATAACCGTTGAAGAACTGAAAAAGTTGTCCAATGTAAAGGGCATTATTATCAATGGTGGACCGTGTAACATAGTAGATGGCGTTGCCATCGATGTGAATCCTTCTATCTACGAGGCGGGAATTCCAGTGATGGCTGCCGGTCATGACAAAGCGACTTGTGCGGTGAAACTGCCACAGTTTACTGATGATATTGAAGCTATCAAAGCAGCTGTTAAGCCTTTCGTTTTCGAAACTTGCAAGGCCGAAGCTAATTGGAACATGACCAACTTCGTGAATGATCAGATTGAATTGGTACGTCGTCAGGTGGGTGACAGAAAAGTATTGCTGGCCCTTTCCGGTGGTGTTGACAGTTCCGTAGTGGCAGCTCTGTTGCTGAAAGCAATTGGCGACAATCTGGTATGCGTGCATGTAAATCACGGTCTGATGCGTAAAGGTGAATCCGAAGATGTAGTAGAAATGTTCGGTAATCAGCTGAAGGCGAATTTGATCTATGTAGACGTTACCGACCGCTTCCTTACTAAACTGGAAGGTGTGGAAGATCCCGAACAGAAACGCAAGATTATCGGCGGAGAGTTTATCCGCGTATTCGAAGAAGAAGCGCGTAAACTGGACGGTATCGACTTCTTAGGCCAGGGAACTATCTACCCTGATATTGTGGAAAGCGGAACGAAAACGGCCAAGATGGTGAAGTCTCACCACAATGTAGGCGGTCTGCCGGAAGATCTTCAGTTCGAACTTGTGGAACCGTTGCGTCAGCTTTTCAAAGACGAAGTACGGGCATGTGGTCTTGAACTGGGCTTGCCTTATGAAATGGTTTATCGTCAACCCTTCCCCGGTCCCGGTCTGGGTGTGCGTTGTTTGGGTGCTATCACACGCGATCGTTTGGAAGCTGTGCGCGAGTCCGATGCTATCCTGCGTGAAGAGTTCCAACTTGCCGGACTGGATAAGAAAGTGTGGCAATATTTCACTGTGGTACCCGACTTCAAGTCAGTTGGTGTGCGCGACAATGCCCGTTCTTTCGAATGGCCGGTTATCATCCGTGCTGTCAATACGATCGACGCGATGACCGCTACCATCGAACAGGTAGAATGGCCTGTCCTGATGAAAATTACGGATCGTATCCTGAAAGAAGTAAAACATGTGAATCGTGTTTGCTACGATATGTCTCCGAAGCCTAACGCTACTATCGAATGGGAATAAAAGACTTTTTGCTAAATAGCTAGAGCATTAAGCCCTTTCGGATACTTCATTTAAAGATACTTTCCGTATCTTTGCTATATCTCTTACAAAAGGTGGCATCTTTTGCTGTAAAAGATGCCATCTTTTGTGTTATAAGATGCCACCTTTTGCTACAAAAGATGCCATCTTTTGCATGGAAGGAATAAGAGAAAGATATCAAAGGTAGTAATTAAAAACACGTAAAGACTATGGGAATGATTTACTTGGTAAGAAAGAAGCTCTTCCAGACTAAGGAAGGTGCAAAACAACTGTATTATGCCGTGCAACGTACACTGCAACCCAGAGGTGGGGTGACCGAAGATATACTGGCAAAACGAATCGCTCACCGGACGGGCAGGAGCGAAGGTGATGTAAAAGGAATATTGACCGACCTGCCTCACTTCATAGAAGAGGCCTTGAAGAATGGGGAGTCGGTATCCATCAAAGGACTGGGCTCTTTCCATATTGCGATAACCAGCGAGGGCTTTGAACACCCCGAAGACGTGATGCCGGGAACCGTGCGCATTTCGCGCGTTTACTTCACCGCTGACCGCGGATTGACCAGGGAATTAAGCCGGGAAATGAGATTTTTCCGCTATCCACTGAGCAAATACTTCCCGGCAAGTATGCTAAGCAAGAAAGTTGTGGAAGCAGAGAAGAAGGCGGAACTACAAGGAGAATTTCCGGAAGAAGACATAACTGAGAAACCCTAAAGAATACCCCTTCCACACTCTACCCCCTATGAATAAAGGGTTGCAGAAGTGTGGAAGGGGAAATAGTACAAGTGCACAGTGAGGTTATACCCCCATGCATTCCCGATAAAAATCGAACATTTCGTAAATGGTATCTTTGTCGGCAGTCTGGTTGAGGCAGATGTCTCCGACTTCTTTCAATAGAGTGAAGTTGATGACGCCGGCAGTGTTCTTCTTGTCATGCTTCATCAGCTCATAAAGTTGGTCGTACTGTTTGCAATTGAAGGCAAAGCCACCGTAGTTCTCTTTGATGAACTGAATGGTCTGGCGCATTTTCTCTTTCGGAAAACCTACCTTTATATAAGAAAGGTATAGCTCGCAGACAATTCCCCAAACAACAGCATAACCATGTAATACGGGGCGACCTTCGGCAAGAGCCAGACTTTCGAAGGCATGACCTACGGTATGTCCCAGGTTCAGCGCCTTGCGGATGCCGTGTTCCAGAGGATCTTGTTCCACGATATCCTCTTTTACTTGTACGGAACGGCCCACCATTGATTTCAGTGCAACGTAATCTATCTTGTCCGTATCGAAAGCCAATAATTCGGCAAGGTGCTCCGGGGTACTGATAAGACCGTGCTTCAACATCTCGGCATAACCGGAGAAGAAGTTGTGGGCATCGAGGCTGCGCAGGAACTCCGTTTCAAGAAGTACACTGGCGGCAGGTGCGAAAACACCGATTTCGTTCTTCAACCCGTTGAAGTTGATACCCGTTTTGCCTCCTACGGAAGCATCCACCATGGCCAGCAGGGTGGTGGGGATATTGATATAGGCAATGCCCCGCTTGAAGGTAGAAGCGGCGAAGCCACCCAGGTCGGTCACCATGCCGCCACCCAGGTTAATCAGTAATGAATGGCGTGTAGCTCCCTGTTCGCTTAGAGCTTGCCAAACGGAAGCCAGGGTTTCCAGATTCTTGTGCACATCTTCGGCACCGATAACGATTTCGGTAGCCTCTTTCAGTGCCGGAATGTCATTGAGTTGCGGCAGACAGAGGCGGTGGGTATGCTCGTCGGTCAATATGAAGAGCTTGTCATGGGGACAATTCCCGATGGCGTTTGCCAGGCTGCTTTCCAGTTTCTCGCAAAGGATTACTTCTTGTTTACTCATCTGATTAATTACAAATTACGAATTATAAATTACTGATTGTGGATTCTAAATTATGAAAGAGATGGATACCTTCTTTGTTAATTGTGGTACAAAGATAGCTCTTTTGGCAATAAAACGTTATCTTTGCCCATCGAAAATCGATGGGCTGACATGATGTTTCTGCCATCTGCCCCCCACAATCTATAATTTATAATTAGTAATTCATAATTCGTAATTTTAAAATGAGAGCATTACTACCAGTTTATTGTCGTCTATTAGGATATTTTGTGATAGCTTTGGCACTGTTTCTTCCGTTCCTGATGTTGATGCTGGGGAAAATGACGGATTCCAACCTCTTGTTTTATAAAGAATGTTCTAAGCTGCTGATGATGCTTGGCGCATTGATGATTCTGTTTGCCTACACCAAGAACGAGAATAAGGAAACTGAGCAGGTCCGTAATAGGGCTACACGTAATGCCATGTTCCTGACCGTATTATTCATCTTTGGCGGTATGCTCTATCGCCTGGCGAAAGGAGACATCATGAGTGTGGATACTTCTTCTTTTCTGATCTTTCTGATACTGAATGTTCTTTGCCTGGAATTTGGTATAAAAAAAGCGGCAGTTGATAGATTGTTTAAGCGAGATCGTCGATAATTAGAATATTTTATTTAAACCTCATTAAACTTTTCCATTGAAAGCTTGTCAAATGAAACAGTATAAAAACAGACATTTTGTTTCATAAAAAACAGGCGCATGAAAAAAGTAATCATCGGAACAGTGTTATTGCTGACAACCGCACTTTCCGCTTTCTCACAGACTAAGAACATTACCGTAGCGGGGCGTGTCATCGAGGATGACACGAAAGAGCCCGCAGTACAAGCCACAGTACAGTTACTTTCGTTACCGGACAGTGCATTTGCGGCGGGTATCGCCACTACAGCACAGGGATATTTCACTTTACCCAAAGTGAAGGCCGGGAAGTATGTATTGAAAGTTTCCTATATCGGTTTCCAACCTACAGTGCTTCCTTTGCAACTGTCGGCTCAAAATCTCAATAAGAATGTAGGTACGCTGGCTCTGAAGACAGATGCCGTGATGCTGGCAGAAGCGGTGATTACCGCAGAAGCTCCGCAAGTACAGGTAGTGGAAGATACGTTAATGTACAATTCCAGTGCTTACCGCACACCGGAAGGGGCCATGCTGGAAGAGCTGGTGAAGAAACTCCCCGGTGCCGAAATTGATGATGACGGTAACGTGAAAATCAATGGTAAGGAGTTGAAAAAGATCATGGTAGATGGAAAGGAATTCTTTGGTGGAGACGTGAAAACGGGCTTGAAGAACTTGCCGGTGGAGATGATCGATAAGCTGAAGACATATGACAAGCAGTCGGACCTGGCACGTATCACGGGTATTGATGACGGCGAGGAAGAAACCGTCCTTGACTTGACGGTGAAGAAAGGTATGAACCGTGGATGGTTTGGTAATGCAGATGCAGCCGTGGGTACTGAAGACCGCTACGCAGCCCGTTTAAATGTAAATCATTTTGTGGATAAGACACAGGTAACCGTCATTGGTTCTACCAATAACGTGAATAACCAGGGCTTTTCAGGTGGTGGAGGTGGTCCCCGCTGGCGTCGTAACAATGGTTTGAACGCGCCTAAAGAATTGGGTATCAGTTTTGCCACAGAGAATAAGAAGATAGAACTGGGAGGAAGTGCCCAATATAATTATAATGACGCTGATATCTCTAATATCAACTCGTCCGAGCGCTTCTTGCAGAATGGTAATTCATATTCCAACTCCAACTCAGTCAACCGGAACAAGAATTCTACATTCAGAGCCGATTTCCGTATGGAGTGGAAGCCGGATTCAATGACGAATATCATTTTCCGCCCGAACTTCTCTTATGGTAAGACGGATAATGTTTCGAGCTCATTGTCGGGAACCTTTAATGCTGACCCGTTCAGTTTGGTTGCTAACCCGAATGATTATCTTGATTTTGATGCAATAAGTAGCGTAGACCCGTTGAAAGAGATACGTGTAAATGCTACAAACAGCGGTACGCTTTCCGACAGCAAGAGCATTTCGACAGATGCGACTTTGCAGATTAACCGTAAGCTGAATGATAAAGGACGTAACATTACATTCCGCGGACGCTTCGGCTATGGCGATAATGACAATAATCAGTACACGGAATCTACGACACGTTACTATCAGATTCCTACGAACCCGGACTCTACTTTGATTCGTAATCAGTATATCACTACTCCGACCAATAACTATAATTATAGTGCGCAAATTACGTATAGCGAACCGATTGCACGGGCCACTTTCCTGCAATTCAGCTATCAGTTCCAGTATAAATACAGCGAGAGTGACAAGACGACTTATGATTTGTATCAGATTAGTCCGGAGTGGGGAATTGGCGAACCGTTGCCTGCCGGTTACGAGAATCATGCAGTGGATAGCTTAGGTAAATATGCCGAATACAGATACTATAATCATGATGCATCCGTATCGCTGCGTTTCATTCGTGAAAAGTATCAGTTGAGTGCAGGTATATCTTTCCAACCACAGAGTTCCAAGCTTTCTTATAAGAAAGGAAATTATATGATCGATACGACGCGTTCCGTATTCAATTTTGCTCCGAATGTCGATTTCCGTTATCGCTTCTCCAAGGTAAGCCAGTTGCGCTTTAACTATCGCGGACGTACCGGTCAGCCGAGTATGGAAAACCTGTTGCCGATTGTGGACAACTCCAATCCGTTGAATATCCGTGTTGGTAACCCGGGCTTGAAGCCTTCTTTCACGCACTCTATGCGTTTGTTCTACAATACGTATAATGCAGAACTTCAACGGGGTATCATGACGCATGCCAGTTTCTCGGCTACGCAGAACAGCATCAGTAACAGTACCGAATACAATGAACAGACCGGTGGACGAACCACAACGCCGAAGAATATCAATGGCAACTGGAGCGCATTCGGTATGTTCGGGTTCAATACGGCGCTGAAGAATAAGAAGTATACCATCAATTCATTCTCTAATATCAATTATCAGAATAATGTGGCGTATCTGTATAATCAGGAAACCAAAGTTGATGATAAGAATACGACAACGGGCTTGACACTGAGTGAACGTTTGAATGGCGCTTACCGTAATGATTGGTTCGAATTCGGTTTGAACGGTTCTATTTCTTACACTGCTGAACGTAATAAACTGCGTCCGGACAATAACCAGGAACCTTATACTTTCTCTTATGGTGCCAATACTCAGTTGATGGCTCCGTGGAACATGACTTTCACTACCAATATCGCCAATCAGAGTCGTCGTGGTTATACGGATTCAAGTATGAACCGTAATGAGCTGATCTGGAATGCACAACTCTCGCAGACTTTCCTGAAAGGTGCGGCAACGATAAGTTTTGAAATGTATGATATCCTGAAACAACAAAGTAACATTAGCCGTTCATTGACGGCAGATGGTCGTTCGGTTTCGGAGTACAATGGTGTTAACAGCTACTGTATGGTGCACTTTATCTATCGCCTGAATATCTTTGGTAACAAGGCTGCCCGTGAGAAGATGGGTAGAGGTGGATTTGGTGGTCCTGGCGGACCTGGTGGACGTCCCGGTGGATTTGGCGGACGCCGTTTTTAAAGTAAACTGACCAGTTATTATTATAAGTTTCTCCTTCCATTCGCTTTCGCTGAAAGAGATGGAAGGGGATTCTGTTTTTTCTTTTTTCCATTAAAAAAACAGGAATTCTTTTATTTTCTCTATATTTGCTTTTGTGATTGACTGGAACTATATACTAAACCAAGTAGCTACCGTCGCCTTTGATATTATTTACTTTGGCGCTATCATCGGAACAATTGTTGTTATCATTCTCGACAATCGTAATCCGGTGAAGACACTGGCATGGATATTGGTATTGATGTTTCTGCCTGTTGTGGGACTGGTCTTTTACTTCTTTTTCGGGCGTAGCCGGAGGCGCGAGCGAATAATAGAGCAGAAGATTTATAACCGTCTGTTGAATAAACCGATGGTGGAATATCTGGCGCAGGATGCCACTACCTTGCCTATAGCTTATAGCCGGCTCATTTCTTTATTTCGCAATACAACCCAGGCGTTTCCTTTTGACGGCAACCGTGTAGAGACTTATACCAGCGGTGCTTCCATGTTGCAATCCCTGTTGCGGGAACTGGCTAAAGCCCGGCAACATATCCATATTGAATTTTATATTTTTGAGGATGATGCCATCGGGCGAATGGTGCGGGATGTACTGATAGAGAAAGTACGGGCGGGCGTTGAGGTGCGTGTCATCTATGATGATGTAGGATGCTGGCATGTGCCCAACCGTTTCTATGATGAAATGCGTTCGGCAGGTATCGAGGTACGCAGCTTTCTGAAAGTACGTTTCCCCCTGTTCACCAGCAAAGTGAACTATCGCAACCACCGTAAGATTGTTGTGATTGACGGGCGAATCGGTTTTGTGGGTGGGATGAATCTGGCAGAACGCTATATGCGTGGGTTTTCATGGGGTATTTGGCGCGATACGCATCTTTTATTGGAAGGCAAAGCCGTGCATGGCTTGCAGACCGCTTTCTTGCTCGACTGGTATTTTGTAGACCGTACTTTGATCAGTGCCTCCCGTTATTTCCCGAAAATGGAGGCATCGGGTAATTCGTTAGTACAGATTGTGACGAGTGATCCTATCGGTCCCTGGAAAGAAATTATGCAAGGATTGAGTATGGCAATTTCCGGTGCGAAGAAATATTTCTATATACAGACCCCTTACTTCTTGCCTACGGAACAGATACTGGCTGCCATGCAAACGGCCGCATTGGCAGGAGTTGATGTTCGACTGATGCTGCCCTTGCGTGCGGACAATCGCCTTACGCATTTAGGTTCTTGTTCCTATCTGGCAGATGTATTGCAGGCTGGTGTGAAAGTTTATTTTTATAAGATAGGTTTTCTGCACTCCAAACTGATGGTGTCGGATGATGAACTTACTACTGTTGGCTCTACCAATGTGGACTTCCGCAGCTTCGAGCATAATTTTGAGGTGAACGCTTTTATTTATGATACTGAAACTGCACTGCAAATGCGTGAAATCTTTCTTCAGGATCAACGCGAGTGTGTGCAGATCTTTCTTAAAAACTGGGTGAAGCGTCCCTGGTGGCGGAAAGCTGCCGAGAGTGTGGTGCGACTGATGGCACCGCTTTTATAATGAAGAATGAAGAATAAATATCGAGAAGTTCACACTGCCATATACCCGTCTCTCTACAAAGTTCGGATGATCTTCGAAGTTATCTTTCTTTCCATGTTCCAATACAAGCAAGCCTTCCTCTTTCAAGAGATTGTTTTCGAAGATAAGATTAGGAATGGTTTCCAATCCCTGCAATTCGTACGGAGGATCGGCAAAGATAAAATCGAACTGTTCACGTCCTCCTTTGATGAATTTGAATACATCGCCACGGATAGGGATACATTTATCGGTCTTTACCTCTTGCATTATCTTACAGATGAAAGCATGGTGGTCCCGGTCTTTTTCAACGCTGATTACGCGGTCGCAACCCCGTGATACCAGTTCGATGCTGATGCTGCCGGTTCCTGCAAAGAGATCGAGTGCGGATACTCCGTCCTCAAAATCCAGATAGTTGGCAAGTACATTGAACAGATTCTCTTTGGCAAAATCTGTTGTGGGCCGTGCCTTGAAGGTACGGGGCACGTCAAATCTTCTTCTTTTATATATTCCGCTGATTACTCGCATGTGGTTATTGCTTGTAGGTCGAGGTTAGTGGCAGGGTTCATGATGAATACCTGCCGGATGAATTTTCGTAGTTCACTGAGCAAAGCTTCTTTGTCGGACAATTCACCGGTGAGGTGCATTTCGTCACGTTCCTGTTCAAAGCCGAGTTGCTTCCATATATATAATAGGTAATAGATGCGGTCCGCTGTCTGTTTACATTCAAAAGAGTTGGCAAGCAACAGGTGATTGCGGTCGTAGCAATACAGGTCGGCGGCATCTTTCCGCAGATGCACGTACATTTTCCGGCTGTTGCCCAGGCGGCTTTTGCTGGAGAAATGTTCGATGAACGAACTTGCCTGTGAATAAAATCTTACATCGGGATATTGTTCGCATAGGAAAGAACGGGCACTCTTGTCCATACTGAACAATACTACGGCATTATTCTTTCGCAGAATGTTGTATTGCACAATTTCGTTTTCCCGTTTCGGGTGGTTATGATAAAAAAGTGTTTCCGTCTGTTCGTCTTCAAAGAACTCCAGCGGCACGAGGGTGAAGCGCTTGTCCGCCATGAGTATATTTACCCGGCGATAAGGGTGTTTAAGCCATTCCACTTCACGGAAAGTCTGTTTTAGATTGGCTGTGAGGGAGAGTGATTCTTCTACTTTCTGGTCAAAGAAAGAGAGCTCGCCTTCACCCAGAGGGTTGAATACAGAAAAAGAAAATCCATCCGCACTGAGGCGGATGGATAACGTATATTGTTCCGATTTACTAAAGTCAATCGTTTCTATCATACAGTGTTGCGGATAGGGAATTATTCCCAGTTACCTGCGTTATTGTTAGCAGTTTCCAAGCTACCGATCATCAGACCGCAGTATTTACCCAACTTAGTTTGTACGTCTTTCATGTTAGCAATTTCTTGCTTGTCCAGACCACCCAGGTAAGTTTCATACGGAGTCTTAACTTCGAGCAGACAGAAAGGAGCACCGGATTTAGCTGTATCGTTCTTGATAGCCATTTCGAATTGTGCGCCGCCACCGTAAGGGACATATCTCATAGAATCAGGATTGAAACCTTTGGGGAATACTGTATCCAATACTGCAACCCACATGGTGTCACGCTTGAAGTTTTCCAAGCCTGCTTTCTTTACTTCATCGTATTTACCGGTTTTCTTAGCTTTGTTGATAATGGCAATAGCTTTTCTTTCTGTCATACCGTCTTCCAACTGCTTGTCATTCAATTCACCTTGTTTGAAGATGAACGGCAACTTCTGATTTTTAACGAAGTCAATCAAAGTGTCGAAACTTGCCGTGTACTGTTGGTGGTTCAAGTTACGATACTCCTGCTGTGCTTTACGGATGTCCATTAAGCGGGCAATAACTGCCTTCTCTCTGTGCTTTCTAGCCTTTTCGAAATTAATAGGACCCATAACGCTGGTATAGCAGATGTAGATCAGTACCACTGCACACAAGCCTAAAACGATATTAAATACTGTTTTCATGATAAATATGTTTTTTAGTTGTTATATTCGTACCGCAAAAATAAAATAAATAATTCTAATGGCGATAGTTCCTGTAACTTTTTTCTATTACAAAAATGATAAATAACTATTTAGAAACGCAAATTAAGGAAAATTTTCCTTATGAACCAACTTTTGAGCAAGAAATAGTACTAAAATCATTAGCTGCCTTCTTGTTATCTCCCCGTAATGATGCGGTTTTTGTGCTGCGCGGATATGCTGGTACAGGAAAAACTTCGCTGGTCGGAGCGCTGGTACGGACATTGGATAAGTTGCAACAGAAGTCAATTCTGTTGGCTCCTACGGGGCGGGCGGCGAAAGTCTTTTCGGCTTATGCGGGGCATCCGGCGTTTACTATTCACAAAAAGATTTACCGTCAGCAGTCTTTCTCCAATGAGGTGAGTAACTTCTCTGTAAACGATAATTTGACTACTCATACCTTATATATAGTGGATGAGGCTTCGATGATTTCGAACGAGGGGTTATCCGGTGCTGTGTTTGGTACAGGGCGTTTGCTGGACGATTTGATACAGTTTGTTTATTCCGGTACAGGATGTCGATTGATACTGATGGGGGATACGGCGCAGCTTCCTCCGGTGGGTGAAGAACAGAGTCCTGCCTTGTTTGCCGAGGCACTGAAAGGTTATGGGCTGGAGGTGATAGAGGTAGATTTGACGCAGGTAGTACGTCAGGTGCAGGACTCCGGTATATTATGGAATGCTACCCGGTTGCGCCAACTTATAGCTGAAGATACCTGCGAGAGTCTGCCAAAGATAAAGGTATCGGGGTTCGCTGATATAAAGGTAGTTCCGGGCGATGAACTGATAGATACGTTGAGCACTTGCTACGACCGTGACGGGATGGATGAAACCATTGTCGTATGCCGTTCCAATAAGCGTGCGAATATCTATAATAATGGTATACGCGCGCAAATCCTTTGGCGGGAAGATGAATTGAACACGGGCGACTTGCTGATGGTAGCAAAGAATAATTACTACTGGACAGAAAAAAGTAAAGAAATGGATTTCATTGCCAATGGTGAGATAGCTGTTCTTCACCGGATGCGTCGTACACGTGAGTTGTATGGTTTCCGTTTTGCAGAAGTTCTGCTCACTTTTCCTGATTACGGGGATTTTGAACTGGAAGTTAATCTATTGTTAGATACTTTGCATAGTGATGCGCCGGCTTTGCCTAAAGCGGACAATGACAGGCTGTTTTATGCTGTGCTCGAAGATTATGCTGACATTCCTGTAAAGCGCGAACGGATGAAAAAGATGAAGGCTGATCCGCATTATAATGCTTTGCAAGTGAAGTATGCTTATGCCGTTACTTGCCATAAAGCGCAGGGTGGGCAATGGAAGAATGTATTTCTTGACCAGGGGTATATGACGGATGAATATTTGACACCGGATTATTTCCGCTGGTTATATACGGCTTTTACCCGTGCCACAGGTACTTTGTATCTGGTGAATTACCCGAAAGAACAAATCGTATAAATAGCTGGGATTAAAAAAATATCTGTTCGCATGCAGTAATTAACTATTTACTGCATTTTCATTATATGAATCCGATATAAAAAGACTAAAACAATGAAACACATCTATTCTATTCTAATGTTGATTTCACTCTTGTTTGTGGGTACTGCATGCGAGGATGATTATCGTGATATGGTATTTTTTACGGGAGAGGCGCCTATTTACCAGGTTGGGACTTGTGATAACCTGATCGGTTCCGTGAATCTCTATTTGAGTAAACCGGAAGGTATTATTGTCGGTGTGGATGGAGGTGATGGCAACTATGCCATAATAAACGGCGACGATGCTGTGGTAACCGCTGCTTTTGTGAAAAATGAAAATGGTTATCAGCGCATATTGGTTACTCCTAAAGCACAAGGTGAGACTGCGATAACGGTAAGAGACGGTAGTGGTTCTTCGGCAATGCTGCGAGTGAAAGTAGATGAGTGTGTGAAATTTGTTTTGTATAAGGCAAAGGACGGCATTGTGCTTACCGGGGAGGCAACGGAAGAGCAAAAGAAGAATATAGCGGATGCATTCGCCGACTTCTTTACCGTAAAAGTGGGAGGATGCTATGAGATGATACCGGATAACGAATCTGAGATGTGGGAAAAAGGAACTTTACGTGTTCGTCCGGATGATTCTGCTATTGCTCCTATGATAGGGCGGTACGAAAGAGTGCCGGTTGTTGACGGTGAAGTGGAACGTTTAGGCCTGCTGTTTAAGTATAATAATGAAGAGCATTTCTACACTTTCAATGGTCCTGGTCTCACCAGAATGTCTGTAATGGAATATATGGACTTTTGGGAAGACGTTACCGAAGCCTGTCCGGTAGAAGTTCCGGCAGGATGCAGGGTTTACCATGTGGAACGCTTGAGCCCATACAATCAGAGTATAAATAATTGAAAAAGATATACTAATCTAACCTTTTTGTCAAGAGAGAATTTATGTATGTTTAACGGAACGGGAGGGCTTCGGCTTTCCCGTTTCTTTTTTCTGCAAACAGATGATGTGTTAACCTGAAACAGATGATGAATTTTATTCAAACAGACGGTGCATTTTGCTCAAACAAACGGTCTGTTTTTCGTAAACGCATCATCTGTTTGAAGCAAATAGAAACGGAGAAGCAATGCCTCCCCGTTTATTCTGATTTGAAATAGAAGTATCTATAATCTGACGATACAAATATACTATATTCCAAAGGCGATGTCAAGTGTTCCGGTGTTTATTTTATAAATCTTCCAGAGAAAAGCCCCGGTATTCTACTTGATAATCTGTATATCTCTTGACTATATCTACCGCCTTATTTTCTAAAATATGTAGGTTGATCTGTTCTTTATTCCGCTTTATTTCTCCTATCAGTAGTCGCTTCTCAAAATCGTTTACGGCAATGATGTCTATTTCATTTTCTCCTTTCCGGTCCCAATAGCTCTGCACGTTTGAATAGGACTTTGATTCGGCCAGCAATTGCCGGAAATACTTTTCGAGTACGTAGCCGCTATACGTTTCATAGTCACGCTCTACTATCTGACGTACATAATCCAAGTTTCCAATTTCTACTGCACTGCGATACTTATAGATGAAGCGGAACCAGAATTGCAGGAAGTTATCCACAATACGGTATTTGTTGTTCCGGCTTCCTTCCTTTGCCATGAATGGGCGTACACGACGGATGATGTTGTATTCGTTTTCTAACTTATCCAGATAGCCACCGGCATGTTCAGTGTACTTTCAATATCTCCGCGTGCTGTCTTAGAAGAAGCAATCAGTGCAAGGATGGAAAAATAATTGTTGTAGTCTCTGCCAAACTCTTCTATCAGTACATCCTTACCTTCCTCTAGAAAGTAAGAACCGGGAGACAGTACCGCTTTTAATATTTTCTCTTTGGTGAATGCCTTGCGGATGACCAATTGCTCGATGTATTTGGCTACACCACCGGTAAGCAGATAGAAAGCCAGCAGGTCTTCAGGTTTATAATCGGGATAATTATCGGCAAGGATTTCTTTTAGCGTACTGGTTTCAAACGGAAGAATATGCATCCGGGCGGTTGCTCTGCCATAGAGGGGTTCTTTCGAATTCTCGAATATCTGCTTCATCATTGAGTAGATAGAACCGCAAATCACTAAATTTATCCGGCTCTCTTCTTTATTGGCATCCCAGTAAAGAAATAAAGCACCGGTGTTGTGATGAAAGCATTCCGCAATAGTGTTGTTTTTCCTACACGTCTGCGTCCCACCATTATCGTCATTTGTGCCGATTCGGCGGACATCGCTTCAATTTCCCGCAGGATTTCCAATATCTGCACTCTATCGTAGAATTTCATAATCTTCCTCCTTAATTTGCCTGATTAGCGCAACAGTGGTTACTGTAACCGTGGTTGCGCTAATGACAAAGATAGGGATTGTGGGGAGATTGGCAAGGGAATTGCTGACTATTTTTTAGTAGACATTCGGTAGCAATGATATGAGTAAATTTGTTGGCTCCGATATTAGAAAGGTGGCTGGAATTAATGAAGTCCTTTTCAATAAAGCGACAGTTCGTTTTTTAACGATACTAAAGATGTAGTCGTTTCAATAAATAAGAAGCTCCGCTTTTGACAGATTACAGAGCATACGCATTATAATCTGCCAAAAGCGGAGCTTCTATATTAATTAGGTGTGAAGCTGAAAAGCGGATTAAATTCCGGCAAGTTCCAGTACCTTTTCTATTGCTGCATTCAGCCCGTCAATGTTCTTTCCACCTGCTGTTGCAAAGTGAGGTTGGCCGCCGCCGCCGCCTTGAATCAGTTTGGCAGCTTCTTTTACCAGGTTTCCGGCTTTCAATCCGCCGGCTACAAGGTTATCACTCAACATTACTGTCAGCATCGGTTTTCCTTCATTGATCGTTCCAGCAACGAAACACAGGTTTTCTGTAATCTCGCCACGTAGTTGGAATGCAATATTCTTAATGTTTTCTGCAGGTATCGGAGCACAAATCTTAATTACTTTTATGCCGTGGATTTCCTGCATGTTTTTCAGCAATCTTTCCTTTATCTGTGCCTCTTTCTCCCTCATGAAGTCTTCCATCTGTTTCTTCAATCCGGCATTCTCTTCAATGTACTTGCGGATGGTTCCGGCCAAGTCGGGTGCATTGTTGAAGAGAGCTTTCAGATCTTTCAGCGTATCTTCGATGGTGTCCATCAATTCCTCTACGCGTGCACCGGTGTAAGCTTCGATACGGCGTACGCCGGCAGCAACGGAACTTTCAGATATGATCTTTATCATACCGATGTTTCCGGTAGCGGCAACGTGTGTACCTCCACAGAACTCAACGGATGAACCGAACTGAATAACACGCACATGGTCGCCGTACTTTTCACCGAACAAGGCGATAGCACCCAATTCTTTGGCATCTTCAATAGGAATATTGCGATATTCCTTCAAAGGTATGTTGGCACGGATTTTAGCATTCACCAGATGTTCTACCTGGCGGATTTCTTCGTCTGTCACTTTCTGGAAGTGAGAGAAGTCGAAACGCAGTGAGTCGGGGCTTACTAAAGAACCCTTTTGCTCTACATGCTCGCCCAGTACTTCGCGGAGTGCAGAGTCCAGCAAGTGGGTAGCCGAGTGATTGGCTGCACAGGCAGCACGTTTGTCGGTATCTACGCAAGCCATCATCGGAGCTTCCGGATGTGCAGGCAATTTTTTGGTGATATGTATCGGAAGGTTATTTTCCTTCTTTGTATCAATTACTTCAATTGTTTCGAATTCGCTGACCAATACACCTGTATCACCTACCTGGCCACCACTTTCGGCATAGAACGGGGTATAGTCCAGTACGATCTGATACAATGTCTGGTTTTTCTGTTTCACCTGACGGTAACGGAGGATGCTTGTTTCATATTCCGTATAGTCGTAGCCTACAAATTCAGTAGTTCCTTCTTTCAGTGTGATCCAGTCGCCGGTTTCTATGGCAGCGGCATTGCGGGCACGTTGTTTCTGCTGTTGCATCTCGGCATCGAACTCCTTGATGTCGGCAGTCATACCGTTTTCACGAAGAATCAGTTCCGTCAGGTCGAGCGGGAAACCGAAAGTATCATATAAGGTAAAGGCATCCTTACCGCTGATTTCTGTCTTTCCGGCGGCTTTGGCGTCAGCCATCGTCTTATCCAGCAAGCGGATACCGGTTTCCAGTGTGCGGAGGAAAGAGTCTTCTTCTTCTTTAATAACCTTGCTGATCAGTTCTTTCTGTGCTTCCAGTTCAGGATAAGCCTCACCCATATTCTCAATCAGAACCGGCAGTAATTTATACATGAATGCCTGTCTCTGCCCCAGGAATGTATAACCGTAACGAACTGCGCGGCGCAGAATACGGCGGATTACATAACCTGCCTTTGCATTCGAAGGCAACTGACCGTCTGTAATAGAGAAAGCGATTGTACGAATGTGGTCGGCAATCACACGCATGGCGATGTCCTGTTGGTTATCTTTGCCATAGGTGGTGTCTGCCATGTGAGCGATGGCTTTCAATATCGGCTGGAATACGTCCGTATCATAGTTTGAAGTCTTGCCCTGCAGTGTGCGTACCAAGCGTTCAAAACCCATACCTGTATCGATAACTTTGGCGGGAAGTCCTTCCAGACTTCCGTCGGCTTTACGGTTGAATTGCATGAATACGAGGTTCCAGATTTCAATAACCTGCGGATGATCCTTGTTCACCAATTGGCTACCCGGAACTTTGGCTTTCTCTTCTTCCGAACGTGAGTCTATATGTATCTCGGAACACGGACCACACGGGCCTGTATCGCCCATTTCCCAGAAGTTATCATGCTTGTTACCGTTGAGGATATGGTCTTTCGGAAGGTGTTGTTCCCAAAAGGCAGCAGCTTCATTGTCCCGTTCCAATCCTTCTTCGGAGCTACCTTCGAATACGGTGGCATACAGATTCTTAGGGTCTATCTTCAGTACATCCACCAGATATTCCCATGCCCAGTTGATAGCCTCTTTCTTAAAGTAGTCACCGAACGACCAGTTACCCAGCATCTCGAACATGGTATGGTGGTACGTATCGTGTCCTACTTCTTCCAGGTCATTATGTTTTCCGCTAACGCGCAGGCATTTCTGCGAGTCCGCGACTCTTTTATATTTTGCCGGGTGGTTACCCAAAATAATATCTTTAAACTGGTTCATCCCCGCATTAGTAAACATCAGTGTCGGGTCATCTTTAATTACCATTGGAGCCGAGGGCACTATCTGATGGCCTTTGCTCTCGAAGAAACTCTTGAATGAGTTCCGGATTTCATTTGCAGTCAACATACTCTTCTATTTATCTTAATCTGTTACTATCTTCTGTTCGCTATTATCTACTAACTACTTGCTACTTAGTATTAATATTCTTGAAAAAACTGTGCAAAGATAGCTTGTTTTTATTACTTTTGCCGTATTAATGAGCGAAATATTTCCAAAAGATGCGCAAAGTTTACTACATTTATAATCCACAGACGCAGACTTATGACCGTATTTACCCTACTGTCCGGCAACGGATGGTGAGTCTCCTGCGCCGTTTGTTTATCGGCATGGGCTTAGGGGCAGGTAGTTTCATTATTCTGCTGATTATCTTCGGTTCACCTTCCGAGAAAGAGTTGAGGAAGGAAAATAGCCAACTTTTAGCGCAATATAATGTGCTTTCCCGTCGTCTGGACGAGGCAATGGGGGTGTTGCAGGATGTGCAACAGCGTGATGATAACCTGTATCGGGTTATATTTGCGGCTGACCCTGTACCTTCGGCTATTCGCCAGGCAGGGTATGGCGGCACTAACCGTTATGAACACCTGATGGATATGGCGAACTCCGATCTGGTAGTGAATACAACTCAGAAGATGGATATGCTCAGCAAGCAACTCTATATCCAGTCGCGTTCCTTCGATGATGTGGTGGATATGTGTAAGAGCCATGATGAAATGTTGCGTTGTATCCCGGCTATCCAGCCTGTTTCCAATAAAGACCTTCGCAAAACAGCTTCCGGTTACGGAACGCGTATCGACCCTATTTACGGAACTACAAAATTCCATGCAGGTATGGACTTCTCGGCACCTTTGGGTACGGATGTTTATGCCACAGGAGATGGTACGGTGATACAGATGGGGTGGCAAACCGGATATGGTAACCGGATTGTGGTAGATCATGGATTTGGTTATCAGACCGTATACGCGCATTTGCGTGATTTCCGTACCAAGGTCGGAAAGAAGGTGGTACGCGGTGAAGTTATTGGCGGAGTAGGTAGTACGGGAAAGAGTACAGGCCCTCACTTGCATTATGAAGTTCACGTAAAAGGTCAGGTAGTCAACCCTGTCAACTATTACTTTATGGACTTGAGTGCTGAGGATTACGACCGGATGATACAGATTGCTGCCAACCATGGTAAAGTTCTCGATTAACAGCTATGGATAAAGACTTGAAATTATATTATTCCATCAGTGAGGTAGCCCAGATGTTCGATGTGAACGAGTCCTTGCTTCGTTTCTGGGAGAAAGAGTTTCCACAACTTTCTCCGAAGAAGGGGAGTCGTGGGGTGCGGCAATATCGCAAAGAGGATATTGAAACTGTGAAGCTGATCTATCATCTGGTGAAGGAACGGGGAATGACATTACCCGGTGCCCGCCAGCGAATGAAGGACAATAAAGAAAACACTCTTCGTAACTTTGAAATTGTAGATCGTCTGAAAGCTGTTCGTGAAGAACTGCTTAATATGAAGAGAGCTCTTGACGGATTTACTTATGAACAGGTGGATGAACTGAAAAAAGATATTCAGGAAATAGAAGGATGAATAGGATTACTTTATACCGTGTAAGGAAAATGGATAAAGTCTCAAGTCCCCGATTACAAGAAGTTAAGAGTTTGTCGACAAGAAGTTAATTCCTTGTCAACAAACTCTTAACTTCTTGTCTACTAAAAAATGATATCTTGTAACCCGTTGATAGTTAGCGATAAAACCTCTTCGTGTAGAAGCGTGGTTTGTGTATAAATATCGCTTAATTTTACTTAACGGATCATCTCTTTTATACAATCTTGCTTTTATAGATTCCTTATAACCTTATGGATGGAGCCTGCCCAATAATTACGCAGCCCGAAACCTCTTGCTTTACCACCGGTTGCCCAGTCTTGTATTATTTCTTTCGTTTCCGTGTTGAAGAATACTACTTGATAAGAACCGTATGCTTCTGCTTTGTTCAGTAATTTGGCAATGATAACCAAGCCAATACCCGGTTTCTTTTGCGTGGGAAGTGCGTTTACAATTTGCTTAATCTGATCTTCACTCAGCACATAGCTTGCATTGGTCGTCATCAATTCTTGTGGATCGATAGCTTCATTGACCTGATTGACAGCATCGAGTGAGATTTCATTAACTCTTACTTTCAGCTTCTTACTTACGTCATATTTCTTGGCTTCGGTAATGAACAATTGGTTAATTCCATCAAATGCCACTTTAAATTGTGCCGGGGTTTCTGCTGCGCCAAATACTTTAGCTGCTGAATAGTCCACTCCATAGAAATTGATACTTTCAACTTCTTTAAGGAAGTTCTTGTTTTGTCCGAAACAAATCATGCTTGTTGCAAGGAACAGAAGGGTGAATAACTTTTTCATACAATTAATAATTTAGAATCAGTACTCAGTTTATTATTCTGTCAAAATTAGAAATTAGTTATCGTAAATCAAAGAATTTGATGCTTTTTCTACTCATCGGAGGCATTTGTATCTGGGAGATATATTCTGCCGGTTCAAACCGGATAGTAGGAGCTACCCGTATTTTAGAGCGGAATAAATCTTTAATTTCTTTGGCAAAGCTTTCGCTGTTCTCGTCACTGCCAATCCGAATCAGTATCTCGTCTGTACCTAACTTGTTGGTGTACACCTCAACAACATAGTTCTTTACCCGGGGAATATCATCCAATATGTCGAATAATGCAGGTGGATACAGAGTTGTTCCTTTGTATTTTATCATTTGTCCTTTTCGTCCCAGCACAGAACTTAACCGGATGGTGTTTCTGCCACATGCACAAGCTTCCGTATATTGGTAACAGATATCTCCGGTTTTGAAACGAAGTAAAGGCATACCTTCTACCCCTAAGGTGGTAATGGTTACTTCTCCCGGTTCTCCTGTTTTCACCGGAAGGTTCTTGTCATCTAAAAATTCTACAATAATAAGCTCGGGTTGCAGGTGTCCGCCATGGAATTCAGAACATTCGGTGAAGGACGATTGCATTTCCGTAGAGGCATAAGTGGAATAGAGTTGGAGTGACGGCCACTTTTCGCTGATACGCTGTCCAAGGGTGTTCAATGTAAAGTCAGGGTTACGCAGTGCTTCGCCGATACATACACACTTCTTCATAGAACAGGTGTTATGATCAATCTGATTTTTCTCGGCAAACTCTATCAATTTAATAAGGAATGAAGGAACGACCATGCCGCAGGTAGGGTGAATACGGTGAATGGTATCCCATTGCAGTTCCGGTATCCCGTTGCCTACACGGGCTACTCCCATACCGAGCTCTCTGGCTCCCAAGTAGTACGCCAGCCCTGCCATGAAGCGGCGGTCTATGGTGGTCATCAGTTGCAGTATATCGTGTCGGCTGCATCCGGCGGTATTGAAGGACAAAAACTCGTTGTATGCCAGACGGTCCAGGTCTTTGGAGGTCAGTACAAAAGTAACCGGATCTCCTAAAGTTCCGGAAGTGGTGACATAGTCGATAATATCATCCGGGTCTACACAGATGAATTCACTATTATGTAGTTGCAGGTCTGTTTTGGTGGTAACGGGAATTTGTTGGAGGTCTTCTATCTTCTTGATTCGGGTGATGTCTATGGAATGTTCTTTGAACATTTGCTGATAGAAGCGGGAATGTGCCTGCAAGTAAGCCAAGGTCTCAGTGAGTCTGGCTTCCTGATACAATTTAATCTCTTCGGGAGAACGAAACTGTATGTCTGGATTCTTTTCCATATTATTGGTTTTTGTTGATTTTTTGTTGGATTCGTACTTTTTCTGCTTGTTTGGGTATGGGCATTGTTAGTGCTTTCTGCCAATAGGTTATAGCTGTATCTGTTTGCTGTATTGCAGCATAATAATCTCCCAATACTTCGTAAACGTAATAGAACGAAGGATTGGATGCCTCATAAAGATTCAGAACCTTTGTTTCTATTGTTTCTTTCCGTCGGGTCTTTTCCCGGATGAGCTTTGTTAGCTGTTTATAAGCCATGAACTGTTTGTAGCTTGCTTGTCTGATAAAGTTGTCTTCGGGAATAGTCAGATTCAAAGTGGCGATTTCGTGATGGAAATTTACAGTATCGCTGAATATTTTGTTCAGATCGTATGCCATATACTTGCCGCATTGCCAGGGAGAAGTGGATACGTACATGATCTGCTTCTCTGGCAGGAAAATAACAGAGTGATGGGCTATGAGTTGATTGATAGCCGTTTCATTACCCATGCCCAAATCAATATTGTCCAATCCTTTTTGGTTGCGGAGTATGGAAGCAGCTTTCATGGGGGCGATAGGATTATTCTCTTTCAACAGTTCTTGCAGACGGGCAAAACGATAGGGACTATCGGAAGTCGCAATGTTTTCCTGGTTACGTTCATCGTTGCGGAAGGCATCCGACTGATAATGGTTCGTACAAATAATCAGATTACCGCTACTCGTAAAAAGTACCGTTTTCTCCGGTGACTTTTCAATGATAGCGGCTCTGCCATCCCGCGCGGAACCGATCAGTATGGATTCGGAAACAAATGTTTTCCGCTTCAGGGCGATGGCATAAGCTTCATCAATCGTTGAGGCATATTGCAGTATCTCTCTGGTCAGGATAGAGATGGGAGTAGCGGAAGCAGTCGGCATATCCGATTTTGCAGCATTGATAGTCACCGTGAGTCCGGTTTCATTCATGCCCGAAAGTACACCGATCATACCCGGCCAACCCACGGATGCAAATTTATAACCTTGCTCGGGCTGATAAAAAGATACCAGTTTGTTGTGTGCAAACTTATCCCCCATATAAAAATCAAAATTGCGTCCGATGATGAGGGAAGAGTCGGTACTGTTTTCTCCCCAGGTGGCAAAGGAACTGCAACCTACCAACATGTAATCTTGCATGGCATGTCCCAGATCGTGAGCCGAATGATAATTGAGTTGGCGCTCGTAGGGAGTACCGATAAAGTCGTACTCATGGGTACAGGAGAGCGAAATGCCATAAATTTCATCTCTGAATTCTTCCGGGACATTCTTTCCTAAATTACGGTTGAAAAGTACGATGAAGAAGCGGAGAAACTTAAGATAATTGTCAGAAGGTACGATTTCGCGTATCTGGTCAACAAAGACTTTCTCCTGATAATATAGTAAATCAGAAGAAAGTCTGCCTATGGCCTCACCGCGCTGGAATGCGTCGCCACTCACCTTCAATTCCCACAGACCACTGTTGCTTTGCCGCAGATAATTGCCCGCATATTCCCGAAGACTATCTGTCTGTACCAATTCTCCGTTGGCTTTTGGGGAGTAGTCGGGAGTCAGCATATCCGCAGAGAAATAGAGTATGCTAACAAAGAGGATAATGGCAAAGAGAAGCACCCCTATGCCACATGCCGTATATTTAATTGTTTTCTTTACTATCTTATGCATGGCCTATTCGTTTAGCTAAATATTCATGTCCGAGTAATTCGCCGCAAGTGATGATGGAGGTTAATGTTACTCCTAAAGCACCGTGGACGTTTAGGTTCTGTCCTGTGAGAAGTAAGTTTCCCAATTTGGTTCGGGTGGAAACAAAGCCGATTTGCGGACATTTATAATCTTTGATAATTCCATAGGCGGAACCGTCGCAAGTACCCGTAAAGTCTCTGTAGCTAAGTGGAGTAGTGGTATACATTGTCTCGATGTGATCGGTAAAATCGATCCCGTGATTTTTGATGAACTCCAATAACTGCCTGGCTTTTCCCATTTTGAAGGCTTTATAGTCTTCACCTCGTTGTTCGGGAAGTGTATCCTGCCAGGCGGACAGTTCATCTATATACATGGGAGTCAGAATGGAAATGACGTCTGCATAATCACTGTTGCGGGAAGATGCTTGTGTGGAGATCATGCAATTGGTGGTATATCCCATATTGACTTTCTTGTCATACCATACATCGTTGTTTCCATGCAGATAGAGGTTCTGGTTCTGATACGGATAACTTTTCTCTCTCATAATCAGATAAAGAGTGAAAATGCCGTATGTGTTTTCTAAAGAACTAATACGGGAGATATAGGCATTTTTGATACAGCGGGTTTTGTCCAGCAAGGTTAATGTTTGTTTGGGGTGTACGTTAGAGATGATGTATTTGCTTTCTATCCGCTCTACATGGTTTATCTCTACCCCTGCTACCTGATTGTTCTCTACAATGATACGGGTGACCTCACAGTTGTTCAAAACTGTTCCGCCATGAGTACGAATCACATTGATCATTTCAGAGGCCACTTGCATACTTCCGTCAATGAACCGATAGGCTCCTTGTATGTAGGAGTTGTTAATCATGGCGTGTTCATAGAAGTTGGAATGTTCTCTTAAACCACCATACAGAAGTGCCGAGCCGGCCAATACCGATTGCAAATCAGGATTGGTGGTAATCTTATCTATCATTCCTGCTGCTGAGGTATTGAAGAACTTCATTCCTTCAGTAGAAATAATACCTTTCTTCAGATTGTCCACACTGATCAGGTTGCCTACTTCTTTCAGTAACGTTGTATATTGCCAGAGATTTTCTTTTTCGTGAGGAAATGATCGGCAAAGGGTATCGGTAAAACGTTCGTATCCCATTGCATAATCATATATGCGATTCTTATAGAAAATCTTATCAAAAGCATTTTCATCCAGTTTCCGGACTTTGAGGTGATCCATGATTCCTACATACCGGAAAAACTGATTCATGACTTGTCCTTCGTCCAGGCTACCTATATAATGAATTCCTGTATCCAACAAATGTCCTTTCCGGCGATAGGTCTGAAAGCATCCTCCAAACAGTTCGTTCTTTTCGAGCACACATACGTTATACCCTTCTTTACTAAGTATGGCTCCACATTCAAGGCCACCTAACCCGCTTCCAATGATGATGATGTCATACTTACTCATGGTAATTGCTTTTTAAGTATATAGATGGTATTCGATGTATATTTATCGTTGCGGATAGTCTTTACTTCCATTCCACACTCCCGGGCTATGCTCTGAATTTGAGCTTCGGAAGTGAAACAGAGCTTATCCGTAGTGCGATTGAACTTGACAACTTGGGTAGAGAGAACTTCAGTGAGGCGGGTTAGCCGATGTTTATGGGTTTCAGCGGAATTTCCATCACGTACGATAATCATTCCTTCAGGACGAAGAAGATTGGCGCATTTCACTAGCAAGTCATGTTGATGTTCATAATTCATGTAATGCAATACGTCATTCAGGATGAAGACATCACTTTCCGGGAACTCATAAACCGATGCGTCAGCATGTTCAAAACGAAGGTTTTCGCCACGAAGCCAGCCGTGTTGAGCTATAGCTATTTTATCTTCGTCATAATCGATTCCTAATATTTGCCTTTCTTTGGATATCATAGACAGCATATAACACAGAGGACCTAGACCACAACCGATATCCGTAATCTGTCCTTCCATTGGAATCAGTTGATTGAATAACTGGTAATTGTGTTCCATCTTTACTTTGATGCGGATGTACCACTCGATGACAGGACTTTTATAGATATAGTTCAGTACCAATGCCTCATAAAATGCCGGATTCGCCGGTGTATTCTTTTCCAGGCAAATACGTGCATATTCTTCTTTCATGTAGGAAGAGATGCGCTTGGTACGTTCCTGATAGGTAGTTCCGAATGAATCATCGTTATAAAGTATGCGAGGCAATATTTTAGAGTAAATAATGCCTTTGCGGACATAGAAAGGTTGTGCCTTGGCTATAATCTCTCCATTGCCGTATAGCAGAATAGGAATAATATCCAATTGCAGAGTTTCTGATAAATAGAAAGCACCTTTATGAAAACGTTTCATCTTGCCGTCATAGGTCCGGGTACCTTCGGGGAAAATGGCAATGGAGTATCCTTCTCTTACTTTTTCCCGCATCCGTTCCACACAAAGTTCATATCCTTCGTCTACATGGAAGAAGCCTGCATACTGAATGATTTTTCCAAATACCGGAGAGTTCCATACCCAGTGATTGGTTATCATGATGATCTTCGGGGAAAAAGATAATAACTCCAGGATATCAATGAAAGACTGGTGATTGGCTATTATGATAGCCGGCTTTTTGAATGTCTCATTGGTTACGTTGATGTGTTCTTTACGTACGAATGTTGCCACTACCAATATACCTTTGCAAGTAATGTTGATAATCCGGCAAACAAGCTGCTGCTTATAACTGCGGCGTACCGGAATGAGGTATAATAAGAAAATGAAAATTCTCAGAATTATACATCCTGTAACGAAGAGCATGAAAAGGATGATCGTGCGGAGTAAGCCTATTAAGGTATACGGAGGTAATCCCTTAGAAGTCGGTTTAACAATAAAGAACTGGAAAATAATAGGTTGTATGGTATAGGCTACTAATACCACCGCTACCATTCCAAGGATGGAAATCAGTGAAATGGATTGCAGGGCGGGATGTTTGGCAAATACTAAAGTTCCCATTCCCACAACGGCTGTGAATGCAGAGAAGAAAATAGCTGTCTTATGGGAATTCAGGATTGCTTTCCCTGTCCGGTATTTGTTTTGGAGTCCATCCATGATGAAGATACTGAAGTCGTCTCCGATACCGAAAATGAAAGTAGAGAGGATAATATTGATAATGTTGAATTCGATACCCAGAATCCCCATCAGGCCCAAAATAATGGTCCAGCTGATGAGCATGGGCAGGAAACAGATCAGGGTTAATTCTATACGCCCGTACGAAATCAATAGGGCCAGGAATATAAGGAACGAAGAAATATAAAGTATCAGGTAAAAGTCATTATTGATGGCAGAGACCCATTGATTAGTGAAATAACTCCGGTCGAAGACTACAACATCCGTATTATCCTTGAATTGTTGGTAGACTTCTTCCTTATTATCATCAGTGATGCGTACTTGGGTAACAAGCATCGTGATGGAGTCAGCACTTGTTTGCCATTCGTTCAGTAGGGTAGTGGCAATGCTATTTGTATCGTCCTGATAATTATAGGGCTGGAATGGGTGTTCTAACCATTGGTAAAATGCATTGAAACTACCTTCCCGGAAGTGATAGGTACGGGCGGCGGTGTCTATGTATTTACGGATAGTTGATATCTTTCCCGACTCTCCCCAATACTGGTTCCATTGTTCCAGACGCTTTTGCTGTTCTTCCGGTGAAATTAAGAATTGCTCGGCAGATGCATACGCTTTAATAAGTCCCTGCTCTTTAAAAGTGGATAAGTGCTGATTGGTATTTGCATAACTTTCGAGTGCTTCCGTCATGTTCTTACCTACACTGACAAAAAGTACGGTTTTCTCTTGGGCATTGAAAAGCTGTTCCAGTTTAGCCTCTGCTTGTTTTAAGTGTTGAGGTTCATAGTTGAGGCTCATCATGTCTTCGTTAAACTTGACTTTTTGTGAAGTAAATAAGCCGATAAGGGTAATAATAACGATACCACCTACTAACCATTTGTTCTTTTCATAAGGATAGGCATTGATTTTCTCAATAAAGCGTAAGACCCTGCCTTGTTTCACATCTGCTTGTCCTTTCAGGAAGTGCGGAAGATAAATAAGACAGAAAAGGGTAGTACCGATAAGTGCCAGAGAAGCAAACAAACCGAAATCACGCAGTAGTTCGGAAGTGGTAAAAGTAAGTCCGAAGAATGCACCTATTGTAGTGAAACTGCCTACTGTAAGCGGATAAGTTATTTCTTTAATCAATTGCTGGACGGTAGAAACATGATTTTGATGGGCCAGCATGTGTATGGAGTAACTCAGCGCAATACCCAGAATAGCCGATCCGGCACCTACGGCAATTGCAGAAATATATCCCTGAATAAAGTAAATCAGGCATAAAGCGAACAATCCCCCGAATAAAACGGGAGTGACAATGAGAGGGATTGATTTCTTGTGCTTAAACACCAGCGAGATGAAAACAATGATAATCAGCAGTGCGATCGAAGAAGTAATAATGGTATCCTTTTTAATCTGTCGCGCATTATAGACACTGACAGAGGGACCTCCAAAGTAAGATACGTGAATGGAAGGATACTCTTTCTGAACCTGTTGCAACTCATTTTCAAGTATTCGGATCAGATTTTCATTCTCACCGGTACTTCCTGTTCCGAATACCGGAGTCATAAACATCAGCAATGTATTTCCATCCTTCGAAAAGATGTGTCCGTTGTTGATTTCATAATTGGTTTCCAACTGAAAATCCTGCAGATGCTTTAATACGTTATTCCCAAGTCCTAACGGGTCTCTTTGTATATAACTTCTCAATGCTATACCTGCGGGAGAAAGAAGGTTGGTATAGTTCTTTCGCATCATGGCTTCTATGCCTTCTTGCGTTAAAAGTGAGTCGAAGTGCTGATAGTCTTTTTCCGTCAGGAACAGCGGAAGATTTTCATAAACAAAATCTGTTGCTTTTTCAATGGTTGTTTCATCTACTTCCGAAAAGATATCTTTAATCCAGGTTTGGTTAGACTCTTCTAATAAGCTTTGTTTCAGTTGGTCTCCGGCCTCTATCATTAAATCCGGAGTTACTGTAGAGTCGGCAGGAGAGATTAAGATGATAATCTTATCTTTTATTTTTAGGTTATCAAATACTTTGGTGATGTTCTGGCTGTTTTTCGTATCAGGAAAGAAACGGGTCACATTCTCTTCAAACCTGACTTGCCAGGCGAAGTACCCCATAAAAAGGACACAAACACAGAGTGACAAGTAGAAGAGAACTTTGTGTCTTTGAAAATAATTATATAGTCTGATAAAGAACTGAGTCATGTTGTTTTCGGCCTTCTGTATATAGTAAGCAGGCTGATCGTTATAATACCTGCCAGTATACTACAAGCGGTTGCAAAGATAACACTTCCAATTAAATATTGCTCTAAAACCGATTTCACATTTTCAAATGAGATATCGGTAAGATGAAGTTCAACCGGCCTGTTCAGGACTTTACATCCTGTCAGGTAACTGCCATATAATAGGAAAGGAATCATGGGAGGAATACTGATATTAGCTGCTACAATAGCTATTACTTTGTTGAGTTTAAGCACATGAGCCAAAAACAAAGTGGCAAGCATCTGGTATCCCCAAATCGGGACTATTCCCATAAATACACCTAACATAATGGCATAGGTAATCTTCAGATTCGATTCTTCGGACTGTGTAATGTGAGTCCGGAAGAATTTCCGGCAATTACTCCAGGTTAGTTTCCGGAAGAAGTTACGCGGATAAATCCAGAGGAAAGTAATGAACACTAAGAAGGTATTCAATATGCTGATGCGAGTGAAATCCCGGAAAGGACGGAAGTGGGAGACACGTTCTTCCTGGGGCGGATAATAGACATGTATGGGTATATTGCGGACTGTAGTTCCTCCCCATACTGCAAAGACCAGTGCTTCAAGCTCAAATTCATATTTAGCGGTATAGTAGAATCTCTGCACATTGATTTTATGTAATGGATAGAGCCGGTAACCCGATTGGGTATCCTGAAGCTTTACTCCGGTTTCAAGTTTAAACCAGAAGTTGGAGAATTTATTGGCAAAAGTATTCTTGCCCGGCATATTGTCCGAAGTCAGATTACGGGCACCTACCAGCAACGTATCCGGTTCTTTTTCTATTTCTTCCATGAAGATAGGAATGTCCGAAGCAAAATGCTGTCCATCGGAATCTATAGTGATGGCATATCGGTAGCCGGCTGCTTTGGCCTGCTTCAATCCGTTCTTTAAGGCAGTTCCTTTTCCTTTATTGGTAGGATGGGTGATGATATGCAGGTTCGGATAGTTTTCCAGAAGAGTAGGGGTGCTATCGGTAGAGCCGTCATTGACAACGATGATATCTTCTACATAGAAGAGTACATCTTCAATTACGGTAGTCAGCGTCTTTTCATTATTGTAGGTAGGTATAATAACTACAATACCAAGTTGCCTGGCTTTCTCATGCCATAGTTCCTCGCTACGTTCTTCCATATTTATTTGCCGATTAGTTGTGCTTTTAATTTGATACAGATATCTTTTGAGGATGCTCCTTCAGCCAGAATCTGGAATGTACCCGTTTCGTTGTTCTTGATAGTCAATGTGAACTTTAATTCCGGTGTTTCATTCGGATTAATAACAGAAAGAAACTTGCATGAGGCTATCTGCTTGTATTGCAGGGGAGCTTGTTGTATTTTCTCTATGCACTCCTTTATTATTTGCAGCATACAAACGCCCGGAACTACGGGTTGTTGTGGAAAGTGTCCGTTATAAATAGCATGTTGTGGGTTGAGCATGACTTGCACTACCCAGTCTGTTTCATTGATATGCTCAGAGTGCGTGACTTTATAGAAATTGGGAAGAAGTTCAGCCATATTAGTTTGGGTTTTCTTTTAATTTGTCCAACTGTATACTTAGTCGCAACCAGGGATGTTTGATTTTTATCTGTTCGGGATGTCCTGATGCGAACTCCGATAGATAGAATACTGATTTTCCGAATCCTCTGCCTGTGACTCTTTTTTCAAAGGTACCGCTTTTCTTTTTGATACGGATATTCTTTCCACTTAAAAATAGATTCTTGAAGTCTGTTTCCAGTAATAACAGCATTTTCTTTTTCTTCATGGGCTCTATGCAGCTGTTGACGTGAAATTCATTTTCCCGGAGTGAAAAATCAAAAAGACTGAGGCCGAAGTAAGTAGATGCCAATATTCTTATTTCATTATCCGGCAATTTCCGTACAATTAATAAACCGCTGAAGTGATGCTTCATGAAGTCTAACTGCATATTGTATTTTTGCGAATATTCTTCAGCGCAAATGATAGGTGTCACATAAGATGTGGCATCTCCTGCTATTGTTTTTGAGGAGCCGCAGGAAGTGAATAGATACAGAATAAAGATCAGATTAGCGAATAGAAAACTTTGTTTCATCTTTCAAAGCATTAAATCTTTTGTTGTAGAACTCATATTCCGTATAATTGGTGGCTGTTTCGGAAAGACGCAATTTGTAAACCGACATATCTTTCTTATCCAGGTATATTTCAATTTCCGAAATGTAGGCTTGTATGGCTTTATTGACCGGCTTAATCTTCACTATATAATAGGGATCATTTTCAAAATATTCCAGTTTGTAATCGGAAGACATTTTTGAGAGATCGCCTATCATGCAAGCTGTGAGCATATCTTGCATTTGATTCATCATCTTATTGGCGGTTAGGCTCATAACGCTCTTTTTACCGTCCGATACAATTTTAAGCCGGGAGTCGTTTATCACTATTAGGTAGTTGACGGGTTGGGCGTATTCCATACGTATTTTGCCACTCTTTTGATAATAGAATTTTCCTTTGGAGGTTACCTTCTCATCCAGAATATCCAGGTACTTCACTTGTGTAAAGTCACTTTCAATGGACTGCATGGTTTGTGCTTCCTTTGCCAGACGGTTTTCAAAATCCTGGGTATGGATTAGTTTCTTCATTGTCTGGGCATGGGTATAGGAAATACCCAATATGATTGATAATATTATTAGTATGGTTCTCATAATGCTTTTATAACATGCTGTCCAGACGGACAACTGTATATCCCTGTTCTTTAATTAAGTTAAGTATCTCTTTTAATAACAGGTCACTGTCCGGCATCCGATCGTGTAGAAGGATGATAGAACCGGGGCGTAACCTTCTCTGAATACGCTTCAAAACTTTCTCTTTGGAAGGTTGCAGTGTATCGAGTGTTCTGATATTCCAGCCAATAGGCGTGTATCCCAATATGCGGACAGCTTTTGCTATAGTAGGATTCGTGACTCCAAACGGTGGGCGGAATAACTTGATTTTCTGCGAAGTTACTCGTTCTAATGCAAACTGGCAAGCTTGCAAGTCTTTTTTCATCCTCGACAGGCTGTACAAGGGAAAATGATTAGTGTGAGTAAAAGAATGATTACCAATCAGATGTCCTTCGTTGATGATTTGTCGGATCAACTCTTCATTCTCCTGCACTTTGTGACCGATGCAGAAAAAACAAACCGGTATTTGTTGTTCTTTGAGTACTTGCAATATTTTGGGAGTTTGTACCGGGTCCGGTCCATCATCAAAGGTGATAGCTACAATTTTATCTTCAGTCTGTTTCTTACAAAATACCTTGAGATAGATGTTAGAACGGATGTTGCAAGATGCGTAGACTAGAAAGATAATCAGTAATGTGATCAGGATTTCTACTATCATTATTTTTTCCGGATTAAAATAAGTGAATGGTTAATGAAGTGATAATGATTATATATCAGAGCTGTCTGTCCCGGATTTAGATTCTCTTCAAAAGTTTTAGCCACTTTCCATAAAGCAAAGGAAGATGCTGTAGGATATTCACCACATTCATTCTTAAAGGTGGTATATGCTGCTGTGGGAAACAGGCTGTTTTCTAAATCAGTATACAGGGTATCTTCTTTCGGGTTTCCATTTTTACCGGTAACAAACCAATCGACTTGTCCGGCTGTTAATCGGTTGCTTTGCAAAAAGCGATGAATCTTTTCAGCTACTTCCTGTGTACTGTTCGCATGAATAAAAGTTGATATACCGGCAAGTTCTGCTAATGTGGATTCGGTGGCTTCTCGTCCCAGCAGGAAGAACTGAGCACCTTCGCCTGCTTGTATGCCCCTTAGCAGTCCCAGACGTTGTTGTATAGTGTGACTGTTAGGGGTAATCTCATCAATAGCTCCTACAAGGACATTTTCATCACCTTCCCAGATTCTCATCATACCGTCCAATAGTGCACTTTCGAAACTTAATCCCCGATGCACATACGTCATGTTGTAAGCGTGTATCTGGCGGAGTAATGCTATTTGGGCTCCGATGGTGTTGAAGGTTGACTGGATAAAGGGTGTCGGATTCAGTAGTTGTTCTTCATTCTCAATGATTGTATTCAGGAACTTCTCTGTATCTGCCAGGCATCCGAGTCCGGTTGCGGTGATGATCGCATGTACTTTTTCGGAAGGTAGGGTACTGATACATTCCAGTCCGCATGCAACTCCCATTTTGATGATCCGGCTCATACGCCTCCGTAGTGCGGCATTTGTGATAATACTCTTGTAGTCCGGTTCGTTGGCGGATAAATAAGGGGATTCTCCGGAAGCAGTATCCGCGTGAATAGAAGCAATATGATTGATATAGACAGGTAGCATCATCTCTCTTTTAATGTGGAAAACAGGATCGAAGAATCATTTCCACCGAATCCAAATGAATTCGATAGTACATTACGAATGGGTAGTCCCTCGCGGAATGAGGTTTCGGGCATCAACTTGTTTTCTCCTATAGGTTCTTTGAAGTTCAGATTGGGATAGATGCAACCATGATATACGGAGAGAACAGAATAAACCGCTTCAATTCCTTCCGAAGCTCCTAATGTATGACCAATAAACGCTTTGACAGAACTGAACGGAGGTATTTTATCACCAAAAATCCGCCGGATAGCAAGTCCTTCTGAAAGATCATTACTTGGAGTTCCTGTGCCATGTACATTGATATAATCAATCTCTTCGGGAGGAATTTCACTCTTAGCTATGGCTTCTGTCATAGACCAGAATGGTCCGTTTCCTTCGGGTGAACTGCCGGTCTGATGAAAAGCTTCATTCACATTCGAATATCCGCTTAATAAGCAATAAGACTCTTTCCGGAGTAATTTCTCTGATTGAAGGACAATATATCCGGCTCCTTCTCCTAAGTTGAGGCCTGCACGGGATGCGTCAAAAGGACGGCAGTGTTCCTTATCCAAAATCATAAGTGAGTTGAAACCGTTGAGGGTAAACTTGCATAAGGCATCTGTACCTCCTACAATGGCAGCGTCCAGTTGGCCATTCCTGATCATGCGGGCTCCTAACATGATAGCATTAGCAGCTGATGAACAGGCTGTACTGATAGTGGTTACAAAGTCATTTACTTTCAGATAATCCGCTATCATTTCAGTACTTGCGCCGCAGTCATGAGAGATGACTTCCCGTAATCTTCCTTTTCTATTGTCTTTTTTAAAGGCATTGTAGAAATGTTCACTCAAATCCATACCACCTACAGAGGTGGAAGATATGAGACCTACACGCAAAGAATTCAAATCTAACCGGGCGTCATCGACTGCTTCCCGGGCAGCTAACATGCCTAATAAGGCTGTCCGGGAAAACGTTTTTTGTATATCTAAAGAGAGTAACCGTTTTAGTTCTTCATTACTGTATTTTACTTCTGATACGGGTACATTCAGTTCCGTTGGGAAAAGGGTTACTTTCCCCATACCATGCTGATGTTTCCTGAGTGAAGCTATATTTTCTGCAACACCCAGACCAATACCTGAAACAACACCTAAACCGGTTACATATATCTTCATTGTTTCTGATTTTCAGAGATATAGTTAGCTAATGTACGTATTGAGTAGAAAATCTGTTTCCCTTCTGCAGGATTCTTTATTTTGATTCCATAGTTACGCTCTAAAATAAGAATAATTTCAAGTGCGTCAATAGAATCAAGTCCTAAACCACCGTCACCAAACAGAGGCTCATTGGGATCAATCTCTTCGGGTGTGACTTCTTCAAGATTCAGTTCTTCTATTAATTCTCTTTTTAGTTTTTCTATTAATTCTTCCATATCAATGTTGTACTTCTATTAGTTTAAAATCAGCTTTATACTCTTCCATTAAAAGGTTGCACCATCCGGTGATGCAAGCTTTTAAATTACCTTTCTTCATTACAATTCGTGCATATTCTTCCAATTTGTCCGCATCGAATTCTTTTTCTATGAAGAAAGTATTTTCTCCTTGTATTTTATGACGGATACATATCTCACCTGCTACAACGTTAGGCAGAGTGTATACAAATACCGTCGGACTGGCTGCATGGTCACCTTCCTGATTGATAATCATCTGATGACGAATATCCGTATTCAGTGAGGCGGCAGCATTAACCAGCAATATACCTATTTCTTCCGGTTGAAAGTTTTTCTCCTTTAACAGATATTCAACAGCAGTATATCCCAGTTTGCAAAGGTCGTCCATTTTGTAGAATTTCATGTTACTTCCGCCTGTATTTTTATATGCTTCGCGGATAAACTGCGCAAAGTTTGGGGCAGATGATGAAAAAACGGTCTCTCCATTCATACTTAAACAGCTATTCTCAATGGAAACAGTTGCGGTTGTATGAACTGTCACCAGTGATTGTACTCTTGAGGACTGTTTCTGATATGCGGGAAGTGTCAATACGATAGCAGCATTACAACCTCCGAAACCGGATGCTGTTTTGATACAATGCTTCATGGGTATTTCCTGATGGTCAGCTTGCACCAGAATAGGCATGCTGACACCGGGCTTTTCATAGCCTAATGTGCCGAATAGTACGTTTTCCTTTAGTTCGTGAATACAGATAATAGATTCAATCACTCCCGATGCCCCTAAAGTATGACCGAAATAAGATTTCAAACTATGAACCGGAACGGTTTCCAATCCGGCTAAATGAATAGCTTTCGATTCCATTTCATCGTTATAGACAGTAGCCGTTCCATGTGTATTCATGAAACTAACGTCTTCGGCAAGGAGTGCGGCTTCTTCCATGGCCTGCCGTATGGCGAAGTAAAGTCCGTCTCCTGTACGTGACGGGCCTGAAATATGATTGGCATCGTTACTAATGGCTCCTCCGGACAGGATGATATCCGTATCGTTTCCTTCCGAACTCAGCAGGATAGCACCACAGGCCTCTCCTAAATTGAGTCCGTCTCTCCGGGCATCATAAGGGCGGCATCTTTCGGAACTGATGGATCTGAAAGATAGAAATCCGCTGGTAATGAAGTGGGAGAGGATATCACCTCCCGCTACTATGACTTTCTTGTATTTGCCGGATTCGATCCACCGCTTTGCTACAACCAAAGCGGATACTCCTGATATGCAGGCATTAGAAATAACTTCTACCCGGTTGCCGGCCTGAAAATATTCGCTTATTCTTCTTCCCATTTCCCATAGATGAACTCTGATATCAAGGTCGTCGGGATGATTGGCCAACAGGTCGATATTACCTTTAGTAGTGGATAGGATGAGGCCGCAGTCTTTATCCGCCAGATTCATTTCGGAATGGGACAGAATATCCTGAATGGCAAGTATGAATAGTTGTTCCAAGCGTGTGTACGTACCCAATTTCTTTGCTCTTTCCCATTGTTCCGGTTGAATCGTGGCAGCTAATATAGAAGTATCAGATATGATTCCTGCTTCATGCCTGGTGATTCCGCTCCGATATTCCCGGATTGCTTTTATATTCTCCCGGGTAGTTGCTCCTAAAGAACTAATCAGAGTATCAGCTGTGATATATACAGTTATAGAATGTTCCATTTCCTTTTCCATTCCTGATAAAAGGCCGGAGTTGCTAACTCCAGCTCCCTGTTAGTATTTAGAAAAACCTGAGTCGTACTTCCGGTAGCAACGATATTGTTGTCTGTAGCCCGATATAGTACATATTCGAATTTAATCTTGGCAGCTTCACAAGAAATGTATCGGGTTTCAATGATAACTTCTTCACCGAAGGATAAGGATTGCTTAAATTGGCAATTTAATTCAACGATGGGTACCATATATCCTTCACTGTAGATGTCCATATATCCTAAACTATAATGCTTTCCGAAAGACTCTCTTCCATCCTCAAAATAGCGTACATATTCACCATGCCATACGATTTGCATGGAGTCTATTTCACTGAAACGTACCTTTATTGTGGTGCGGTCAATGAGTGCAGGTGTATGCAGATTCGTTTTTTGCCTCATTTCTTATCTAAAAATATTTTCATCCTACATTCTGCAATCACTCCTTCCGTAGTACTTACACAAGCAGATACCAAAGTAATGTCGAATACCTCTTGAATAACCGTAATTTCAGTGGATAATTCCTGTCCTGTCTCCGGTAAACGATGAAGGGTTAATTTATCTACCGAACCGATAAAGCCTAAGGGTACCGGTTCATTTTTCTGTAAATAGATATATCCGATCCGTGCCGCTGCCGATTGGGCTATGTGTTCAATAATACCTGCTTCCTGCAATTTGCCTTCCTGGCAGAAGATATTATCGTCAGTGACTGTGAGACCTGAATAGGAACAATTATCTTCAATGCCACAGAATGAGTCTACCATAACGATTGGCGGTCGTTGTGGTATCAGGTTCAGGATTCCTTCACCGGATATGATAGGAGTTCTTTTCATTTCAGTTTACATTTTACAATACTGTGTCCCAATCCCAGGTTATCATATATTTCTTCTATTTCCAGCCCTGATTCTTGAATGCACCGTGCCATATCGTCGGAGTGATACATTTTGCTGTTACCATTTGCCATAGCAGTAAAGTATATACTGATCTGTGTCAGGCAGTAGGCAGCAGTTTCGAACTTCTGTCGGTCCCAGAATGTTTCCATGATGTAGAGTCGCCCTTCTGTAGACATGGACTGAGCAGCCCGTGAGAGTATACTGATAACTTCTTTCTCGGAAAAACAATCCAGAAACTGACTCATCCAGATCGCATCAAAACCTTTCGGGAAAGGTACATTTTCATCGAGAAGATTTACACCATGTCCATGAATACGCTCGTGGCCGGAAATTTTTTCCGTCTTTTGCTTCATCATTTCCAGTTGTTGAGGTAAATCCATAATGGTAACTTCTACTTGCTTGTTGTATTGCACACATTTGGTAGCCCATCTACCTGTATTGCCTCCTACATCAAGCAGAGTTCGGGGAGAGTGGCTGAATACGATTTCGAGTGCCTGATCGAAAGAATTGTCCGAATAAAAATGGTCGAAGCCGAACCAACTTTTCTGTGCCTGCCCGGGTAAGTCGGATAATCCCTCGTAAATAGTAGGCCAGTCTCCCAGTTCTTTCAAACCTTCGGGGCGGCCATTTACCAACGCTTCTTCCAGGTGGAACAGACCTTTGTAATTGACGTCCTGATTAAAATTCATGTTCACTTGTGCCATCTCATCGTTCAACAGGAACCATCCGGCCTTTGCCAGTATATATTGATCGTCTTTTACCAATACAGTACCTATGGTGAGGGAGGCTTCCAGTAGAACTTGTGCTGCATATCTGGATAATTCGGTTTTCTGGCTGATCTGTTCCAGTGACAGACCTTCCCGATTATCGGATAGCAGGCGGAAAATACCGAATTTCAGCATCAGGCGTGAGACCTGAAATACGACGGGGCCAAAAGCGATTTCCTGGGCCAATCGCTGTGCTTGCACAGCGGTGAATCGCTCTTTGGCATATCTTTTTTGTAATGAAGGGAATAGTTTCATTCTGTTGATTTTTGTTTATTCAGACGGGTTCCAGAAAGAATAATAGTTAAACCATTGTTCGGGATATTGGCCGATTATTTTTTCCAGAGCATTCACATATTGTTCCAATAATAATTGTTCTGCTCTTTTCTCTTTCGAACCGGACACTTGCTCCGCGAGTATAAAATGGAAATGATAGGTTTGTTTAGCCTCCCGCATGGCAAAATAGAAGACTACCGGAACTTTCATCCGCGATGCCAATAGGAAAGGACCGATTGGAAAACGTGCTTCGTGTCCCATGAACTTGCAAGTCAGCAGTTTATCTGCATTCAGATAGCGGTCTCCTTGAAAACAGACATATTCTTTATGATCCAGTGCCTCTGTAATTTTAAATATATGTGCCAGATTATCTTCGTTGACCGGTATAATCTTGTAAGGTTGCTGCTGCCCGTTCTTTTTCAGTATTTCTTTAATCTTTTGATGTTCGGCATCGTACATCACCACATTCATTTTCTTGCTGTAGTCATTGAAAAAGGGAGTTCCGATTTCCCAATTACCAACATGTGCACCGATCATGATTACTCCCTGATTTCCATCCAATACATTTAGAAACTCCTGATAGTGGTTGAATTTGAAATGATACTTGTCGATCATTCCATTTCCAATGGCTACCTTGTCTATAAGTATCTGTCCCAAACGATAATAGTTATTCAGTAATAGTCCCACCGACTGTATGCGGTTCCGTTTTAAGATACGACGGGCATATTGCCAGATACTCTTTGTTGCTTTCGGAGCGAACGGAATAAAATAAAGAACAATCAGAGACAGAAAACCATAAGCGGCTTTTACACCACAATACCTGATTAGGTAAATGAAAAACAGGTATCCGGATACACCGCCACGGGTTTTACCTTTCCACATCTTGTTTATTCGTTTTTGTTTTCGGCCATACGTGTGATAACGAGATTATAGAAGTCCTGGAACGTTTTGATTCCGACAAAATCTTGCCCGGTTACATTAAAACCGAAGTTCTTTTCAATCAACACTACCATATCTACCAAGTCCAGACTGTCTAACTCAAGGGTTTGCATGAGCGGAGCATCAGGCTGGATAAGATCGATATCTACTTCAAATTCCTCGGATAAGGTTTCTCTTATCTTTTCAATGATTTCTTCGTGGGTCATACTTATATTACTTTACTTTTTTAATAATTAATGTAGAATTGGTTCCTCCGAATCCGAATGAGTTTGAGAGGAATGTATCAAATTCCATATTTACTCGTTGGGTGGGGATATTAAGTTGGGCAGATGCTTCATCCGGCTCTTCGAAATTCAGATTGGGAGCAATGAAGTTATTTTGCATCATTAAAGTAGAATAGATTACTTCACTGGCACCTGCCATCCACATTTCGTGACCGGTCATAGACTTGGTGGACGTCACGTATGGGCGATGTCCTTCAAATACTTCCGCTATGGCTTTTGCTTCATTCAAATCACCTATTGGTGTAGAAGTGGCGTGCGCATTGATGTATTTAATTTCATCCAATGCGATTCCGGCATTCCGAGTGGCCATTTCCAATGAACGCTTTGGCCCGTCTATATTAGGAACAGATATGTGATCTCCGTTGGATGAAAAACCGTAGCCGATAATTTCTGCCAGTATGGGGGCTCCTCGCCTGACAGCTGATTCATAACTTTCCAGTACCAGGCTGGCGCCACCTCCACTGGGTACAAGCCCGTCCCTGCTTTTATCAAAAGGTCTGGATGCTTTCTGGGGTTCAGCTTCACGGTTGGAAAATGCGCTTAACCCATCGAAACTACCCACTGAGAATGGATTTACTTCCTGTGCGCCACCACAAAGAATACAGTCCTGCAATCCCGATTTGATAAGCAGATATCCCATGCCAATGGCGTGGGAACCGCTTGCACAAGCACCGGAGATTGTGAAGTTTACTCCTCTGAGTTTAAAGATGACCGACAGGTTCATCGACACAGTTGAATTCATCGACTGGAAGATAGAACCGGAACCTACCAGAACGGTATTCTTCTTTTCCCGGATAATATCCACAGCATTAATAATCGGTGCAGTGCTACTATCATTTCCATAGAGCACTCCTACTTCGTTCGCTTCCAGGAATGCTTCATCAATACCTGCATTTTTGAAGGCTTCCACACTTGCCAGATAGGCATATTCTCCTTGTTCAGGCAGGCAGAGACGTTTTCGTCTGTCCAGCATCTTTTTGAGATCAGGACGCTCCAACAAGCCGGTCAGTGCAGACAGATATCCCATCTCTTTCCGTTGAGGATCAATGCCGATGCCCGATTTACCGTTATATAATGAGTCTGTTACTTCGCTCAGGTTTTTGCCTATGCATGAGTAAATCCCCATTCCTGTAATGACAACTCTTCTCATGTATGCAGTCCTCCATTGATTGAAATAACCTCACCTGTAATATAAGATGCATTGGGAGATACTAAGAAACTTACGAGATCAGCTACTTCTTCCGGTTCGCCGAAGCGTCCGGCAGGGATATGTTTTTTCCATTCGTTCTCGTTGATATCTTCGGTCATTTCCGTGCGGATGAATCCGGGAGCCACCGCATTGACGGTCACGTGCTTCTTCGCCACTTCCTGAGCTAATGCTTTGGTAGCAGCAATGACACCTCCTTTGGCGGCAGAATAATTGGTTTGTCCTGGCATGCCCTTGATTCCTGATAATGAAACGATGTTGACAATGCGTCCGAAACGTTTGACAAGCATGTTCTTAAGCAATGCCTGGGTGACATAAAAGAAGCCGTTCAGGCTGGTGTTCAGTACCCCGCTCCATTCTGCTTCGGTCATCCAAAGCATCAGATTGTCTTTGCGGATGCCTGCATTATTTATCAGCACCTCGATATATTCATCCGGGTGTTGTTCGCTCCAGTTATTTAAAGCTTCGGATACTGCCTTTGGATCAGTGACATCGAACTTCAATAATTCTCCGGCGCCTCCGTTTTCACGAACTAATTGCAGTGTGTTTGCCGCTTCCTTATCGTTACTTTGATAATTAATCAGCACGGTATATCCCATTGCTGCCAACTTGATGCTGACAGAACGTCCTATACCTCGGCTTCCGCCTGTTATTAATGCGTATTTCATTTATAAATTGAATTTCTTATTTTTCAAGTATTCACTCATAGCCTCTATTTCCTTGTACTTGGGAGTGTCCTGGGTAAATACAGGGAAAAATGCCCGGATCTCATTGTATACGCAACGCGATTCCGTACTGAGCTTTTTCTGTATCTTTAAGTAATCTACAGCCTGTACGATACCCATAAACAGGATGCTCATAACCTGGAAAGAATTCTCTATGACTGTTTTGGCTATTAACGCAGAGTTAGTTCCCATGCTTACAATATCCTGATTATCATTGTTGTTTGGGATACTGTGTATATACATGGGATTAGATAACGTCTGACACTCGGCTGTTGTGGAAGTAGCTGTAAATTGTGAGGCTTGTAACCCATAATTCAACCCTAATACTCCCAGATTGACAAATGGAGGAAGTATTCCGTTGATGCGATCATGGAACAGATAGTTCAATTGGCGTTCACTTAGCATTGTCAGTTTCGTTATGGCTATTTTCAGTTTATCCATCTCAAAAGAGACGTAATCACCATGAAAGTTTCCGCCATGATATACATTTTGGGTTTCCGGATCAACAATCGGATTGTCGCAAGCTGAGTTGATTTCGTTTATCAATACTTCTTCCGTATTTATAAGGGTGTCATAAACCGGTCCCAATATCTGTGGAGTACATCTTAACGAGTAATAAGGCTGCACTTTATGTTCAAAAATCTTTTCTTCGTGTTTCTGTCCGTACAGTTCATTTTCTCTTTTGAGAGTACATTTACTGTCGGACATCCAGACTCTCATCATTTCAGCTATCTTTTGCTGCCCTTTATGAAGTTTGGCATCATTCAGCGGTTGAGAAACAAAATCATCATACGATGCAGCAATTTCATTCATCATTACCGAGGCGCATACGGACCAGTTGAGCAATTGGCGGGCATAAATCAAGTTAACAATGCCAATGCCTGTCATGACAGAAGTGCCGTTTGTTACTGAAAGCCCCTCACGGATATGTATGGAGAAAGGTTTGAGATGATTCTTCTCAAGTACCTGGGCAGTGGGTTGTAGCTGCCCTTGATAGAACACTTCTCCTTCACCGATCAGCGTCAACGCTATATGCGCCAATTGCACTAAATCGCCACTGGCACCTACACTGCCATGCTCCGGTATATACGGAAAAATATCCAGATTAATAAACTTGACGAGTAATTCGACCAGCTCTGTATGTATACCTGATTTCCCTTGAAGAAAAGTGAATAATCTGGCAATCATTGCTGCTTTCACATAAAGAGGAGGCAATGGTTTTCCCGCTCCAGTAGAGTGGCTCCTGATGATGTTGTATTGTAATTCCGTTAATGATTTATCTTCAATCCTATATTGAGCCATAGGACCGAACCCTGTATTAATTCCGTAAATAATTTTATCACTGGAGAAATCCTTCAAGAAACGAAAACTCTTATCTACTTCTTGAATACATTCATCGGAAATAATTACTTTTTCATCATCAAACAGTAGCTTCTGGAGCGTTCCCAAATTTATATATTTGCCGACTATCATAGTATACTTCATTGATATAGACTGCAAAAATAGCTATTTTATATCAATAATAGATGTCTATGCAAAATAAAACTTTTTTCTGCAAGGTGGTTTTTGACGGACCTGAATATATTGTAAATAATGTTATTCAGTAACAGCTTCCAACAATTTTATCTCATGACTGGTATCATTCGTATTACAGCTTCCATTGAATTTAGCCTGTGATTCTATTTCCAATTTGGTGGTATAGATATTGCCCTGCATCACACAGTTGGCTTTCAGGGTGAGTTCTTCCTTCACGTATGCATCACCGATGATAGTTCCGTGAAGGCTAGCGTGTGTACAAGACAGGTTGCCGTGTATTTTTCCTTCCGGACCGATGACTATTTTTCCGGTACACCGGATATTTCCTTCTACAGTTCCGTCGATACGCATATCCCCATCGATGGAACAATCACCTTTAATTAAACTTTGACTGGAAAGCGTGGTTAATTTATTGCTTACCTTGTCATCTATTCCTTTTTTTGAGTTAAACATATTAGTGTGCTTTTATAGTTTTTTATCCTTCTACGCGGGTTACTTGCTTAATGTTTTGTATCTGTTTCAGATTATTGCAGATGGTTTTCACATCATCCACATCATGCACGTACAATTGGATGTTTCCTTCAAAAATACCGTCTGTTGTTTCGATGGACAACTTACGGATATTTACATTCAGCTGACGGGAAATAACCTGCGTTACTTCGTTCAGCAATCCCATGGCATCTATACCTTTTATATATATATTCACCAGGAAGGAGAGTTCTTTATGGGTATCCCACTCTGTAGCCAGAATACGGTTTCCGTAACTGCTCTTCAAACGTGCGGCGACGGGACACTGGCGTTTGTGGATAATGATACGGTCGTTTTCGTCCATATATCCCAGTACATCGTCACCCGGAATGGGGTGGCAACATTCTGCCATGATATAATTCTTCTGGATATTCTCTTCCGTCAGTTTCAGGATTTGCTTTGTATTGATTTTCTCCTTTTCTTGCAGTGGTTTTTCTTCAATCGGTTCTTTATTGTCCTTGTTACCGCCGAACGAGAAGGTGAGAAACTTCTTCCAGTTGGTTCCTTGTTTCTCTTTCAGGGCATTTTTATCCAGGTCGCCCAATACGATCTTTTTATTGCCGATAGCTATCAGAAACTCGTCCCGGTTCTTCATATTATGGGCTTTCACCAACTTGTCTATCAACAGGTCGTCCAATCGCAGCTCTTCTTTTTTGAAGAATTCGTTCAGAAGGGTTTCGCCTTCTTTCTGGCTGTTCCTTTGCTCTTTGCGCAGGATGGTGGCTATCTTGGCACGGGCACGGGCAGTAGTGGCGAATACTTCCCATTCCGGCTGTACGCGTTGTGATTTGGAAGTCAGAACTTCCACTTGGTCACCACTTTGAAGCTTGTGGCTCAGAGGGACAAGCTTATGGTTTACTTTTGCGCCGATACAGTGGCTACCGATGTCAGTGTGCAGGGAGAATGCAAAATCCAGTGCCGTAGAGTTCTGCGGCATAGTCTTGATTTCGCCTTTGGGAGTAAACACAAATATTTCCGATGCAAACAAGTTCAGCTTGATGGTATCGAGGAAGTCAATGGCATCCGGTTGCGGGTCATCAAGTATTTCTTTGATGGTGCGCAGCCATTTGTCCAGTTCACCTTCATCTTCACCGCCTCCGCCTTCTTTATATTTCCAGTGGGCGGCGAAACCTTGTTCGGCTACATCATTCATCCGTTCACTGCGGATTTGTACTTCAATCCATTGCCCGTTGTTTCCCATAAGGGTGACGTGCAAGGCCTGGTAACCGTTGGCTTTGGGATGACTCACCCAGTCGCGCAGACGGTCGGGGTGGGGTTTGTATATTTTAGAGATGGAGACATAGATATCAAAACAATCGTTCAGTTCTTCGTCCGCATTTCGTGGTTCAAAGATAATACGTACGGCAAGTAAGTCATAGATTTCTTCAAACGGTACATGCTTGGTCTGCATCTTGTTCCAGATGGAATAGATGGATTTAACACGCGCGAGAATACGGAATTTCAGCCCCATTTTGTCCAGCTGGGCACGTATCGGAGCAGTGAAATCATTGAATACTTTATCACGTTCGGTTGCTGTGGCTGCCAGCTTTTCTTCGATTTCCTGATACTCTTCGGGATGTTCGTACTTGAAACTCAGATTCTCCAGTTCTGTCTTTATCTTGTACAGTCCCAGGCGATTGGCGAGGGGAGCATAGATATACAATGTCTCGCCTGCAATTTTGAATTGCTTGTTGGGAAGCATCGAACCTAACGTGCGCATATTGTGCAGCCGGTCGGCTATCTTGATCAGAATTACGCGTATATCATCTGACATTGTCAGCAGCAACTTCTTGAAGTTCTCTGCCTGTGCCGAAGCACGGTCACCGAAAATACCACCGGATATTTTGGTCAGCCCGTCTACAATCTGGGCGATCTTCGGACCGAATATGTTTTCTATGTCTTCTACGGTATAGTCCGTATCTTCTACCACATCGTGCAGCAAGGCGGCACAAATGGATGTAGAACCAAGACCTATTTCGTTGCATACAATTTGTGCCACGGCGAGGGGATGCATAATGTAGGGTTCGCCCGAACGGCGTTTGATGCCCTTATGCGCCTGATTGGCAAAGTTGAATGCCTTTGTTATGATTTCAATACGCTTGCGGTGTTTGGTTGCCAAGTAGTCGTTTAACAGTTGCTGGAAAGCCTGTTCAATCATTTCTTCTTCGACTTTTTCTTTATCTTTCTGGCCCACATTCTCTTCCATATCCTGTTCTCCTTTCTTCAGTTGCTGCAAAAATAAGCAATTTTCAACATCACGCAAGCATTTGTGCCTTTATTTATATATCTTCAATTGCTTTCCGGCAGAAATGTTGGTATTGCGCAATCCATTCCAACTCTGAAGTTGTTTGACGGTGACGCCATAGCGACCTGCAATGCCACCCAGTGTTTCGCCATTCCGTATCTTGTGGTAAGTCGGCTTTCCGTTGCCGGTTGTAGCGCGTCTTGCTGTAGAACGGGTTTCGGGGATAGCTACAGTACGGCGGTTTTTGAATAATTCATTAGAACGGTGGGCATAGATGGTGTCCTGGCTGTCGATGAATGTGCTGATGTAATTCATTGGCAGGCGGAGGGTTTGCGCCTTGCTTTCACCAGGAATTATATTCTTTTTATATTGGGGATTAAGACTTTTGATCTCTTCCATACTCACGTTACAGATATCGGCAAGCTGTTCGAAATGTAAGTTTTTTGTTACCTGTACTGTATCTGTTGCGTCGGGAATGTTGGTTTCCATGGGGCAGATGTTGTGTTTGCAGTAGTAGGTCATCACATAGTTGGCGGCGATAAACGCGGGCACATATCCACGGGTTTCTTTCGGCAGGAAGTTATAGATTTCCCAATAATCCGTTTTCCCTCCGGCACGGCGGATGGCCTTGTTGATGGTGCCCGGACCGCAATTGTAGGCGGCAATCACCAGATTCCAGTCTTGGTAAATGGCATACAGATCCTTCAGATAGCGGGCGGCAGCCCAGGTGGCCTTGATTGGATCGCAGCGTTCGTCAACGAGACTGTTGCTTTCCAGACCATACATTTTTCCGGTAGCCAGCATGAACTGCCACAGTCCGCAAGCTCCTGCACGAGAGCGGGCAGAAGGATTAAGGGCGGATTCGATAATGGGCAAGTATCTGAGTTCGATGGGCAGTCCGTAAGTATCGAGTGCCTCTTCAAAGATAGGCATATAGAAATTGCAGGCGCTCAGCATGAACGATACGTTATTGCGTAAGCGTCCTGTGTACATATCTATGAATTTACGTACAATTTCATTGTATGGCATTTCCATCACGGCAGGGATGCGGCTGAGACGGTCGATGTAGACGGAATCACTGAAAAACGGATTCTCGGTGGAGGTACTGCAATCTTTGCCTAAATCAATATAATTCTTTGCTTTCCAGTCGTTGAGCAGGCTGTCCAGCGGATAGGTCATACTTGGAGGAAGTTCGATGCTTTCCTTTCTTTCCGTTCCGTTGTCGCGGATGAGTACATCCACGCTTTCTTGCGCTTGCACCTGGAAGGTGAAGAGTGACAGACAAAACAGGAACGGAGTGGCGATAAACTTCTTCATATTTACAGATTTATTCTTCATGTGTGATTATTCTTTGGTATGGCTTTATTCTCATTTAAAAACGGAAACTGCATTGCAGTCCGACGGATTTATTGGAGGTACCGGTGCTATATTGGTTGTTGATAACAGCCGGTTCTATTCTCATACTGAGGTCGGGCGTTATATCGAAATTAGATAATTCCGCATCTACATACGCATCGATAACCGATATCAGATAAACGCCGATAAAAGCGAAGATACTCAGGTCGCGATATCGACGGTATGTATCCTTTCGTTTTCGGAGCGTTTCTACTATTTGTGTCTGGGAAACTCTGTCGATGTATCCCGGGGGGAGCAGATCAGTGATACTGCTGGCATCCCAGTTGCCTTTGGAGGCATCCTTGTACGCTTGCATGTAGTCTTTATACATTTTCCCGTTCCAAGTCAGTGCATATGCACATCCGGCAAAGCCACCATATATAATAGGTAGTTTCCAGTATTTCCGGTTATAAATCTGTCCCCCTCCCGGAATTACCAAAGCAAGCCATGTCGCTTTGGTCGGATTGGGAATAAAAACTTTTTTATTGAGTTCTTTGTTCAGACTGTCCGCTGGCGTATCGGGCACTTGCGGGGTGGGGGCGGAGGTCATCTCCAACAAACGCTTTTTATTTTCGGCAGCAATACTGTCGGCTACTGCGAGGCTATCAGCGGTTGAAACCCGTTGCAGAATAGGATCGCTTAGTGCATCCAGGCTATCCGGTACAATTTGCGGTATCTTCCGCAATGTGTCCGCAAGCTCTTTTTGCTGTCGTTTGGCAGCGGCACGCGGACGGTCCTGCCCATACATAGCAATCCCTGCCGTCTGCACGAGGCAAAGCAGCAGGGCGATACACCATTGATATGTTTTAGTTCCTTTCGTCATTTATTTTTTTAGAGTATCGAGTATGCCGATAATACGTTCTAAATCCTCTTCGTTATTGAACGGGATACTGATTTTACCTTTTCCTTTCTCCGAACAGGTCAGCTGCACTTTGGTGCTGAAGAAGCCGGATAGCTGTTGTTTCAGCATATTAAATTCTTCGGGCAACTTGGCTCGTTTGGGAGCTATTTTGCGTCCGCCGCTTTTCACGGTTTCGCCTTCGCTCAGAGATTTTACTAATTCTTCCACCTTGCGTACGGAGTATCCATGCTCGATGATTTCTTCGAATATCTTCACTTGCAGCTTCGGATCGGCCAGAGTGACGAGTGCACGGGCATGCCCCATGTCAATCTGCTTGTTTTGTATGGCCATCTGAATAGGTGCAGGCAGCTTCAACAGGCGCAGGTAGTTTGCGATGGTAGTGCGCTTTTTACCTACACGTTCGCTGAGGCGTTCCTGCGTCAGGCCGTATTGTTCCAACAGGTGCTGGTAGGCAAGAGCGATTTCCACAGAATTCAGGTCTTCGCGCTGTATGTTCTCGATAAGCGCCATTTCCATGACGTTTTCGTCGTCGGCGGTGCGGATATAGGCGGGGATACTTGTCAGTCCGGCAAGTTGCGAGGCGCGGAAGCGGCGTTCTCCGGCAATGATCTGATATTCATCGTCCGAGAGCTTACGCAAGGTGATGGGCTGAATGATACCTATTTCAGAGATTGAGTCGGCAAGTTCCTGAAGCGCCGTTTCGTCAAATTCATGACGTGGCTGATTCGGGTTGACGACAATCTTCGACAACTCTATTTCGTTGATGGAAGAAGAGCCTTCGGTCTGCACTTCGTCCATTGAGAGCAGAGCGTCGAGCCCGCGTCCTAATGCATTTCTTTTTTGTGCCATGGTTCTTCGTTTTTAAATTAATTGTTGCGACTAATCAGTTCTTTGGCAAGTGCCATGTGGTTTTTGGCTCCTGTGGAGTCTGCATCATACAAGATGGTAGGCAGACCATAACTGGGGGCTTCACTCAGTTTGACGTTGCGTTGCACCACGGTTTCGAACACCAGTTCCTGGAAGTGGCGTTTCACTTCGTCGTAAATCTGGTTGGCCTGGCGCAGGCGTGAGTCGTACATGGTTAGCAGGAAACCTTCGATTTCGAGTGCCGGGTTCAGTTTCGACTTGATAATTTTGATTGTATTCAGCAACTTACTGATGCCTTCCAATGCAAAGTATTCCGCTTGTACGGGGATAATCACAGAGTCGGCTGCGGTCAGTGCGTTGATGGTAATCAGTCCCAGTGAGGGCGAGCAGTCTATCAAGATATAATCAAACTCTTCCTTCAGCGGGGCAAGTACTTCTTTCAATATCTTTTCCCTGTTTTTCAGATTGAGCATCTCTATCTCGGCGCCCACCAAGTTTATGTGTGAGGATATCACTTTCAGTGTATCAATCTCGGTGTCATGGATAGCTTCGCGAACATCAGCCCGGTCGATAATGCATTCGTAAATAGTGCATTCCGACTGCTTGATGTCGACACCCAAACCGGAAGAGGCGTTTGCCTGCGGGTCTGCGTCCACAACGAGCACTTTCTTTTCCAGGGTGGCGAGTGAGGCTGCGAGGTTAATCGTAGTCGTTGTTTTTCCTACACCACCTTTTTGATTTGCCAAAGCAATAATTTTTCCCATAATCTTAGTGTTTATTGGCAGCGAAATAAGTGATAATTCCGTATTGCGCCTACTAAAAAAGAGAAAGATTGCAAAATCTGTTGATAAGTCGCCTTTTTTGTTAATAACTCAAAGCCGTTTTATTTCATTTCGACCTGTTCCGGCACTTTTCGTTCTCTTGTTCAGCTTGCAAATATACGTAATTATCTTGAAATGAAATATCTTTTTTGTCTCGCTTGCAGAAGATTAAGATTTGTTTTAAGTGCCTGTCCGCATTTGGGGCGTGGTTTGTGCGAATAATCATGCGTTCTGCGCTTTCATCTCTTTCAGCGGCTTTAGGCCGTTGTGTGTAAGGCGTTTAGACTGAAATGTCCGGTCGGGGACGGCTTTCAGTGCTTTCAGCTTGTTACCGTATCAATATCCTTTGCTTCGTCTTCCGGCTTATTTTTGGTCTGTACCCGTTCGCGTTCCAGCGTTTCGGGACGTAGCATTTCGTGGGGGAAGTACTTGCTCAGCGGGTAACGGAAGAAATCCATGTCCTGGCGTAGCCTTCCCACCAACGTGCGATCCGGTTTGAAGTAAATGCGTGAAACCTGCACCTTGCCCGGCATTACGTCGTCGGGATGTTCGAAGCCTTCGCTGGTTATGGCGAGGTTGAAGGAGCCGAGTCCTCTGATGGTGACGGACTCGCCCTCTCTGAGCGCTTCTTCTATGTATTTGGGTAAGTCCACCAGTACACTTTGCACGTCGCCTTCGCTCATGCCTTTACGGCTGGCCATGCGTTGCGCCAGCTTTTCGGTAGTTACTCCGCCGCGTGGTTGCAGGGTACGTTGCACAGCGTAGTACAGTTGTTTCATTCCTTCCTTGGAGCGGAAGAGTTTCTTCCTTACTAAATAAATCATTCCCATATCCTTGTTTCTGTTGATTGGTGTTGTTGATGACAGCTATGCTTCTTAATGTCAGCTGCATAGGGGCTTAGCGCATGGAACTCATATTCCTATGGACTGTAGCTCTCTTTGTTTAGCCGCTCAAGATGGCATCTTATGTAGTATGAGATGTGATCTTGAACAACACAAGATACCATCTTGAGCGGCAAAGGTAATCATGCTTCAGTAGATATGCAAGCTTTTTGCGGGGGAAAGGTAAGGGAGATGTGCGTGATGGGGAAGGGGATGCTGTAGCGCGGACGTTAAATAACCGAAACTTCTCCTCCTTTTAGCCGCTTAGTAACGCTTAAAGCGGGAAACTCCTCTTGAAAATGTGATTGAGTGGAGTAAACTCCTCCTGATTTTTGTGAACGTGCCTCTTTATGCGGTGGGAAGTTTCTTTCGTTAGGTTGTATTGTATATGAAATAAAAATATAGGTATTTTGTGTCGTATATGAAACAAAAATCCTATATTTGTGTTGCGTATATAAAACAAATAAAGAAGATGGATCGAGAACTGATAAAGCAGATTATAGGTGAAAATCAGGAGTTTGTTCAGAATGTGAAGTTGCTGCAACGTCCTTTCAAGTTTGAAGACAACGGGAATTATGTCTTTTTAGGCATTCGCCGTACCGGAAAGTCTTATCTTATGTTTCAACGGATCCATGAGCTTATGAAAAGGGGAACTGATATAGAAGAAATTCTCTATCTTAATTTTGAAGACGAACGTTTCATAGGACTGAAGTCGGAAGATTTGGATGAGATAAAGCAGGTGTATGAAGAAACATTTTCTTCTCGTCCAATTTTCTTTCTGGATGAGATACAGATTGTGCCAGGCTGGGAAAAATTTGTTCGTCGACTGGCAGATAAGAGCTATCGGGTATTTGTTACGGGAAGCAATGCTAAAATGCTGAGTTCTGAGATTGCTACGACCTTAGGCGGGCGTTTCCTGATACAGAATGTATATCCATTCTCCTTTAGGGAATTTTTAAATTTCGAAGGATTTGAATTGAAATCAAATTGGCTTTATACACCGGGTATTAGAAATGGGGTGGTGCGTAGTTTTGATACTTATTTCTATAATGGCGGTTTTCCGGAACTACTTTCTTTTGAAGACAAGCGTTCATGGTTGAGCGGATTGTATCAGAAGATATTTTTCGGCGATTTAGTTGCCCGTTATTCTTTGCGTAATTCGGATTCAATGCGGTTGTTGGTGAAAAAATTGGCGGAGAGTGTGATGCAACCTTCTTCTTATAATCGTTTGAAGAATATAGTTTCTTCAGCGGGAGAAAGTGTGGGGGTGCGTACCATTATTGATTATGTGGGCTATCTGCAAGAGACTTGGCTTATATTCAGTTTGGAAAACTATGCTGCGAGGTTCGCAGAGCGTGAGAGTAACCGTAAATATTACTTTATTGATAATGGAATCTTGAATTTGTTTATTTTCCGGCCGGAAACTTTATTGTTGGAGAATCTTGTTGCGATAACCTTGCATCGTCAGTTTGGAGAAAAGGTTTATTTCTACAATCAGAATATAGAAGTTGACTTCTATATGCCGGAAGAAAGTTGGCTGATTCAGGCTTCATATAATATCTCGGATGTGCAGACTTTTGAACGTGAAGTCAATGGGCTTGTGAAAGCGGCTAAATTCCTGAATGCGGAAAGACTTCAGATTGTGACTCGTAATGATGAACGGGTGGTAGAAAAGGATGGGCTTTCAATAGAGGTGTTGCCTGTCTGGAAATGGCTTATTCAGATTGATAAAAGCCGGAGCGGTAACACATATTAAGTGCCGTAGTTTGCGTTTTTAGTTAGAGATACATATCTTCGCAGCCTATTCAAATACTTGTCGATTAAGAAAGTGAATAACAGCGGAAAGAAGAGAGTAGTTATAGCATGGGTGCTGATGATGGCACTCCTACCGTTCTTCGTGGTGAAGGCTTTTCACCATCACGAGGACGAGCATGCTGCTTCCTGTTCCCATGCAGATCATCCGCGGCATTCGTCCGATGATTGTGCTATCTGTCACTTTTCTCTTTCTCTTTTCACGGAAGCGCAGTCTATTGACTTCCGTTGCATCTTAACGCCCATCACATTTGAGCAGGTTGTTCATCAGGATAAGATTGTTTATACACTGTCTTATTCACATTATCTACGCGCACCTCCCATAGCTTGATTACATAATTTACATTCATGTGGAGACGGGCTTTCTGTAGCTTGCCTCTCATTGTTTTATTCTAAATTAAGATTGTAATCAATGCGTATAGGAATTATTCCGGGCGTGATGGGGATGTTGTGTACAACCCTTTCCGTTCATGCGCAGGAATCCGATTCAGTCCGTAATGTAGCTTTGCCTGAAGTCGTGATAGCGGAAACCTATCAACAGCTTCAGAACAAAAAGACTGCACTTACGCTCGAAGTGGCTGACAGGGATTTCTTGCGGAAACATTTCACGGGTAACTTCATGCAGGCTATGGAAAATATCCCCGGCGTGCAGGCTATGGATATCGGTTCGGGATTCTCCAAGCCGATGATTCGTGGCATGGGCTTTAATCGGGTGGCTGTATTGGAGAATGGCATCAAACAGGAAGGGCAGCAGTGGGGTGCAGACCATGGTCTGGAGCTGGATGCTTTCAATGTGGATGCCGTGAATGTAATGAAAGGTCCTGCTTCGCTGCTTTACGGCAGTGACGCCATGGGCGGAGTAATTGATATTGCTCCGGTGCAGGTGCCGGCAGAGAATATGTTGTTTGGTGACGTGACGCTGTTGGGTAAGTCTGTGAACGAAACCATAGGCGCTTCACTGATGTTGGGTATCAAAAGAAATGCCTGGTATACGCGGTTGCGTTACTCGGAACAGCGCTTTGGAGATTACCGTATCCCGGCAGACACGATTGTTTATCTGACTCAGAAGATGCCGGTCTACGGTCGTCGGCTGAAAAATACGGCGGGATGGGAACGCAACGTCAATTTCTTTACCCAATATCAGAAGAAGGGATATAAGTCGAATCTTGCTGTGTCCAATGTTTTTCAGAAGACGGGGTTCTTCCCCGGAGCACATGGGGTACCCGACTTGTCACGTCTGGAAGACGACGGTGACAGCCGGAACATCGATCTTCCTTATAGTAAGGTAAATCACCTGAAAGTGACCACTCATCAGCAGTATGCCTGGGAGAAGTTTATCCTGTCGGGTGATATCGGTTATCAGAACAATCACCGCGAGGAATGGAGTGCGTTTCATACCCATTACGGAACACAACTTCTGCCGGAAACTGATCCTGACAAAGAACTGGCCTTTAATCTGAATACTTTCAGTTTTTCGGCAAAAGGACGGTGGATCGGTTCTTCTTCTTGGGAACACCGGATGGGATGGGATTCTCAATTCCAGCGAAATACGATTTCCGGTTATTCTTTCTTGTTGCCGGAATATGATCGTTTTACTACCGGTATATCCTGGCTTACGACGTATCGTCCGGATAATACATTATCCGTCAGTGGAGGTGTACGGTATGACTATGGTCGCATGCGTGTCTTTGCCCATGATGATCCTTATCTGGCTACTTATTTGCAAGAACAGGGATATGCTGAAGAGCAGGTGGAGTTCTACCGGTGGAACAGCCGCCGGGTAAACAGGAGCTTTGGCGACTATTCTTTATCATTGGGTGTGGTATGGACGCCCTCGACGCGGCATCAGTTGAAGGTAAATGTCGGGCGGAGTTTTCGTCTTCCGGGAGCTAATGAACTGGCTTCGAATGGTGTGCATCACGGCACATTCCGTCATGAACAGGGAGATGCCACACTTTCGTCCGAACAGGGTTGGCAGATGGATGCTTCTTATCAGTTGAAGTACGGGAGATGGTCTGTATATGTTTCTCCTTTCGTCAATTGGTTTAGTAATTATATCTTTCTGCGGCCTACGGGGGAATGGTCTGTTTTACCCCATACGGGACAGATTTACCGTTATACGCAGACGGAAGCCTTGTTTGCCGGAGTGGAGGCGAGTGTGGAACTAACTATTTTGCCTACTCTCAACTACCGTATATCCGGTGAGTATGTCTATACCTACAATTGTGATGAACGTATTCCTTTGAGCTTTTCTCCACCTGCCACGCTGCGCAACACGCTCACCTGGCAAAGGAAGCGGTATATGCTTTATGCCGAATGGCAGAGCATAGCCAGGCAAAACCGTGTGGATCGCAACGAAGACCGCACGCCGGGTGCAAACCTCTTTCATATAGCTGGCTCTCTTGATTTACCCGTTGCCGGAACGGAAGTGGAGATTACTCTGACTGTCCGTAATTTATTCAATACGCGGTATTACAATCATCTCAGTTTTTATCGGAAAGTGGAGATTCCCGAACCGGGGCGAAACTTTCAATTATTAATCAAAGTACCATTTAAAAAATTATTCAAATGAAAACAAGATTTTATTTCCCGATGATTATTTCCCTTTTAGTGATAAGTGTCTCATTACTTACAGCTTGCGGAGACAGTGACAATCCGCTTAGTGATACTACAAAACCGGTGATTGATCTTAAATCGCCTGCCGAAGGCGGAGTGCTGGCAATAGGCAGTGAACACGGAGTACATTTTGAGATGGACTTATCGGATGATGTCATGTTGAAATCGTACAAGATAGAGATTCACAATAACTTCGACCATCATTCGCATGATACCCGCACTGCTGAGACGACTGTTGATTTCACCTTTAATAAGTCTTACGATGTTTCGGAACAAAGGACGGCTCATATCCATCATCATGATATCGTGATACCGGCTAATGCCACTCCGGGAGATTACCACCTGATGGTTTACTGTACAGATGCTGCCGGAAATGAGGCGCATGTCGCACGCAATATCGTGTTGAGTGCGACGGGAGGAGATGACGGACATCACGAAGAATAACGGTTTACGCTGGTTTTATTCGATTATCGAATAAAAATAATAAGTAAGTGTTCATAATTAGTTCACATAATAATAGGTAACTAAATTCCCATTTATACTACGAATTCATTCTGATTGACTACTTACAATATTGTTCGATAATCGAATGAAACGCAAACTTTGGGACAACAAAAGCAAAGTATTGTATTAGGTGCTTTCTTTATTTTTGCCTACTTTTGCATAGAAAATAAAGATGAATATGGAAAATCAGAGACCTTTGATATTGGTTTCCAATGACGATGGTGTCATTGCAAAAGGCATTAGTGAGTTGGTTAAGTTTCTTCGTCCGCTGGGAGAAATAGTTGTGATGGCGCCGGATGCGCCGCGTTCGGGTAGTGCAAGTGCGCTGACTGTAACGGAACCCATTCATTACCAGTTGGTTCGTAAAGATGTAGGGCTGACAGTTTATAAATGTTCCGGTACTCCGGTAGACTGCATAAAACTTGCTTTACATACGGTGCTCGATCGCAAACCCGATCTGATAGTCGGTGGTATCAATCACGGTGATAACTCTGCCGTGAATGTGCATTATTCCGGTACGATGGGAGTGGTAATTGAAGGCTGCCTGAAAGGTGTGCCTTCCATTGGTTTCTCTCTTTGCTGTCATGATCCGAATCCTGATTTTGAGCCTTCCGGTCCTTATATCCGCGAGATAGCCCGTCAGGTTTTGGAAAAGGGGCTGCCTCCGTTGACTTGCCTCAATGTAAATTTCCCCAATGTGCAGGAACTCAAGGGAGTTAAAGTCTGCGAACAGTCCAAAGGACAGTGGACCAATGAATGGGAGAATTTCGCGCATCGCGGTGATACCCATTACTACTGGCTGACCGGTGAGTTCCAGAATACCGATTCCGATAATGAAAAGAATGATCATTGGGCACTTGATAACGGGTATGTAGCTATTACTCCGACCAAGGTGGATGTTACGGCTTACGAACTTATAGATGAACTGCAAAGCTGGTTCTAATCTAATTTGATATGAAGTATTACTTGATTGTCGGTGAAGCTTCCGGTGACTTACACGCGTCTCACCTGATGGCTGCTTTGAAGGTTGAAGACCCGCAGGCGGAATTCCGTTTCTTCGGGGGCGACCTGATGGCAGCAGTGGGTGGAACGATGGTGAAGCACTATAAGGAACTGGCTTATATGGGCTTTATCCCGGTGTTACTGCATTTGCGCACAATCTTTGCCAACATGAGACGATGTAAAGAGGATATTGTGGCATGGCAGCCGGATGTAGTGATACTGGTGGATTATCCCGGTTTTAACCTGAATATTGCCAAGTTCCTGCGAGCTAAGACGCAAATCCCAGTCTATTATTATATCTCTCCGAAGATATGGGCGTGGAAAGAATACCGTATCAAGAATATCAAGCGGGATGTGGATGAATTGTTTTCCATTCTGCCGTTCGAGGTGGAGTTTTTCGAAGGCAAGCATCATTATCCGATACATTATGTAGGCAATCCTACGGTAGATGAAGTGACCGCTTTTCGTGCGGAACATCCTGAAACGTACGATGATTTTATTCGTGAGACCGGATTGGAGCCTAAGCCGATAATCGCTTTACTGGCGGGTAGCCGGAAGCAGGAGATAAAAGATAACTTGCCCGATATGCTTCGTGCAGCTTCTGCCTTTCCTGAGTACCAATTGGTTTTGGCCGGTGCGCCCGGTATTTCTCCTGACTATTATCACGAATATATAGGCGGTGCGAAAGTAAAGATCCTTTTCGGACAAACCTATCGTTTGCTGCAACAGGCTGAAGCTGCATTGGTAACTTCGGGAACTGCTACGCTGGAAACGGCCTTGTTCCGGGTGCCGCAGGCTGTTTGCTATCATACGCCGATAGGGAAGGTCATTTCGTTCCTGCGCCGTCATATACTGACGGTAAAGTATATTTCATTGGTGAATCTTATTGCAAACCGTGAGGTGGTGAAAGAGCTCGTGGCTGATACGATGACAGTAGAGCAGGCCCGTGCCGAACTGGAACGTATCTTATATAATAAGGAGTATCGGCAACGAATGCTCGAAGGCTATGAGTACATGGCATCGCGTCTGGGAGATGCCGGTGCTCCGAAGCATGCTGCACAAGAAATGATACGCCTGTTACACCTGCATTATTGTGGTAGGATTTAGAAGGAGTTACATAATGAAAGTCTTTTTGCTTCAAAAGGATATAAAATAGTTAAAAGAGATAAAGCCGGTGCAGTAAATGCCCGGCTTTCGTATTTTATAGTCAGAATACACGAAAGATTATGAACTAACAATTTTTACGAAAACAAGCAAAAGGACTTTGATTATGAAGAGATTACATTGGCTATTTTTTATGATGTGCTTGGCAGTACTACCTGCGTTGCAATCATGCGATGATTTAGATGACGGATACTCTATCGGTGATTTTTCTTATCCGAATTGGAGTACCGTACGCGTGAAGGGGAATACTTTCTATCTGGAAAGTGACACTTGGGGAACGCTTTGGCCTATTAATACTAATATGGGTTGGTATCAGCCTGTAGACGGGCAGCGTATAATAACAATCTTTAATCCCATCTATGATAATTATGAAGGATATGATCATGCCGTGAAGATTGAGAAGATCTGGCATGCCCTGACGAAAAGTGTGGAACCGCTGACATCGGAGAATGATGAGGAATATGGTAATGATCCGGTATTTATCTATAAAGGGGATATCACCATCAGTGGGGGATATATGAACGTTATCTTTATGCAGAATCTGCCGAAGAATTCGGGTACGAAACATCGCATCAGTCTGGTACAACGTGCAGAAGATGCCGAGGTTCCTTTAGCGGAAGAAGGTAATGATGACGGATATATCCATCTGGAACTTCGATACAATGATTATGATGACCTGAGTGGAGTTCGTGCTCCCGGATTAGTGTCGTTCAATCTGAAAGAATTGAATATAACTTCTGAAACGAAAGGTATCAAGTTGAAGCTGAATTCAGAAGTGAACGATGAAGTCGAAATTACCTTTGAAAAACAATCGGATAATTCCCAAAAAGCTTCTAGCTTAGATTTCTCAAAGATGCAATTGAAGTAAAGTAAAGTGTTTTGTGTAGGGCCGGGTGAATGTGAATTCCTCCGGCCTTTTTTATTTCATCAACATTAAAACGTAGAGGTAAACCACTGCTGCGGGGATTGCCAGTAAAGCACTGTCGAAACGGTCGAGCATTCCACCGTGGCCGGGTAGGATGTGACCCGAATCTTTGATACCTAACTGGCGCTTCATTAGCGACTCCGTTAGATCACCCCAAGTACCGAAGATGACAACAACCAGTGCCAGTCCGGCCCATTCCCAAACAGACAGGAATGAGAAGTAGTGGGCGAATACGAATGAAGAAGCAATAGAGAACACACCACCACCGATGCTTCCTTCCCATGACTTCTTGGGGGAAATACGTTCGAACAAACGATGCTTGCCGATTAACGAGCCTATACAATACGCTCCAGTGTCACTCAGCCATATAAATACAAAGATGGAAAGTGGTAGGATGGGATTGTAGGTCACGCTGCTTTCTGCCGGGTTATATTGAAAAGCCAATACGTTGAGCAATGCAAACGGTAATGCTACATACAGCTGGCTTAACATGGAAAAGGCCCAGTTACCAATGGGATTTTTCTTTTTCAGATACAGTTCTGTAATTATCAGGTAAAGCAGTAATGCCAGATAAGGCAGAAATACCTGGGCTCCGATAGTAGATTGACAAAAGCCCATTACGGCCAAGAAGAGATAAGCGCCTCCCAAAGCGGTAATTGTTTTATTGATTTGTACTTCACCGTTTTGGTTTATCAGGTGGGCAAATTCGTGTACGCTCAGTGCACCGATAATGGTGAACAGGATACCGAATGAAAGGGGGCTGTATAGGATACAGCCCACCAATACTACTACGAATAACACACCTGTGATGGCGCGTTTTAAGAAATTGCTTTTCACGGTAATTCCGTTTTTAGTTCTTTATTCTTTTGCGGGTCGTTCTACAGAAACTTTGGTACCTTCTGCTGAAACCTTTGTTTTGCCGGCTTCTGTTCCGCCTTCAACATTGTTTTCTTCTTCCGCTTTTACTTCTTTTTCGCTCTCCACAGCTTCTTTGGCAGCTGCTTCTTCAGCTTTCTTAAGGTCTTCCGAAATCTTGTTTGCACTGATTTCTTCAGAACGGGAAGCCCAAGGACGTTTTCCGAAGATTTCTTCCACATCTTCTGCAAAGATAACTTCTTTATCTATCAGCAACTGTGACAGTTTGGCGTGCCCATCCTTATGTTCGGAAAGTATTTTCTTAGCACGTTCGTACTGTTCGTTCACCATATTCTTCACTTCTTCGTCAATCAGTTCAGCTGTTTTTTCGCTGTACGGGCGATTGAAAGAATATTCATCGTTGCTGTAATAACAGAGGTTGGGCAACTTTTCGCTCATTCCGAGGTAGGCGATCATGCCGAAAGCCTGTTTTGTAACACGTTCCAGGTCGTTCATGGCACCGGTCGAAATGCGTTTCAGGAACAAATCCTCAGCTGCGCGTCCACCCAGTGTGGCACACATCTCATCAAGCATTTGTTCTTTGGTGGTAATCTGGCGTTCTTCGGGCAAATACCAGGCAGCGCCTAGGGCACGTCCGCGTGGAACAATCGTTACTTTAATCAGCGGATTGGCATATTCCAGTAACCAGGAGATGGAAGCATGTCCTGCCTCGTGGATAGCGATGGAACGACGTTCCGCTTCCGTAGTGATTTTCGTCTTCTTTTCCAGGCCACCAACAATACGGTCTACAGCATCGAGGAAATCTTGTTTGCCTACGAACTTTTTGCCGTGGCGGGCAGCGATCAGTGCAGCCTCATTGCAGACATTGGCGATATCGGCACCGGAGAAGCCCGGGGTCTGGCGTGCCAACAGGTCTACGTCTACTGTATTATCTATTTTGATGGGGCGTAAGTGTACGCCGAATACTTCCTTACGTTCGTTGAGGTCGGGAAGGTCTACATGAATCTGGCGGTCAAAACGTCCGGCACGCAACAAGGCTTTATCCAAAACGTCTACACGGTTGGTAGCAGCCAGGATGATTACACCGCTGTTGGAACCGAAACCGTCCATTTCTGTCAATAACTGGTTCAATGTGTTTTCGCGTTCATCATTTCCACCCATGGCGGCAGCTTTGGCGCGGGCACGACCTACGGCGTCAATTTCATCAATGAATACTATACAGGGGGCTTTTTCTTTGGCTTGGCGGAACAAGTCACGTACACGTGATGCACCTACACCGACAAACATTTCCACAAAGTCGGAACCAGCCAGTGAGAAGAACGGTACGTTGGCCTCGCCTGCCACAGCTTTGGCAAGCAGGGTCTTACCGGTTCCCGGAGGGCCTACCAGCAATGCGCCCTTGGGTATTTTACCTCCCAGGTCTGTATATTTTTGCGGTTCTTTCAGGAATTCCACAATTTCCTCTACTTCCTGTTTGGCCTCGGCAAGTCCGGCTACATCTTTGAATGTCACTTTCACGGGAGTCCCCTTCTCAAACAGTTGGGCACGCGATTTACCGACATTGAAAATGCCGCCACCGCCTGCACCGCCACCACCGCTCAGACGGCGTGACATGAATATCCAGAAACCTATAAGGAAAGCAATAGGCAGAATCTGCCACAGTACGACCCCGAAATAATTGCGTTTCTTTTCGTAGTTGATAGAACCGTCAAAGTGCAGTTCATCTTTTTCCTTTTGCAGGAAGTTTCCCAAGCTTTCACGAGACGGTGCTTCAGTCGTAATCATGGGATTTTTACCCACTTTACTAGAGTCTGCCTGAAATACGTTTTTAACGTATTGTGGCTTGATATATGCTTCTACAGAGTTATCATCATAACCGATGATTTTGCTCATATAGCCGTCACGTACGTATTGCTGGAATTCGTCATAAGAGACACTTTTGATTCCGGTACTGTTTTCATTGGTGATGTACAAGCCCAGAAGCATCATAGCTATGATCATATACAGCCAGTTCAGGTTGAACTTGGGCATATTTACCTTATTGGGCTTTTTGTTAGCGTTATTATTATTGTTGTCCATAGGGCTTATTAATCAATGTCAGGTATTTGGGTTAATTTGGCGTCGGCCCAGAGATTTTCCAGATTGTAGAAGTCTCTCGTTTCGGGTAGAAACACATGGACCAGTATGTCGGAGTAATCCATTGCTACCCATTCGGCATTGCGCAATCCGTCTATTGCAAAAGGTTTGCTGTTAGCGCCTTTGCGGGTGAATTCCTTTACGGACTCTACGATGGCGGTCACCTGGCTTGGGGAGTTTCCCTGACAAATGACAAGATAGTTGCAGATAGTATCGCCAATTTTAGAAAGATCTGCTATTACAATATTTTTTCCTTTTTTATCTTGTATACCTTCGGTTATTTGTTGAATGAGTTTCTTTGATTCGTTCATTACTTATTATTAAAATTAAACAGTTGACAAATATACGCTGAATTCTTGTATCAAACACCTAAAAGGGAAAAAGTCTTTCAATTTTTGATTTTTTTTAGGTATATATTTCTTTGGCATACGGCATCTTAGCAGATTTTAGAGAAAAAAACACGATAAATTGTTTTGGATTATCAAATTCTTTGTATCTTTGCAACCGCAAAACAGAAACGACCTGTTATTGGGCTATGGTGTAATGGTAACACTACAGATTCTGGTCCTGTCATTCCTGGTTCGAATCCAGGTAGCCCAACTAAAAAAAGCTGCGAATGTAATAAGTTCGTAGCTTTTTTGCTTTTTCTCCCCAAGTCTATTAACGTCTAATACAATAATGAAGCTTATGAAGAGATTCATTCAGTTTCTGCTGCTATTTTTCTTTATTTTAGGATCAGAGGGTAGAGCATGTGCCGAATGTAGTGAAAGCATTACGGTAAATGTTGTCGATCATCTACGTCTGAAATCGAAAGCGCATGAAGTAAAGGCATATTGCGTTAGTAAGGGATTCAGTACGAATTATTGTTTCTTAGTAGATTTCAGCATACATTCTGGTAAAAAACGTTTCTTTGTTTGGGATTTTAAAGGAGATTCCATTAAGTATGCAAGTCTTTGTGCCCATGGTTATGGGAAAGATAGTACACCTTCTAAACCTGTCTTTAGCAATACACCGGGAAGTCTTTGCTCTTCTCTGGGAAAATACAAAGTCGGTATTCGGGCTTACAGCAAATGGGGAATCAATGTTCATTATAAATTGCATGGTCTGGAACCCACTAATGATAATGCTTTCAAACGTATTGTCGTATTACATTCTTATACTCCTTTGCCTGCGACAGAGGTTTATCCTTCACATCTTCCATTAGGCATGAGTCAGGGATGTCCGGTGATTTGTAATGAAACGATGAGGCAAATTGATGTGTTGTTAAAGGCTGAAACCAAGCCTGTATTGTTGTGGATTTATAATGATTGATCATACTTTATGTTTTAAGTAATAATGTAGCAATTCTATTCAAAATAATTAAAACTATGGCAAAAGAGTTAGAACTCAAGTACGGCTGTAACCCTAATCAGAAGCCGGCCCGCATTTTTATGCAGGAGGGGGAGTTACCTATCGAAGTCCTGAACGGACGCCCGGGATACATCAATTTTATGGATGCACTGAACGGTTGGCAGTTGGTGAAAGAATTGAAAGCGGCTACCGGAATGCCGGCTGCGACTTCATTCAAACATGTTAGCCCTGCAGGTGCTGCTATTGGTCTGGAATTGGATGAGACAATGAAACAGATTTATTTTGTTGATAACTTGCCGCTTTCTCCTCTGGCCAGTGCATATGTGCGTGCCCGTGGTGCGGACCGTATGTCATCTTACGGAGATTTTATAGCTTTGAGTGATGTCTGTGATGAGGCGACTGCCCGTTTTATTAACCGCGAAGTATCCGATGGTGTCATTGCTCCGGGATATACGGACGAGGCACTCGAAATTCTGAAGAACAAGCGTAAGGGTACTTATAATGTGATTAAGATTGATCCTTCGTATAAACCTGCACCGATTGAGCGTAAGGATGTGTTCGGAATAACTTTTGAGCAGGGACGTAACGAGATTCAGCTGAATGGTAGCGAATTGTTTGCTAATATTCCTACGCGGAATAAGACTTTCCCGGATGCTGCAAAGCGTGATTTAATGATAGCGCTTATTACTTTGAAATATACGCAGTCCAATTCTGTATGTTATGTGAAAGACGGACAAGCGATTGGTATCGGAGCAGGGCAGCAAAGCCGTATCCACTGTACCCGTTTAGCTGGAAATAAAGCTGATATCTGGTATCTTCGCCAGCATCCAAAAGTATTGAACTTACCCTGGGTAGAGAAAATCCGCCGTGCCGACCGTGATAATACGATTGATATTTACATTAGCGATGACCATGATGATGTGTTGGCTGACGGTATTTGGCAGCAGTTCTTTACAGAAAAACCGGAAGTGCTGACGCGTGAGGAAAAGCGCGAATGGCTGAATACTCTGAAAGGAGTAGCTCTTGGTTCAGATGCTTTTTTCCCGTTTGGAGATAATATAGAGCGTGCTCACAAGACTGGCGTGGAATACATTGCCCAGGCAGGAGGTTCAGTACGTGATGATCATGTTATTGAAACCTGCGATAAATACGGTATCGCTATGGCATTTACAGGTATTCGTCTGTTCCATCATTAAGATATAAATAACAAAGAGGGTGTTTCAAAAATGTTGAAACACCCTCTTTGTATATATAGGCTTAAAATTATTCGGTGCTACGAATGGAATCGTCGATAACCTTAATCTTTTGTTTTACCAATTCAATATCTGCCTTCAGTTTTTCTACTTTGCGGTTTAGTTCTGTCAGCAGGCTGTTGCCTTTCTTTGAAGAAGCTGTCAGGAAGCCAAGATTATTTTCATAAGTCTGCAATTCGTTCTTCATGGCATCTGCTGCACGTACCAGTTTCTCGCGTTCGCGATAGAGTGACTGCGGGCTGCCTTCCTGAATACTGCTGATGTTGGATTTGAAGTTACTCAGCTTCTTATTAGCAGCGCTGATGTTGAAGTGGTCGAACAATTTATCCACTTGTCCGTGGTATTGCTTATACAAACGGTCTTTTTCCTTGAAAGGTACATGACCGATGTTGTTCCATTCCTTCATTAATTCGCGTACCAACTGAGTCGCTTCATCCGTATCCATATTCTCATCAATGGCACCCAACTTCTCGATGATTTCCTTCTTCTTATTCAGGTTGTCTATCTCAACGGAACGTTGGGAGGAAGTAGCCTTGTTCTTTTGTTCGAAGAAGTAGTCACAAGCAGAAATAAACCGTTTCCATATTGCATCAGAATATTTCTTTGCTACCGGACCGATGGTCTTCCATTCTTTTTGCAGTTTGGTTAGTTCGTCAGCGGTTGCTTTCCAGTCGGTACTGTCTTTCAGAGCTTCGGCTTTCTCGCAAAGAGCACGTTTTTTATCCAGGTTTGCATTCATGCCCTCTTTCAGGGCTTTAAAGAATTCACCTTTCTTGCGGAAGAATTCATCACACGCTTTACGGAAACGTTCGAATATCTTCACGTTCATCTTTTGCGGTGCAAAACCGATGGTCTTCCACTTGTTTTGCAGGGCAATGATTTCCTGTGTTTTATTGTCCCACGCAGCAAAGTTGGTCAATTCGTTGTAGTCTATTGCTTCAATGATTTCACAAATCACTGTTTTCTGGTCAAGATTATGCTGCTCTACTTCCTTCAATGATTCGAAGTGTTGTTGATGACGGCGATTTACGGCTGTGGAAGCAGCTTTAAATCGATTCCATACTTCGTCACGTAGTTCCTTTGCAACCGGACCCGTGTCACGGAATTCCTGATGTAGCTTTTGTAACTGGTGGAAAGCCGACACTACATCTGCTTCATCAGCCAGCTTTTCGGCAGCTTCACATAGATGTGTTTTTATTTCCAGGTTTTTCTTGAAGTCATATTCGCGGAATTCATTATTCAGCTTCAACAGATCGTAGAACTTCTCCACATAGAGTTGATAACTCTTCCACAGTTCGTTGACTTTGGCTTGCGGAATAAGTTTCACTTCATTCCACTGTTGCTGTAACTTCTTGAATTCTGAGTAGGATTTGTTGGCATCGTCGGGTGACTCTACCAGTTCTTTCAGTTCCTCGATAATGGAAAGTTTGATTTGCAGGTTCAGCTCTTTTTGTTGTTCCTGTTCAGCTGACAATGCACCTCTCTTTTCTTTAATGACGGACATGATATTTTTGAATTCCTCTTCAACAGCATCCGTTGTTGGAATGAAATTCTCTGCTATTCCCCCGTTTTCGATAAACAGCTTCTTTGTCGCTTCTTGTTCGGCATTATGAAGCTTATAGAAAGCCTGTTTCAGACTATCTATCTCCTGTTTGCCGGCGTTTTCCACATCTGCGGAAATCTCTTTCAATTTAGCCAGGATTTCTTCCTTGCTTAGCTTTTGTGCGGCTTCTACCGGCTGCTCTTCCTGCGTTGCTTCTTCAGCCGGAGTTTCCGTCAGAGCCGGTTCTGAAACCTCAGCTGCTTTCTTTTCTTCTTCTAATTCCACCGCCTTTTCGGGGAGATTAGTGTCATGAGTGTCCATCATTGTACATACATTTTAAAAAACGGTTTTACCCGTTCGGGTTACATTAGGTCACAAATTAATGAAATAAAACAATTACTTCATACTTTTTTCCTTAGTTTTTTTTCATTTTTCTTGTTTTAGGATAGAAGTACGGTAATTCCCATATATAACATCATGCCTATAATATCATTGGTAATTGCAATAAACGGACCGGTAGCGATGGCTGGGTCTACCTTCAACTTTTCCAGTGTCATAGGTACCAGCGTGCCGAAGATAGATGCGAACATCACTACTGCAAACAGGCTGATAGAAACGGAATAGGTGACGGTGGCAGTTGCGCCGAACCGGACAAAATTATATATATATACTAATAAGGAAATAATAGTAGCGTTGATAAGGGCCACTACGGATTCCTTGGTAATTTGCTTGAAAGTATCTTTTGCATCCAGCGAGTTGTTGGCAAGACCCTGTACGATGATGGCCGAAGATTGTGTTCCTACGTTTCCGCCTGTACCACCGATCAGCGGTATGTAGAGTGCCATCTCGGGATGGGCTGCGAAAGTAGCATCGAAATTACCTAAAATCATGGAATTGCCGATACCACCCAGCATACCGATAATAAGCCATGGCAAGCGGGCGCTGGTCTGGCGCATTACATTATCATCCGTTTCCACATCCTGGGAAAGACCGGATGCCAACTGGTAATCACGTTCCGATTGTTCACGAACTTCATCCATGACGTCGTCTACGGTGATTTGCCCCACAAGCCGTCCGATACTGTCGATAACAGGAACGGCTACCAGGTCATATTTCTCAATGGTCTGTACCACATCGTCCACAGATGTGTCTACGCGTACAGAAATGGGGTCTTTCCTCATCACGTGTTTAACCTTGGATACAGAAGGGGAGGTAATCATCTTTTTCAGTGGAAACACTCCTTGCAGGCGGTTTTCGTCGTCGATGACATAGACATAATAGATTTCATCCAATTGCTCAGCTTGCTGACGCATCTCTTTCAGGCACTCCGGCATACTCCAGTTCTCGTTTACGACCACCATTTCAGTACCCATCAAACCACCGGCGGTATCTTCGTCGTACTTCAACAGGTCTACGATGTCTCCTGCCTGCTCGATGTCTTCAATGTGAGAAAGAATTTCTTCCTGTTTTTCTTCATCCAATTCACGCATCAGGTCTACGGCATCATCCGTATCCATGTAGTCCACAAAGCGTTTGGCAATGGTTTCTGACGGGAGTATTTCCAGGAATTCTTTACGGACGTCCTCATCCATTTCCATCAACACGTCTGCTGCCGTTTCGTTATCCAGTAAGCGGTATACGAAACGTGCTTCCTCAGGACTCAGGTCATTGCACAGTTCGGCAATATCCGCAGGGTGCAGGTCTATAAGGAGCGCTTTGACGTTCTCAGCGTCCTTTTGTTCTATGAGGTTTTTGACATTGTCAATGTATTCTTCGTCCATCTCCATAATCTTTCTCCTCTTTTTAAAATGATAATTTAGCGGGCTAAGTCGTATGATTTTTAGGTGCGGATTACGCGGATTCCACGGATTAAAAGCTACGCTATTAAATTATTTTCAGATACGGATTTCACGGCTTTACTGTATGACTCCGGAAATAACTGTGTAACCCGTGAAATCCGTGTCTGAAAAAAACGCGTTCATCCGCGCCTAAAATCTTTAATTATCATTTCTTGGTTTCATCACTTGTTTCTCTAATCTCTTTCAAGGCCTGTTCAACCCGGTTGGTCAGACTGATAAATTCCTGTACCGATAGTTGTTCTGGTCGTTTGTTAAACAAAACGTCTTCCGTCAGCGGACAATCTTTGCCGAGTATCGGCTTTATCGAATTTCTCAGGGTTTTGCGGCGTTGATTAAAAGTCGTTTTCACTACTTGTTTGAACAGTTTCTCATCACAACCCAACTCTTTCGTTTCGTTTCGTGTCATGCGAATAACTGCACTTTTCACTTTGGGTGGCGGATTGAATACATGTTCGTGTACGGTGAAAAGATATTCTACACGATACCATGCCTGTATCAATATACTCAGGATGCCATACGTCTTACTGCCCGGTCCGGCGGCAATACGTTCGGCCACTTCTTTCTGTATCATACCGGTACAACAAGGTATCAGTTCTTTGTTATCCAACATTTTGAAGAATATCTGGCTGGATATATTATAAGGATAGTTTCCTGTCAGCACAAAAGGTTGCCCGTCGAACAGGCGTTGGAGATTCATTTTCAGGAAGTCGTCTTCAATGATGTTGTCTTCCAGTGACGGATATTCTTCACGCAGATAGGCTACGGACTCATAATCCAGTTCCACCACCTTCACCGGACGTTCTTTTATCACCAGAAACTGGGTCAATACCCCCATGCCCGGACCTACTTCCAGAATGGGGAGGCCGGGACATGCGTCTACCGTATCGGCTATATCCTGTGCCACTTTCAGATCTTTCAGAAAATGCTGGCCGAGAAACTTTTTAGGCTTTACTAATTTCATTTATCAACTAAATCGTTACTTTTGCACCGCAAACGGAGACCGTCCTTTTGGGAAAGTGCTGTATTTGCAGCCCACAAAGGTAATCCTTTTCGACGAAGAATAACGAATTCTGCATGAATAAACTATTAAAAAAGACACTGAAGATCCTTTTACCGGTCGCTTTGGGCGGTTTTATTCTTTATTGGGTGTATCGAGATTTTGATTTTGCACGCGCCAAGGAGGTACTTCTGCATGGAACGGACTGGGGATGGATGCTGTTTTCGTTGTTTTTTGGTGTGATGAGCCATGTTTTCCGTGGCTGGCGTTGGAAACAGACGCTTGCTCCGCTCGGAGCTTATCCAAAGACGAGCGATTGTGTGGATGCTATCTTTGTTTCTTATGCCGCTAATCTTGTTTTACCCCGTGTAGGCGAAGTTTCCCGTTGCGGTGTGCTTGCCAAATATGACGATGTTTCTTTTGCCAAATCGCTTGGAACAGTGGTAACGGAACGCTTGATAGATACATTGACCATTCTTTTGATTACCGGGATTACTTTTCTGATGCAGATGCCTGTCTTCCTTCGTTTTTTTGAAGAGACAGGTACGAAAGTCCCTTCGTTGGTGCATCTGGTGACATCTCCCTGGTTTTATGTCGTTCTTTTTAGTATCATTGGTGTATTAGTATTACTCTATTTCCTTCTGCGTATGCTTTCTTTCTTCGAGAAAGTGAAAGGAGTGGTGCTGAATGTATGGGAAGGTGTGATGTCATTGAAGAGTGTGAAGAATATACCGCTTTTCCTCCTTTACACGGTGTTGATATGGATATGCTACTTTTATCACTTTTATATCACTTTCTATTGCTTCGCTTTTACTGAACATCTCAGTTTTCTGGCAAGTCTGGTGATGTTTGTGGGCGGCACTTTTGCTGTGATTGTCCCTACTCCTAATGGGGCGGGACCGTGGCATTTCGCTGTCATTACAATGATGATGCTATACGGTGTCAATGCTACCGATGCGGGAGTTTTTGCCCTGATAGTACATGGTATACAGACATTGCTGGTTATTGTATTGGGTATTTATGGCTGGTTACATTTGTCGTTGGTAAATCGGTCAAGGTAGAATTTGTGGGTGTAGCTGAAAAGGATAAGGACGGAATACGTTTATCGGATGACGCATTCTACCACCAAATCCTTGTTTACAAGAAGTTAAGAGTTTGTCTACAAGAAGTTAACTCCTTGTCGGCAGGAAGTTAACTCCTTGTAATCCTCTGATAATCAGTGCCCGGTTTTAGACTTTTTTTCTGCTTTCCAAGCTATTGATTTCTCGCCTTGTTCAGTGCTCCGACCAGATATTTCCCTTTGCTGTTCACTATGCTCCACTTGGTTGCATGTATGATTTTCCAGACCCCGTTTCCCAGCCGTCCGTAGTCGGACAGCTTCAGAATCGCTTTCACGTCATTAGGATCGTTGATATGCAGTCCGTCCAGTGCGAGCAAGAGGCATTCCAGGTTGTGGGTGTTTTTGTTGTAGGCGTATCCCGGAAACTCGACGAAAGAATATCTTCTCCATACACCGACATCCTCCCCCGTCGGGGGAGTTAGTGGGGGGAGTTCTTTGCTTTCCTCTGCTCTACTATACTCTACTATGCTTTGTCCGGAATTGTCTGCATTTTCGGTGGAATCGGCTACGTCCTGTATGCAATTCTGTGGATTTTGCATACATTCTGTCTCTTTACCATCTTTATCACCTTTATCGCTTTTTTCTTCTTCCGTTTTCACCAATATGTAGGGTAGGGAGGCTATATCCCCCCTTTTCCTACGTTTTGTAGCTTCCAGCCATACTTTCTGAATCTCTATGGAAGTCAGAACCTGCTGCTTCTCGTAACTTTGTTTGTCAAAGAATCCTTTATCTACAAGAATATCCACGATACCCTGCATTTCTTCCTCATCGATATCTTTTCCCGCCTTATTGGTGAAGAGTGCGCATTGTTCCTCTCCCCAAAGCAGGTAATATCCGTTTTCCTTGTATATCTTGCATAGCAATTTCATCGCTATGGCTATGCCTTTCATTCCGAACCTGGCTTCTATCAGCCCCATGTATATCTCGTCAAAGAGTACCACTGAAATGGGATAATATTGAATCCCTCCATACGTCATTGCCATAATTTTATTCTTTCATTTTTAATTCTTTCATTCAATTGATCGGTCTCCATTCCAGAAAATTCTCTAATTGGAAACTTCTCCATGCTTGTGACTCCACATCCCAGTAGATGATGTGCCCTTCTATACGATGTATATCGTATTTCCGACGGAAACATTTTTCGTATGGAAGTAGTGTTGCTTTTACAAACTTGAAGGTTCCGTCCTGTTTATGGTATGCTATGAGTGCATATCCATACTGCATGTGGCTGATTAGGCTTTCTACTCTGTCGGTCATCCATAGTGCTGCGTCTTCTGTGTAGTCTTTTTCGAGCATGATTCGTATTCTCCATTTCTTTCTGAGTGCTTCATAGATTGAAGCGGGTTTCTTTCGATTTCTCATTGTGTTTAATTTTAAATTATTAATTCTTAGTTCTTTAGTCGGTGTTTATGTCGGGCATAAAAAAAGAGAAGACATCACTTTGGGGATAAAGCGACATCTTCTCGATTTGCGGGGCTTAATCTTTGCTAAAGCGGGGGCAAAGATATAGCAGGTTGTATATAGGGTGTCAATATTTAATTGTTGTCCATTTATTTCTTGTCTTTATTCTTGTTTTTACTCTTCTTCTCCATCACTTTCTGTAGATGTTCACCTCTCCAGATTTCTCCCAATTCTATTTCTATTGTCTTGGCTGATAGTGGAGTATTACTGTCAGAGAGAAAAAGTTCCCATTCAGCACCCTTGTCTGCCAATTCGTGAATGGATATGTTTTCTTTTTTACCGAAAAATCCTTTGTCTCTCCAATTGAGCAGTTCTATCATCCCTTCTTTTCGATATTTGGGAAGTATCCCTTTTACCACTATACCTTTAGGGCGTCCGGGTTTTCTCTTAATCTCTGATACATTGCCTCTTAAAGGTGACTTTTTTGCCTGTTTCAGGTCTTTTTTTCAAGGCTTTCAGCCATTTCTTCTTGTTCCATAATTTTATTTATTTAACGTAATAATTAAATCTATATTAAATGTTTGATTTGAAAAACGGGCAAAGGTAGGAGTTTCTTTTTGTAACTGGCAATGGAACTGATAAAAAAAAGTTCTTTTGTTGATGGTTTTTGTTTGGTTAATATATTGAAATGTAGATAGTTACTCTAAAATTATAGGGGTGTCCAAAAATCGTTCGTTTAATGGGCGCAAAGATAATGGGTATTTTTTGAACTTGCAAGATGTTTAATAAAAATATTTTAGAACTAGGCTTTTTATATAGTTATATTATTGATAATCAGTCTAACATTTTTGTCGTTTAATATATTTAATATCTCTTCCTTTTTATGTTTTTGAATTATCTGTTTTTTCTCAAATCTTGACGCCCATTAAACGAACGATTAAAAGGCGTTTCTTCGAATTTAATATCTTCGTTTATAGCTCATTAAATTGAAATATCTATTGGTTACGGTTTGAAAGAGAATATGTCTCGTTCAAACCGCGAAGCGCATCCGGAACTATAGTAAAATCCTCTACTTACTTTTTGCAAGTGATTGAAAATCAAAAATATTGGTTTGCAGCCCGTACTCGTGATAAGCAAGAGTTTGCTGTCCGAAAATCCCTAGATAAGTTTAAGGCAGAAGAGGGCCTGGATCTTGATTACTATCTTCCCACGCGAATTGTGGTATCTCAGCTGAAGTATCGCCGTAAGCGCACTGAGGTTCCTGTTATTCGAAATTTAATCTTTATCTATGCTACTAAGCAGACTGCCTGTGATCTTTCCAATGTTTATGGTGTTCGCCTTTATTATATGAAAGACCTTTTCACTCATTCCATGTTGGTGGTCCCTAATAAACAAATGGAAGACTTCATGTTTATTATGGACTTGAATCCTGATGGAGTCAGTTTTGATAGCGAACCCTTTGCTATAGGGAATAAAGTGAAGGTCATCAAAGGGGATTTTAGCGGCATTGAAGGTGAGATTGCCACACAAGCCAATAAAACCTATGTTGTTATTCGTATCAAGGGTGTCTTAGTCGCAAGTATTAAAGTCCCCAAGTCTTATCTGAAGCTAATCAACTAATTATATATTAATCTCCATGAATTCTTTACTTTCTTGTGCTTTTGAGCTTCAACGTGCTGCTCATGAGCTGATGTATCTTGGTATGGACGGCGAACCTATCTATTCCGATACTTTTTGTCGGTTGAATAAGGAAGTTCTCGTTAAGTCCAATTCTCTTTTTTCCTCTAAGAGTTCCGATATCGAAGAAGAAGCCAATCTGTGTCTGGCACTTTTGATGGGTTACAATGCTACGATCTACGATTATGGAGATAAAGAGCAGAAGAAGCAATCTGTATTAGACCGCGCTTATAATATTCTGGAACAGCTTCCAACTTCTTTGCTTAAAGTTCGTTTGCTGACTTACTGTTATGGCGAAATTTATGAAGAGAGTTTGCTTCAAGAAGCTCATTCCATTATGGATCAGTGGGACAAAGGAACTTTAACTTCCGAACAAGCGGAAGTCATGGAAGAATTGAAGAATATTGAAGAAAATCAATATCCTTTTGAGGTACTTGGTTAACATACTAATCATTTATAATTTATATTCATCTTGAATATTCTATTTATTCTTCTAACTTTCTTGATATCAGTATTTATAGCTCGGATGTTAATTCCGCGTATCTTGCTGATATCTATGCGAAAGAAGCTTTTTGATATACCGGACTCCCGTAAGATACATAGGAAGGCCATTCCTCGTTTAGGTGGAGTTTCTTTCTTTCCTACTGTGCTTTTTACATATTGTTTGGTTTACACTTTCCGTTTGCTTTTAGGCTGTGAGCTTACTACTCTTTATGCTTCTTATTTGTTGCCGGAAATGCTTCTTTTTGCATGTGGAATGACCTTGCTTTATCTGACAGGAATAGCGGATGATTTGGTGGGTGTTCGTTATCGTCAAAAATTTGTTATCCAAATATTTTGTGCTTGTTTATTTCCGTTGTCCGGACTTTGGATTAATAATTTGTACGGCTTGTTCGGCATTCATGAACTTGCTCCTTATATTGGTATGCCTTTCACAGTTTTTACTGTTGTATTTATCACGAATGCAATAAATCTGATTGATGGAATTGATGGTTTGGCATCCGGATTGAGCAGTGTAGCCCTTCTCATTTTTGCTTTTTTATTTATTGAGAAAGGGCTTTGGAGTTATGCAATGTTGGCGGCCGCTACCTTTGGCGTTCTTGTTCCATTCTTCTACTATAATGTTTTCGGTAGCGCGGAACGAGCCAGGAAGATCTTTATGGGAGACACAGGAAGTTTGACATTGGGATACACTTTGAGTTTTCTTGCTATTAAATATAGCCAGGTGAATCCTGATGTAATGTCATATACAGAGGGTGCCTTTGTGATTGCTTTCAGCACTTTGATTATTCCTTCGTTTGATGTAATTCGAGTGATATTGGTTCGAGTGCGTAATGGTAAAAGTCCATTTGAGGCGGATAAGAATCATATCCATCATAAATTATTGGCAATTGGACTTAGTCCGAGAAAAGCTATGATTGGCTTATTGGGCATGTCATGTGCTTTCAGTGCGATAAATATACTGTTGATGCCATATGTGAATAATACGATAATGTTGATGGTGGATATTGTGGTATGGATAGGGCTGAATTTGTGGTGGGATAGATTGCGTGATACGTCTGCCGATGGATGAGTGTATATTTGAAGAATAAAATATGAATGCAATAATGATGCTATAGTAGACATTAGGAGAATAAAGAAACAGAGTGCGTTTGATAGAAACCTCGCTGAATATTTGCTTTTTATAAACCAAATTCCGTTCTTTGTATTATTCTAAAAGTATGAATGGTGTAATAGGAGGATGTTCAATGGATAAGTATGCAAAAGTTTCCGAAATAGATCTTTATTGGAATTCTGTAAAGAACTTGGGTAAAGATGTAAAATTGGCTTTAATAGCCAAATTATCTAATTCCTTATTGGATAATCCGGCTAATAATGGTGCCAAAGAAGGTTGGACGAAAGAATTTCGAGGGATGTGGGATGATGACTCTCGTTCTACAGATGAGATAATTGATGATATTCGCCAGAGTCGTACTTTTACAAGAACAGTTGAGTCTTGGGGATGAAGAAATATTTGCTTGATACTAATATTTGTGTGTTCCTATTTCGGGACAAATATAATGTTGCACAAAAAATGGATGAAATAGGTGTTGAAAATTGCTATATATCATCTGTTACGGTAGCTGAACTCAAGTATGGTTTAGAATATGGTGGTGCTACTTCTAAAAGACGTAATCAATTAGATCATTTTTTATCTTGCATCAATATTGTTACTTTTGAAGCCAGTATAGATGTTTATGCCCGCGAAAAGTCACGCCTTCGTAAAGAAGGTCTGCTTATAGATGATTTCGATTTACTTATTGCCAGTGCTCTATGGCTAAAGGTTATACGTTGGTGACTGATAATTTGAGGCATTTTGAACGTGTTAAAAATGTAAAGATAGAAAATTGGATAGATAGAAAGTAATGTTTGTAGCTCCAAAAAACTAGTATTATGCGTAATTTCCTTTCAAATACAGCCGGTGCGACCTTCTTCCAAGGCGAAAAGACTACAGTCATTATCCGTAAAGACTACATAGAGTATGTGGTAAAGATTTCTAAGGGAACTTACGGCATAGTCAATCTTATTGTTACAAATTCGAAACAAGTATCTTTGTTTTGTTCCTGGGGAAATTACTTCGACCGCGTGAATAATCACGACGACCCCAATAAACTCTTTAAAATGCTTGAAAAGCAGTGCCCTACAGTGATTGATCTGTTTACAGTGAAGTCCGGATTTGAATGCATTACTTTACCTGACGAAAACAATGCCAGCGGTATAGCGAAGCGGGTAGACTTGGATGTCTTTCTGCAATCTTATGAACTGGTAGGCAATCCCGCCATAACCGCTGCGATGATAGAGGTGCTAAACTATAGCTGTAAACTCTATAATGAAATAATGAAGTCTTGCCCGTTTGAGGGGTGGAAGACGGGGCTGAGGGAGATTTGAGGTAAGCACTCAAATCAGGGTACTATTCTATGCGTTTGCTCAAGACTTCATTGAGCGCAGTCAGAGTGTAATACTATAACGATCCGGTTTATGCTCAGAATAGAACAGCGGGAAGCTATTGCGGAGTTTCAGAATGTGATTGATAATCCCTGTCCTTGGGAAGAAGTGGAAGAGTAACCTGCGTATATCATGGGCGAACGCCTTGTCATCCGTTTTTACCCTATCGGCCAGCCCGGAAAAAGGAAAGGCCTCTTTTCCCGCCTGTTTCTCCGTTTGAAAGATTGGTTTATGAAGATTCTGAATGTGGACTTCGACCTTGAAATCACTTCCGTAGGCTCGTATGTCTATAAGCCGAAAGACAACGGCAATATACAGCTTGTAGAGCGTAAGGTCTTGCTGAACGGTCGTCTTGCGCCTCCGGGGGGGGAGGTGCGGAAAGAAGAATATGAAAACACCCTGTCGAGCCGTCTGAAGGTGAACATCCACGCCTCTGGCCTTTCCCTCCCCAAGGGGGTGCTGGCGATACTGGATATGTACACCAATTCCATTCGTCCGACCGGATTAAACGAAAAGCCATGATTTATGCCGCTTGTGGTGAGGAGAGCGTAGAAAGCTTCGTGCAGAGCATGTGCGAAAGCGAATACAAACAACTGCTTCTTTTTGCGAATTTCATCAAAAAGAATCCTCCGATGCTTCGTGCTTTGCAATGTAAGGACTGGGCTGCGTTTGCTAAATGCTATAACGGCCCTGCTTATGCGCAGAATAGGTATGATGTGAAGTTGGAGGTGGCGTATCGGAAATTTAAAGAGCTATGAATACTCTTTTTTTGAATCAATATGGAAATTATAAAAACAGCCATTGAAGGGGTTGTCATCATAGAACCACGTCTTTTTAAAGATGGACGTGGCTACTTCTTTGAATCCTTCAATCAGAGAGAATTTGAAGAAAAAGTCTGTAAGACAACATTTGTGCAGGATAATGAATCTAAATCGTCTTACGGTGTCATTCGTGGTTTGCATTTTCAGAAACCTCCTTTTGCACAGAGTAAACTGGTGCGTGTAGTAAAGGGGACTGTTTTGGATGTTGCTGTAGATATAAGAAAAGGTTCGCCGACTTTCGGACAGCATGTAGCTGTAGAACTAACAGAAGAAAATCATCGTCAATTCTTTATACCAAGAGGTCTTGCGCATGGTTTCAGTGTGTTGAGCGATGAGGTGATATTTCAATATAAGTGTGATAATTTTTATGCTCCGGAGTATGAAGGTGCTTTGGCATGGAATGACCCGGATTTGGGGATTAACTGGAAAATACCTGTGGAGCAAGTGTTGGTAAGTGAAAAAGATATGCGGCATTCTAATCTGCGAGATTTGGTTCTATCATCGGAGTTATGAGAATTGATGTGGAGGATATCTTTTCCACTTGCTTGTGAATCGTTAACACATGTCAGAATCCTTAAAACACAAAACCATTCGAGGTGTCGGATGGAGTTTTGTTGATAATATTGCCAATTCAGGAATTACCTTTTTGGTAGGACTTGTCTTAGCCCGTTTGCTGACTCCGAGCGAATACGGTATTATGGCCATGATTGCTATTTTTATAGCAATTTCCAACTCTATTATTGACAGCGGTTTTTCCAATGCATTGATACGCAAGGTACATATTGAACGCGTGGATTATAATACGGTTTTCTATTTCAATTTAGTGATTAGCATTGTTCTGTATCTTGCTTTATTTTTTGCTGCACCTGCCATTAGTAAATTCTTTAAAGAACCGGTATTGATGGGAATTGTAAGAATTATTGGATTGATGCTGGTGGTTAATGCATTGGGAATTATTCCTCGTACTATTTTTGTCCGTGATGTTAATTTTAAAGTTCAGACCAAGGTTTCATTAGTTTCCAGTATCAGCAGTGGTATTATTGGAATTGGTATGGCTGTGTCGGGAATGGGAGTATGGAGCTTGGTAGGGCAACAACTTTCCCGCCAATCATTGAATACGCTGTTTTTGTGGATACATTGCCATTGGCGGCCGATATGGGAATTTTCCATGCAAAGTTTTAAGGAATTGTTTGGCTTCGGTTCAAAATTATTACTTTCTGGATTGCTGGACACAATTTACAAGAATATCTATTATATTATTATCGGCCGTTTTTATACTTCTGCACAGTTGGGGCAATATACTCGTGCAGAACAGTTTAATATAATTTTTTCAAGTAATTTGACCTCTGTAATTCAGCGTGTTAGTTATCCGGTGCTCAGTTCCATCCAAGAAGACTCGGAACGACTGCGCGAAGCCTACCGACGGATGATAAGAACTACGATGTTGATAACTTTTGCTTGTATGTTAGGCTTGGCAGCGGTAGCAAAACCTCTAATTATTATTCTGATAGGAGAGAAGTGGCTGCCTGCTGTTTATTTCTTACAGATTATTTGCTTCAGTGGCATGCTTTATCCGCTTCATGCCATTAATCTGAATATTCTACAAGTTAAAGGTCGTTCAGACCTGTTTCTAAAACTGGAAATAATAAAGAAAATGATTGCCGTTGGTCCCATTGTGGTTGGTGTTTTGTATGGGATTGAATATATGCTTTGGGGAAGTGTTTGTACTTCATTTATTGCTTATTTTCTGAATAGTTATTATTCTGCGAATTTGATTCATTATCCTACCGGAAAACAAATTAAAGACATATTACCTACTTTTATGGTTTCATCCATTGTGGCAGCTGTGATGTGGGGGATTTCCTTTTGGAATATTTCTCTTTATATTCTGTTACCTATCCAAATACTGGTTGGAATACTGTTGGCTATGCTCATTTATGAACGTCTTCAGCTGGTTGAATATCTTGAAATCAGGCAACTAGTACTTACCACACTTAAGCGTAAATAAAAAAATAAATCATATGTTATAGTAAGATGGAAAATAAAATAATCACGGTTACTTCTCCTTTACTTCCCTCCTTGGATGACTTTATGCCTTATCTTCAGGATATTTGGGATCGAAAGTGGCTGACTAATAACGGTCATTACCATCAGGAATTAGAGAAAGCCTTGTGCGAATATTTGAAAGTACCTTATATCTGTTTGTTTACTAACGGTACGTTGCCACTGATGTGTGCCTTGCAGGCATTACGCATTACGGGTGAGGTAATTACTACTCCTTACAGTTTTGTGGCGACCACTCATTCCTTGTGGTGGAATGGCATTAAGCCCGTGTTTGTGGACATTGATCCTATTTCTTGTAATATTGATCCTGATAAGATTGAAGCTGCCATTACTCCGAAGACTACTGCTATCATGCCGGTACATGTTTATGGTAAGCCTTGTGATACAGTGCGTATTCAGGCAATCGCTGATAAATATGGGTTGAAGGTGATTTATGATGCTGCTCATGCCTTTGGTGTGGAGGTGAATGGACAATCAATACTTAACGCTGGAGATATGTCTACTTTAAGTTTTCATGCGACGAAAGTTTATAACACTGTTGAAGGTGGTGCTTTAATTTGTCATGATAAAAAAATAAAGGAGCGGATTGACTACTTAAAGAATTTCGGTTTTGCAGGGGAAACAACTATTGTCGCACCTGGCATTAACGGAAAAATGGATGAGATTCGTTCTGCTTATGGCTTAATTAATCTAAGGCAAGTGGATGCAGCTATTGAATCCCGGCATCAGGTGGCTTTGCAATATCAGAGCGCTTTAAAGGAAGTAAAAGGTATTTGCTTTATGGAAGATGTGCTTGGAGTTCGTCACAATTATTCTTACTTTCCCATTTTTGTTAATTCCGAAGAATATGGTATGACTCGGGATGAACTTTATTTTAAGATGAAGGAAAACAATGTTTTAGGCCGGCGGTATTTCTATCCTTTGATAAGTGAATTTTCTACATATCGAGGTTTGGAGTCTGCCAGACCTGAAAATCTGCCTGTAGCACATCGGATTGCTGATAGTGTGATTTGTTTGCCAATGCATCATGGCATTCAAAAACATGAAATAGAACGTATTCTCTCTTTGATAATCAGATGAAAGATATTTATATTTT
>NZ_CBVI010000001.1 GCF_000513195.1 Bacteroides timonensis | reverse complement strand
GACTTAGTTGAAAGATGCGGGTATAATGTAGCGGGTCTTTATCATTATGAAAAAGGCCGGACAGATGAATTGTACTTTGGATATAAAATACTGGGAACTCATGAAGAGTTGTTTGCATCGGATTTATCCGATAAACAATTTGCTATTAGTGTTGGCGACAATAAAATCCGAGCTCTGCTCTATAGTAGGCTCCGAGATAGTGCTGGTATTGTTCCTACGATTGTTCATCCCTCTGCGATTGTATCCCGTTACGCCCAATTAGGACAAGGTGTAATTATTCATGCTAATAGTGTGATTTCACCTGATGTGATTATCGGTGATGACAGTGTTGTTTCCTCTAATGATCTTATTACTCATGGAAGTCGAATGGGGATGCACTGTTTTGTAGCCAGTAATGTAGTACTGGGGGCATATGTAACCATGCAAGATTACGCCTTTATTGGTTCGGGTGCAACGATTATTTCCGGTAAGGTTTCCTATATTGGTAGAGAAGCTTTAGTCGGTGCAGGGGCTGTGGTAACCAAAAATGTAGAACCTAATAAACGGGTAGCTGGAAATCCGGCTCGTGAAATTTGATTATATGACTATTCTTTCGAGTGTTTTACGTTATCATTTTTGGATCAGGGATTTTTTCCGGGGAGGTAGAATTCGTTCTCACTACATAAATATACGATATATTCAAGAGCATAGAATACAAGCTCAGTGCCTAAGGCAGCGGATGTTGGCGGATTTACTGCAACATGCAGTGAAGAATACCCGATTTTATCGAAATATAAAATCTTTGGAACTGAAAGATTATCCTGTAGTGAATAAATCAGTCTTGCAGGAACATTATGACGAAATCTTTGTATCAGAGATAGATAACCCGTGGCAGTATGGTGGTAAATATCATATTCAGCGAACCTCCGGTTCGACGGGAACTCCTTTTGCCGTTCCCTTTGATACCAGAAAAAGAGAACGTCGCTTGGCCGAGTTGAAGTATTTTGGTAAAATAGTTGGTTTCAAATCGCATGATAAGCTGGTGCAACTTCGTATTTGGACCAAATGGCAAAACAAAACTAACAGTCAGTCTTTTTGGGAAAATATAGTACCCTTTGATATTTCTAATTTGAATGAAATAAATTTGAAGATGTTATGTGAGACTATACGGAGCGTTCGGGCTGAATGTTTGCGTGGATATGCTTCTTCTTTCGATTTATTGGCTCACTATGTAGGTGAGCATCATTTGAAATTACCTTCTGTAAAAATAGTTATTGCAGGTAGTGAAACATTGTTTGACTCTACTCGTGAACTAGTTGAAAAGAATATAGGTTGTCCCATTATATCTCAATATGCTAATGAAGAAAATGGTATTTTAGCACAGGAACGTGTGGGTGATAATGAACAGCGATTCTTTTTGAATGAATCTGGATATTTTTTTGAGGTCTTGAAATTCGATAGTGATGAACCAGCTGAATATGGGGAGCTTGGGAGATTAGTGATTACAGATTTGTTTAATTATGCTTTTCCGATTATTCGATATGATAATGGAGACAATTGCATAATGGAGTTGGATGAAACAACCCAAAATCCTTATATTTCAAAATTGTATGGTCGTCGGTTGGACATGATTTACAACACTCAGGGTGAACCGATTTTTCCAATGGCTTTAGCCCGTATTCTGAAAAATTATGAGATGATCCGTCAATGGCAGTTTATTCAGAAAACTTCAGCCCATTATGTACTAAAGTTAGCTGTCAATTGTAAAAGCGGATTGGAAGAAACATTAAGTGATGAAATACTAACACTGCTAAAAAGACTGCTGGGAAATGATTCTGATATTCGTATTGAATATGTGGATGATATTCCTGTTTTGAATTCAGGAAAAAGAAAGTCGGTCATAAATCAGTGGAAAAATTCTCATTGTTAATATTAAGTAATAATTAAAAACGAAGTAAGAGTGCTTACATAGGTGTGAAATCGAGTTGTGTATTCTTGGTAATCTTACAAGATTAGTTTGAGTAAAAATATTTATTATGCAAAAAATAAAAAAACAATGAAAACCCCAAAAACTTTGCTTGACAATGGAATCGTAGTGAGAGTTTCTGAAAAGGAAGAAATGTATTTAGTGCAAAGAGGGAAACTGCATCTTATCCCTAGTATTCGGGTATACCAGTCTTTATATGCTGGTAAGGATGTAGTGAAAGAGATAAGCATGGAACAGTTCTCAAATGTATGTATAGGTCAACCTTTATCTGAAGATACTAGATTGATAAAGGCTACTGGAGATGCAATCTATTTCAATACTAATAATACAAAGAGTCATATTCGTTCCTGTAATGATTTTAACCTTGCAGGTTTTGATTGGCATTCAGTCAAAAATATTTCGGATGATGAAATAAATAATATAGAAACAATTCGCGATTTTGTCATAGAACAAAATAAAGTAATTGCAATAGACGGGAATAGTATTCCTGAATTTTATAATCAGCAAATGCAGAATGTTGATTATGGAGCATTGAAGATGCATGAAAAATTTGTACCTGGGAATGTTGCGCGTACGGCTAGTATTTTATTACCGCCTAGGTATAATCCGAATGAAAAATATCCGATTTTATTTTTATATCATGGTTTGGGTGGAACATCTGAAGAATGGATAAACTATAGAGCACAATTCATAATCGGAAATTTGATACATGAAGATAAAATGCAAAGTTGTATCACCGTTATCCCAGATATTTTTCTCAGCAGTGATGACCAAGAGCAAAGAAGAAAAAAATATAGAGAATATAGAAAAATATTAGTCGAGGAATTGTTGCCTTATATGATGGTAACTTATTCGGTTAAGGATGGAGGGGAAAATACAGCTATAGGTGGTCTTTCCATGGGCGGTTATGCGGTTTTATATCATGATTGGCTTTGTTATTCGGTTCGTGGTTTAGATACTTTTCATTATGTTGGTGCCTTCGGTCCCAGTCAGGCTCTTTTAATGTTGGTTGGAGACCCTGATAAATTTATTCTTCCCAATTCACCAGAATGTTTTACCTTTATAAGTAGAGGAACTAATGATTCTATAGTCGATCAAGGAGCGAAATTGTATAGTGATACTTTAACTAAGAACGGAGTTGATAATGTGTATGTTGAATATATGAATGGGGGGCATGACGGTGCTACAATGAGCCGATTGTTATATCAATTTCTATCGTATGATTTTTTTAGGAAGAAGTAAGGCTGATTTATGATAGAGAATTAATACTGGGATACAAATAATAGGATGCAAAAACTACCTGAATGGGATGAAGCCCTTTCATTGATACATAGAATTGCGACTTGTCAAGAATGATCAACTTTGACAGCTTGGGATATCGCTTACAGCGATAAAGGATGGCTTATGGTAGAAGGTAATGCAGTTGGCAGTTGGGATGTCTTGCAATCTAACAAACAGGTTGGGAAAAAGCAGAGTTATTCTCGTATATGGATGAATATTTTAAAACAAACGAGTTGTTAAAAGAAAACAAACAGTGAATTACGATTTATTGGTTAGCATACGTTGCTGCACTTATAATCACGAACTGTATATCCGTCAATGTTTGGAGGGGTTCGTGATGCAGAAAACAAACTTTCGTTTCGAAGTCATAGTTCATGATGATGCTTCTACTGATGGGACGGCAGTGATTATAAAAGAGTTTGCAGAAAGATATCCCAATATAATTAAGCCTCTTTATGAAACGGAGAACCAGTATTCCAAACATAACGGCTCATTGAGACGTATAATGGATGCGCACATGCGGGGGAAATATATAGCTTATTGCGAAGGCGACGATTATTGGATAGACCCCTTGAAACTCCAAAAGCAAGTTGATGTATTGGAAGCAAATCCTGAATATAGTATGTGTTGTGCCAATTGTATTGATTATATACAAAAAAATGGTAAGATGAGATATTCTCCTCTTACAAATAAAAATGTGATTGTTTTGGATGATTTGTTATATAATAGAAATATGATTGCAACACTTACGGCTTTATGTAGAAAAGATCTAATACTGGAATATAACAGTAAATTATTTAAGTTATTACCGAAATGGCCACTTGGGGATTATCCTTTGTGGATATGGATGTCTACAAAAGGAAAAATATACAAAATACCCGATATAACAGCTGTCTACCGCATTTTTCCTGGATCTGCCAGTCATAGTGAAGATGAGAATAAAGGATTCTTTTTTGGCTTATCTGGATATGAAGTACAATTATTCTTCTGTACATTGTTGGATAAGTCTAGTTTTTCTGTTAATGTAAAACGAAAATGCTATGTATTACGATTCGTAGGTCGTAGATTTTGGCGACAACTTGATAAGCTGAAATATCTTTTTCAGATTGCATTCTCATAACATTATGAAACTTTTTGTGGTTATATGAATTGGGTGGTTGTATGTGTATTTGCACTTATGGCTTATTATTCTTATTATCGAACGAGAAGGATTATCTATCCGGCCGTTGTAGTGAGTGTTGCCTGGGCTTTATTACTATTTCTTTATAATGTATTGGATCATGGTCTTTATCCTTTATCTGATAGATTTTATTTTGCCACTCTTTTGTGGGGAGTACCTTTTTGCCTAGCATCACTAATCTGTTTTCGCTCTAAATATGTACAGACTCAAATCAATTATTGCCCAATTAGTACGAAAAGAGTGAATCTCCTACTCAATATATTAATTATTGTAAATATATATTATTTGTATCGGCTTTACAATTTTTCCTCAGTGGGTTATTATAAAGAATTCTTAATGTTAAGTTCGACCGGGGATTTACCATTTTTCTTTACCGCAATGAATTATGTAAACCAAATATCGTTGGTGCTTTTTGCAATAATTTGTTTAAAACGAGAAGCTATAAATAAAAATAAAATATATTTATTTGGTTTGATATTCTTTGCGTGCTGTTTTTTGATGAGTGTTAAGACAATACTTGCGCAAGTTATATTTATTGTTATTATAATCAATTATTATAAAGGAAAGTTCGATTGGAAAAAATCAGTAATTGCTTTGGCAGTATTTTTTGCTCTTATTGTCTCTGTTCAAGTGTATAGGAGCTACAATAATAATGATGAGTTTGATTTGATCCAGTTTCTTAGCGTTTATGCTCTTTCTCCATTACCGGCTTTTGATTTAGCTCTAAATGGAAAGATAGATTTGGAAGTGGGAGGAACCTATCGCTTCTTCTTGACTTTTGTTAATAAACTTTTCGGGCTTGATTTTGTGATCTATTCTGGTGGAGATAGATGGGTAGAAGTTCCTGTTCTTACGAATGTCTATACCGTAATGAGTGCTCCTTTTGCCGATTTTGGATATCTTGGAATTTCTGTATTTGCAGTGATAGAGGGCTTGTTTTGGGGGATTCTTTATAAGAAGGGGATTCAACAAAACAAAATACGATGGAAGATTTTTTATGCCGTGTACTTTTATACTCTGATATTCCAATTTTTTGCAGATTATATATTCACTTTCTTTTCTGTTTTATTGCAACTTTTCATTATTGTCTATTTAATGTTTTATAAACAACGCATCTATGAGAATCGACATTCTAATGGCTACCTACAACGGTGCTAAATATATTCGTCAGCAAATACTTTCAATTATTGCACAAACGCATAGTGATTGGCGATTATTTGTTCATGATGATGGTTCTACGGATGAAACGGTTCTCATTATTAAATCGTTTGCTTCAAGGGAGCATCGTATATTTTATTGTGATGATGGAATTACCAAATTGGGTCCAGGGTATAATTTTATGCATTTATTGCAGTATGTGGAGTCTCCTTTCGTTTGTTTTTGTGATCAAGATGATGTATGGTTTGATTGTAAATTGGAGATACTATTAGCTACTATTGCCTCGAAAGATAATACTAAACCTCAAGTCGTATATTCAAATGCTTATGATTGGTATCCTTTGCGGGGGAATTTAATAGGTAGGACTTCTACTCCATTTTATTGTTATAAGGCAAAAGATGCTTTTTTTATAAACGGGGGAATTCAGGGATGTGCTTCCATCTTTAATATGGAAATGAGAAATCTTATCCACCGCAAGCATTCGTATATAGCTATGCATGATCAAGTCCTGATGTTTGCAGGAATTATAAGCAATGGAATCGAATATATAAAGGAACCTCTCTTCTTATATAGGCAACATGAACTTAATTTTACTCCTCACCAGGCTCAGAACTTAATAGAACGAATCAAACTGACTATAAGGAATTATCGGATTCCAGTTGTTGATCCCAAATACTATCAAGGAATATCTTCTCTTCTTCAGACTTATGCTACTATAATGAATCGGAACGATAAAAAATTGTTTGAAGTCTATTTGGCCTTACCGAAACTCGGTGTTTTTCATCGTTTTTATCTGATTCTGAAGTATCGGTATTCTTTTAATAAAAGTACAGTTCTGCTTTTGTTAAAAATGATGATAAGGAGATATATTGGGGCATTTACTCTCTGAAAAACAGATGCATGATGTTCTTTCTTTTGGGTGTGTATTTGTTGGTATACTCTTTTCTATATATAATGATATGGTTCTATGCTGTTCCCTATTCCTCTTTCTTATTACATTAATTAGCTAAAAAATGAAGATAGCATATATCCTTCCTTCTTTACGGAATCAAGGTCCAATCATTGTTGTCAAGTCGTTGTCGGATTACCTGATACAGCATGGCTGTGAGGTTGATGTCTTTTATTTTGATGATTTGCAAGGCATGTCGTTTAATTGCGCCACTCGCCGTATATTGATGAATGAACCTATTGACTTTGACAAATACGATATAATACATTCACACTGTCTGCGACCGGACAAGTATGTCGTAAAATGGAAGAAAAATATTCATCGAGCCGTAGTAGTATCGACGCTTCATCAAGATACTTATCGTAGTTTTAGATATCAGTATAATTTTCTGTTGTCAAGGCTATTCACATGGTATTGGTGCAGGTTGCAATCTCGGTTTGATGCGGTAGTAAGTATCTCAAATCAATTAAAGGATATTTATAATAAGAAGATTAGCACGAATGTTATAACTATTTATAATGGATGTCCTACTAATTTTGAGAGAGAGGAAGATGATATTCTTGTTGATGAGCTAAGATGTATAAGAAGGCGATACAAACTGCTTGGCACTTATGCTTTTGTTACAAGAAGAAAAGGACTTGATCAGATTTTGAATGTACTACCAGAGCTCACAGGGTATGCTTTTGTTATTATTGGGGAAGGCCCTGACATTGAACGGTTGAAACGAATGTCTATTGATTTAAGTATAGCGGATAGGGTGCTTTTCTTTCCATATCAGAGAAGTCCTCGTAATTATTTGCCCTATTTTGATATTTATGTTATGACATCCCATTCTGAAGGTTTTGGCTTGTCTATGGTTGAAGCTGCTTTAGCAAGGAAATCTATTGTATGTTCTAATTTGCCTTCTTTTTATGAAATATTCCCAAATGATGAGGCTTCGTTTTTTGAATTGAACAATACAGGCTCTTTAAAAAACGCTATAGAGAAAGCTTATGAAGCGAAAGAAGATTTAGGTGAGAGGGCATATAAACGTTCTTATGAATATTTTACTTCAGAGAAAATGGCTGAAAACCATTTGATATTTTATAAGGGAATGATGGATAGATTGAATCTTTCAGAGTAATATTTTTTAGGTAAAATAATATAGTATAATATAATGAAAGTCTTGATAACCGGTAGTTCTGGTTTTATAGGTACTAATGTGGTATTAGCGTTTAGAGAGCGATTTGACATTTTGTGCATTGATCTGCAACCTCCTAAGATTAAATCATTGAGTGATATTTGGATAAAAGTTGATATAACTGATCTGAAAGCTTTTAGACAGGTTGTAGTCGAGTTTAATCCTGATTATATCTTGCATCTGGCAGCCCGAACAGATTTGGACGGGAAAGAATTAGGGGATTATGCGGCTAATGTTGTGGGAGTATGCAACCTGATGAAAATAGCAAGTGAACTTGCTTCATTAAAGAAAATAGTGATAACTTCTTCTATGCTTGTATGTCATACTGGTTACTATCCTAAGGATCAGTTTGATTATGCTCCTACAACTATATATGGAGAAAGTAAAGTTGAGACAGAAAAGGCTGTGTGGGGCAATAAACCAATGTGTGACTGGGCTATTATTAGACCTACTTCGATTTGGGGACCTTGGTTTGGTGTACCCTATAGAAACTTTTTTGATATGGTACTTAAGCGTCGTTATATTCATATCGGTCATAGAAGTTGTACCAAAACTTATGGTTACGTAGGCAACTCGGTATATCAGATAGAGCAAGTCTTATTTAATGATACGCGAGACGAAAACAGGAAAGTTTATTATATAGGCGACAATCCTGCTACAAACATTGAAGAATGGGGAAATGAAATCGCAACAGAATTGGGGTTTAAGATAAAACGGGTACCTTATTGCCTGTTGAGAATTGTTGCATATGTAGGTGATTGTTTGAAATTATTGGGTATCAGATTCCCTATGACTTCTTTCCGACTTAAAAATATGACAACGGATAATATTATAGACCTGTCTGATACTTATGAATTGGCTCCGAAGCCGCCATACTCTCGTATTGAAGGAGTTCGTAAAACATTGGATTGGTTGCGTTTAGCTTAAGTTATTTAAGTCATGATGAAAATATCTCTTATAACTGCTACCTTTAATAGTAGTTCTACCCTTTGTGATACTGTCAAATCTGTTCTGACCCAGTCTTATCAGGAGATTGAATATATTGTAGTGGATGGCTTATCAAAAGATGGTACAGTGGATATCATAAAAGAATATGAACCTTACTTTAAAGGGAGAATGAAATGGATAAGTGAAAAGGATAATGGACTATATGATGCTATCAATAAGGGAATCAGAATTGCGACCGGTGATATTGTGGGAATATTGAATTCTGATGATTTTTTTACTTCTACTACAGTAGTTGAAAAGGTAGCCAATAGTTTTATTACAGAAATAGATGCAGTTTATGGGGATGTACATTTTGTCAGGGCGAATAATTTGAATCGTTCCATTCGATATTATTCATCTAAAATATTTAGACCTACATTGATGAAGCTGGGCTTCATGCCGGCACATCCTACTTTTTATTGCAGGAAGAGTTGTTTTGATGAGTATGGACTATATAAAATAGATTTTAAGATTGCGGCGGATTTTGATTTGTTGCTGCGTTTTATTTATGTGCATCGCATCTCTTTGAAGTATTTACCTTTGGATATGGTGACAATGAGAATAGGAGGGGTTAGCACAAATGGGTTGCAAAGCCATTGCTGTATAATGAGAGAACACCTTCGTGCTTTTAGAGAAAATGGCGTGAGGAGTAATATATTACTTTTGTCTTTGAGGTATTTTTATAAGTTGATAGAATTTGTTAGAAAATAGAATATATGAAAAAAGTAGCATTACTAACAGGTATAACCGGCCAGGATGGTTCATTCCTTGCTGAATTTTTAATAGAAAAAGGATATGAGGTTCACGGCATTCTTCGCCGTTCTTCCTCTTTCAATACAGGACGTATCGAACATCTCTATTTGGATGAGTGGGTGCGCGATATGAAGAAAGACCGTTTAATAAATCTTCACTATGGAGATATGACGGATAGTAGTTCACTGATTCGGATTATTCAACTGGTGAAGCCGGATGAAATATATAATCTTGCGGCTCAAAGTCATGTGAAGGTCAGTTTTGATGTACCTGAGTATACTGCGGAAGCTGATGCCATTGGTACTCTTCGTATGCTTGAGGCGGTGCGTATTTTTGGTTTGGAGAAAAAGACGAAGATATATCAGGCTTCTACCTCTGAACTGTTCGGGAAAGTGCAGGAAGTCCCTCAAAAGGAGACAACCCCTTTCTATCCTCGTAGTCCTTATGGAGTAGCAAAACAATATGGATTCTGGATTACTAAAAATTACCGGGAGAGCTATGGAATGTTTGCTGTAAATGGAATCTTGTTTAATCATGAGAGCGAGCGTAGAGGCGAAACATTTGTGACGAGAAAGATAACGCTTGCTGTTGCCCGTATAGCTCAAGGCTTTCAAGATAAATTATATTTGGGTAATCTGGATTCGCTTCGTGACTGGGGGTATGCAAAGGATTATGTGGAATGTATGTGGCTGATTCTACAGCATGACACTCCGGAAGATTTTGTGATAGCGACCGGTGAGATGCATACGGTTCGTGAGTTCGCAACTTTAGCTTTTAAAGAGGTTGGCATTGAACTACGTTGGGAAGGTGAAGGTGTGAATGAAAAAGGAATTGATGTAAAGACGGGCAAACCATTGGTTGAGGTTGATCCGAAATACTTTCGTCCTTGCGAAGTTGAACAGTTGTTAGGCGATCCGACAAAAGCAAAAACATTGCTTGGGTGGAATCCGATAAAAACGAGTTTTTCTGAATTAGTAAAGATAATGGTGACACATGATATGAGGTTTGTAAAGAAGCTATATATCAAGAGTCAAATGACAGAATGATAATAGGTATGAATTGATGGATGTGAATTATAAGATTATTGATACCCAGCGGATCACCGATTATATTGCATCTTTTCCAAAAGGTGTTTCCGTAGAGGAGATCATTCAGAATTCCGGTGCTGAAAAGTTACGGGTATATCCTGCTCTTTTCGAATTGGAACAAAGTGGATGGCTGGAAGTACTGGAGAGGGAGGAACTGGGCGCTCCGTTACAGGTTCGTAAGAGAGAAATATTAAGATAAACGACAGGTAACAGCGGTTACTTTGTTTTAGGCAGCAGCCGGGATTACTCTATAATAAGGAGTGGTTCCGGCTGTTTTTTATTATGATAATTGGTTTATGCTTTGTGCTTGTTGTAGACAAATACTTTATCTATAGTGCTTTATAATAAACTCTGAAATAACCGTCTTGGTTATCCTGTTTTCTTTGGCTATTCCTGAATATATCCTCACCTTTGCATTGTTGGCCAACACAAGAAAAAGTAAAACGAAGTTGAACTAAAATGTAAAAGGAGAAAGATTATGCCTTTATTGTATTATGCGAGACAATCGCAGTTGAAAACGAAAGATGGGGTTAAGCAGTGGCACCTGACATTGAAAAAAGTAGGAAGAGCTGTAAGTTTGCAACAATTGGGAGAGATGGTAGCTGAGAAGTGCTCGGCAACGCCGGGTGATGTACACAATGTAATCAGGAACTTGATGTCGGTGATGCGGATGCAGCTGCTGAATAGCCGTACGGTTCGTTTGGATGGTTTAGGGACATTTACCGTGATTGCGCGGACACGCGGCAAGGGGGTAGATAATGAGAAGGATGTGAATCCGAATCAGGTGACATCCCTGCATTTCATGTTTACTCCCGAATATACGCGTCCGGCGGCATTGGGAACCACGCGTGCATTGTGGCAAGGTGTGGAATTTGAAAAGTGGACGGGTGGAACTGCTACTGATGGAAATGAAGGTGCTGATGATGGTAACGGAGGAAATGCCGGTGGTGACGGAGGCCTCGATGAGAATCCACTTGGGTAAGTGGAGAGTTGAGAATTGAGAGTTGGGGCTGCGCAGCCTATTGGGGATTAAAAACACAAAGTAAAAAGTAAAATGAAGAAGACGGTTTGGAATAAGATTCTGAAAATTGTAATAGCAGTGGCTTCGGCTATATTAGGAGCTTTGGGGGCTAATGCGATGAATATGTCATAAAAATATCGTGATTATGGAAATGAACGGTGGGAATATGGTTTGATGGACTATATCTCACCGTTTTTTCGATTTCGGGGTGATATAGATAGAGTGGATTGCAGACAATACTTTGCCGGAAAGTGTACGAAAAAGAATGCTCTACAACCATATCTTCTTCCGACCGAAAGAACTGTTGGATTACATTCGTCAGTCTGTGGTACGGAATACATTGCATACAGATAAATGGTTGGAAAGGCTTGTCGCATGGAGGTTTTCTGCCAACTGGTGAGACTGCCTCTTTTATCCTAGCCGGAGCAGATACGGAAAAACGGAAAGGGGTGATCCGGTGTGCATTACGCATGATCCAGTCAAAGAAGAAACTCTGGATAAAGTAATGTTGAAAGAGGCATTGCAGAAAGAAAAATAAAAAGTTGAATGTAAGTATACTTTTTGATAGATTTAATTCGTACAGTATTTATTGCATGGTTTAAGAATAAAAATGTATATTTGCGAAAACTAACTTTTAAACGTTATGAGTACAATTTTGCAATTAGCTCCACAGAATGTGTGGAAGCATTTTTATTCGCTGACTCAAATTCCCCGTCCGTCCGGACACATGGAGAAAATAACAGAGTTCCTTGTAAACTTTGGGAAAGGCTTGGGCTTAGAATCATTTGTCGATGAAATAGGCAATGTTATCATTCGTAAGGCAGCTACTCCGGGTATGGAAAACCGCAAAGGCGTCATTCTTCAGGCGCACATGGACATGGTGCCTCAGAAGAACAATGATACTGTTCACGATTTTACAAAAGATCCTATTGAAACCTATGTCGATGGCGATTGGGTAAAAGCTAAAGGTACAACGCTGGGGGCTGATAATGGTCTGGGTGTTGCTGCTATCATGGCAGTGCTGGAAGATAATAGCTTGAAGCACGGTCCGCTGGAGGCTTTGATTACGAAGGATGAAGAAACAGGTATGTATGGTGCTTTCGGTTTGAAACCGGGGACACTGAAAGGGGAAATTTTGCTGAATCTTGACTCGGAAGATGAAGGCGAACTTTATATCGGTTGTGCCGGAGGTATTGACCTGACGGCTACACTGGAATATAAGGAAGAAGCGCCCGCTGCTGATTCTGTGGCCCGTAAGATTACCTTGAAAGGTTTGCGTGGCGGACATTCCGGTCTGGAAATAAATCAGGGACGTGGTAATGCCAATAAACTTTTGGCTCGCGTGGCACATGATGTGCTGATTGAATTTGATTCTCAGCTGGCAAGTTTCGAAGGTGGAAATATGCGTAATGCCATTCCTCGCGAAGCGTGTGCTGTATTGGTGTTCAATCCGGAAGATACGGAAGGGCTGGAAGACTATATTAAAGAATATGAGGCGCAAATCAATGCGGAATATGCTCCAATTGAAAGTGGCATTACTTTGACGATAGAGCCGATTGAACTTCCTGCAGCTATTGTACCTGCTGAAATTCAGGACAATATGATTAATGTGCTGATGGCTTGTCAGGATGGCGTGATGCGTATGATTCCTACAGTGCCCGATACCGTGGAAACTTCATCTAATCTAGCAATAGTTATCATTGGTGGTGGTAAAGCGGAAGTACGTATTCTGGCACGCAGTTCTTGCGATACGATGAAAGAATTCCTGGCAGACAGTTTGACGGCTTGTTTTGCCATGGCAGGTATGAAGGTAGAACTAAGTGGAGGATATTCCGGCTGGCAGCCTAATGTGGATTCTCCGATTTTACATGCTATGAAGCTGTCTTACAAGCAACAGTTTGGAGTAGAACCTGCTGTGAAAGTAATCCATGCAGGTTTGGAATGTGGTATTATTGGTGCTAATTGTCCGGGCTTGGATATGATTTCCTTCGGACCTACACTGCGTTCTCCGCATTCACCGGATGAACGTGCATTAATTCCTACAGTTTCTAAATTCTACGATTTTCTGGTAGCAACACTGGAACAGACACCTGAGAAATAGAGAAATATCTATAGATTTTAAAAGCGGGGAGAATGTTTTTTAGAACATTCTCCCCGCTTTTTTTATTTGATATTTTTATTTAAAAAAATGCCGTTACTTTATAGGTAACGGCACAAAATATGGTGCAAACATAAGTGTTTTTCCATAAATGTGCAAATAAAGCTGTTCTTTTTTCTATAATTCTTTAAAAAAAGAGTAATTGTATTCAAAAAACATTCAATTATGAAACAAAAATTATTATTGGAGATGCTATCCTCCACTATTCTGGAACTTCGTGCAAATGGCCAGTGGGGCACTGCACATGTATACCGGAGCGCGCGGAATTCTTTCTTTGCATTTAATAATAAGGATATACCGTTCTGCAAATTGAATTCGAACCTTTTGAAACGTTTCGAAATTTATTTGCGCCAGCGAAGATGTAGCTGGAATACGGTATCTACTTATATGAAGGTGCTCCGGGCGGTTTATAACCGGGCAGTAGATAATGGTTATGCCTTATACATACCAAGGCTTTTCAGACATGTGCATACAAGTGTGTGTGCTGATCAGAGGAGATCTTTGGATGCTTCTGATATTGGTAACTTACTTTGTGAAACGGAGAAAATACCCATTAATGGCACTTTGCCTTTAGATGTACAAAAAACAAAGATACTATTCGCACTTATGTTTTTGCTGCGGGGAATCCCATTTGTTGATCTGGTGTATTTGCGTAAGGCGGATATTCAGGATAATATTCTGAGATACCGTCGGCGGAAAACCGGTCGACCATTGACGGTGGCGTTGACGCCTGAGGCTATGAGGTTGATTCGGATGGTGGCTAATACAGATCAGAATTCTCCTTACTTATTCTCTTTCCTATCCAGTCCTGAAGGCACTGAAACGGCCTATCATGAATATCAATCGGCATTGAGGGCTTTCAATTATAAATTGTCTGTATTGAAGAGATGGATGGGAAGTCATGCCCATCTAAGTACGTATACTATTCGTCATACATGGGCAACAATGGCTTATCATTGTGAAATACATCCGGGTATCATATCAGAAGCGATGGGACATTCATCTATCAAGGTTACGGAAACTTATTTGAAGCCTTTTCAAAATCAAAGGATAGATCAAGCCAATCAAGAAGTTATCTCTTTTGTGAAAGGACATGCTGCTGTCTTCTAAAGATTGGGGCGGATTTTATAAAGTTTCATTATAAAACGCTGATATTTGACTGTTCTAGAAATACAAATAATCAGCTAATTTCCTGGGATATTTTCTCCGGTTGTTTTTCCTATTTCCTTTCTTATAGCTTATGCATTGCGTGTATGCTGTTGCCTATCAGTGAAATATCGTGTTTTTCTTTAGTGGGTTTTATCAAATGTTCCTCTTTCTCACTCTATTCTATGTACTCTTTTCTTACAAATTAGTTTGATAGGTAATCTCTCCCATGTTTCGACATATTATTTGACTAATAAAAGACTTTTCCTGGAGTCTTTTCATGCTTTTTTCTTTTTATTCAACAATGCCGTTACCTATAAAGTAACGGTATATAATGAGATGAGGATTATTGATTAGACTATTATTATTCTTTATTTTTTTAAATTTATAAATTTAAAGTTTTTTATTATGAACAAAAAATTTCTAAGTGCAATCCTGTTCGGGGCTTTAATGGTTGGCTCTGCGGGGACATTTACGTCTTGTAAGGATTACGATGATGACATTGACGGTTTGCAGAAGCAGATTGATGCAACCAATGTGACATTAGGCGAATTGCAAGCGTTGATAAAGTCGGGATCCGTTATTACATCTGTAAACAGCACGAATGATGGAATTACTATTGTGTTGAGTGATGGAAAGTCTTACAAATTGACCAATGGTAAAGATGGCGCAAATGGAACAGATGGTAAAGACGGTGTTGACGGTAAGAATGCTGTGGCATGGACTATTGGTGCTGATGGTTATTGGTACGAAGATGGCGTAAAAACAGAATATAAAGCTATCGGCGTTGACGGTGTAAACGGTAAAGATGGCGAAGATGGTAAAGACGGCGTTGACGGTGAAGACGGCAAAGATGGCGTTGATGGTGAAGACGGTAAGGATGGCGAAGATGGTAAAGATGGTATTAACGGCAAAGACGGTAAATACTATTATCCTAACATAGAAACCGGATGCTTTGATATTTACCAGGATGGTAAATTGGTTGAAGCTACTAAAATTAGCTGGAAAGCTGCCGGAGTTAGTGCCATATTGAGTGGTAATACACTGACTTTATCTGGAGTAGATGGTGATGCACAAACAGTCGTTATCTATGTAGGAAAACAATTAGGATCTGTAGCATTCATTCCTGAAGTAATGAGTTCAGAAGTTGCTTATCCTACTACAACTAATCCGTTCTATCATTTGACTACTTACTTGGATGAGACTAAATATAATGCAACTACAAAGGTACTGGTGGCTCAAACCAACTGGGATAAATCTAATGTTGTAGCTATGCTTTATCGTTTGAATCCTGATGATGCTTACGTAAAAGGTGCGATTGCCGGTTTTGTAAATCGTGGCGTTTCTACACGTGCGGTTGCTGGTGATTTGACTAATTTGCTGAATATAACTGGTGAACCGACATTTGCTAATGGAGTTGCTGCAATGAATGCTACTATTAATGCATCAAAGCAAAGCAGCAGCAAAAAAGATATTGCAGCTATGCAGGTATGGGTAGGACAGAATGCTGTGACTTCTGACTATATTCATGTAAAATCAACTGCTATCAATGCATTGTTGGTAGACAGTATGGCTACGAAAGGTGGAACTCTGACAGAATTTTATCCTCGTAATAAGACTACCAAGGGTGCTACGGAAAATGATGCTTTTGTTAAGGAATTCGTTGCTCTGAGTGCAGATGCTAATCTTTCATTCAAATATGATGGTGATATTGATTTGAAAGACTATGTAGGTCTTTACTCTTCAGACAAAAAGAAATTCTTGGCTGAACTTGGTTTCTATGGCATGAGCTATGAATTCAGCCTTCCTACCGAATATAAATCAAATGATACGCAGAAGACAAATCAACAGTGGTACGTTGAGTTGAATGATGGCGTTGTTAAAGTTAATGCAACAAACTTGGAAAATGGTTTGACACCGGCTATCGGAAAAACTCCGGTCGTACGTGTGGATGCTTACATGACATCTAATGCAGGTACTAAAAAAATGGTTGCTTCTTCTTATATTAAGCTGTCTATTACAGCGAATAATCCTGGACCGGGTGAAGATGCGGATCCTATTACAGCAGATATCAGTTCTACTAAGCAGTATGAATATCATGCTCTGAAATCTGGTACTATGAGTACTACAGCTGGAGAAATGGATTGGAGAGCTGTTAATAATGTTCTTTATGGTAAAACTGGCTTGACTTCACAAACTTTCTGGAACTACTATGGTGGTAACACTAATGCGTATGAGGTGAAAGTGACGACGAAAGAGCAGAATTCTGGTCGTGAGATTGTTGTTATTACCGGCAATGGTCTGATGGGTGATGTGTATGCTTATAGCGGGGCAGGTTTTGATTTCCAAGTTCTGTTGAATCAAGGTGATACGCAAACTTCTAACATCAAGATTGGTGTAAACAATAGAATCAATACAGAAAATCGCTATATGGATGTAAATGGTTGGGGTGCCGAATATATTGTTACTCTTACTATCAAGTCTGATGACATCAAGACAAGAGGCGATATCGTCCTTACGCAAAAAGTTTATGTGAAAGAAGATTGTGCAATCTTTAAGTATGCAGAACCATATTATGTTCAAAACTACGATAATAATCCTAACTTGAAGGATTGTATCGTAACGAAAGGACAGCTGATTAATGGTAACTGGCAATTGGCATTAGCTGTAAGTGAACATTTTGAAATCATGTCGAATAAAGATAATATCTTTGATTATTATAAGACGAAGGGTAATATTGCGAGTCTTGAATTCAAATTTGCGGCTAATACTGAAGGTGTAACTCCTTTGTATTCATTCTCTACAGATGAGACTGTGGCATTAGATCATGAATTGACAAAGACTTATGAAGCATATAACATGACTTATAAGACGCAGTTAGTCAACGATGAGTGGTGTAATTATAACTATTGGATCATATTCGAAAATCCGTTTGAACCGGGTGATGCTGCAACGGTAACAATGGATGGTAATAAGATTGGTGGTGTTACAGGTGAAACTGCTCCATCAGTATGTGTTAAGACTATTGTTGGTACTGCTCAGAAAGCTTATTGTTGGAATGCTACTACTAAGAGATTAGAATTCACTGAGGCTGGTAAAGCATTAAAAGTAGCAGAGCCGACTATTGTTTATGACTTCGTAAAAGACGCTGCTTGGACGGCATTGGATCCTTATGGAGATTTGACGATTGATCATACTACAGGTCAGGTTTCTTGGAATAATAAGGGTGCTGAGTTGCAAAAGACTTATAAATTGTCTGTAAAAGCTACAGTTACATTTGATAATGTTTCTGTTGTAGAATGCAAGATTCCTGTTACGATTAAAGGAAAGAATTAATAAACCAGTTAATTGATACAACTACTCTGTGAAGACTAGTCCTTTTTTTCACCATCGTGAAAAGTAAAATGTTGTTGTGTGAGGCTGTTTCCAGTGGGAAGCGGCCTCACTCTTTTTCTGCCATCTTGTCTCCTGCCTTGTCATTCGTTTCATTTCCTGCCATTCTTGCTTATTTTCTCCTTGTCTAATCTTCTTATTTTTGATGTAGATCAAGAAATATGTTATAAAACATACTTTTCTATAATGTATCGCTCGAAGTTTCGAACAAAGGTATTATTTTTGTGTTATAAAACATGATTTCAATAGGATAATAAGATTTTTAAGGAGGATAACAAAATGAAAATGTTAAAGAAAATTTTTAAGCACATCAGCGAAGCTGATAAGCACGTTTGGGGTTACTCTACAATTTATTAAACCCCTTTTTATGAGAGTGTATTTGATTTTTAGGTATTAGTTTAATTTTTAAGGTTATGAAAAAAAAGATTTTTAAAACATGGAGAAACATTCTCGCCGAAGTAGGTCGGAACGAGATGTTGATGATGGGTTATACCCTGAAGAAGTAAAAAAGCATTTGAACTAGACTTTATGAAGCGAGAAGTACGTCCTGAAAACGTATTTCTCGCTTTTTTTATATCTCTTTGAAAGCTTTTTTATATAAAAAACAGCTTTTGTTTAAACTTTATTCCCTTTCTTTGTTGTTAGTACAAAGACTAACAGAATAGTATCCATGGAAAAAATTCAAAGAATTTGTAGTTTGGTGTTGCTGGCAGCGTTTTGGGGCTGTGTGCCTGTGCTGCATGCGCAGCCGTTTGATAAGTTGTGGAAGCAAGTGGAGCAAGCACAAGAAAAGAGTTTGCCGCAAACTGTGATTAAACTGACGGATGAGATATTCCGGAAGGGGGAACGCGAAAAGAATACCCCGCAGATGCTTAAAGCCTATATGTGCCGGAATACATATCAGAATATACTGACGCCCGATAGTTTCTATGTCAATCTGAAAGGATTGGAACAATGGGCGTTGCGTGAGCCGAATCCGGTCAGCCGTGCAGTGTTGAATTCACTGGTGGCGAGTATCTATGCCGATTATGCCGATAATAACCGGTGGGAATTGCGGCAACGCACTTCGCTTAATCTGGGAGAGACGGCTCTACCGGCGGATATCCGCGAATGGAGTGCCAATTTGTTTGTAAATCAGGTAATAAAATATACCGGTGAAGTCCTGAAAGACTCTACCGAGTTACTGAATACATCTTCACGTACTTATATTCCTTTTGTGATTTTAGGAGATGCGAGTGAATACTATCATCATGAAATGTATCATTTGCTGGCATCACGTGCTATTGATGCTTTACAGAAAGTCTCGTGGTTTGATACGGATTCTTTGGTGAAGAAAGACATTATGGGTATTTATGGGCAGATGATAAATACCTATCGGAAGATGCCTGATCGGAAAGATGCTGCCGTACTGACTATGCTGGATTATATGGCCTGGCGTAACCGTGAAGGAGATGCTTTGCTTCGTCCCCGTGCAGTAAAAGAAGCTGAGAGCGAAGCGCCGAACCAATATCTACGTGCATTAGACCGTATCATTAAAGACTATAGTAAACGTGATGTATGCGCAGAAGCATATCTGGCTAAAGCTCGTTATTACCGCAATATGCGTAAATATCCGGAAGCATTGCAAGCCTGTGATGAGGCTATTACTCTTTACCCTGACTACAAACGCATATCCGCATTGCGTGAACTGAAAGAAAGCATATTGCAACCGCAATTGAATATGTCTGTAAGCAAGGCTACTTACCCCGGTGACTCTTTAAAGTTGAGAGTGACCCATCGTAATCTGGATGGATTTACAGTGAACCTGTTTCATACTACTTTATTGAAAGAGGAAACAGATATGCCACAGATCAATTCCTCTTTTTATAAAAAATATGCCCGTAAAGTGAAGACTGAACACTTCTCTTTGTTGCGTCCGGATAATTACCAGTCGGCAGATAGTACGTATAGTATGCAGATGCCCGGCGAACCAGGTGTTTATGTTATGCAGATTGTACCTGATGACAAGAAAGGCAAAACTTCTGAAAACTATCTCTATCTTACTCGCTTCAAGGTGTTGACTTTGCCTTTATCGAATAAAGATTTTGAGATTGTGGCTTTGGATGCTGAGACTGGAAAGCCTATTGCAGATGCTCAGATTACTTTCTATTCCAGTTACGGAACAAAGAACAATGAGGTGCTGGAGCGGAAAACTACAGATGCTTCGGGCAAGGTGGTAATGCCGTGGAATAAGCAATTCCGTGCATTGAGTGTTGCGAAAGGTACTGATACGGCAATGCTATTGCAGCGTATTTATAATAGCTCTAATGGAGTCTGGAATAACACAAATGAAGAGTTTGATGAAGTGAAGATTTTGACGGACCGTTCTATATATCGTCCGGGACAGACTATCAATATAAAAGGTATAGCTTATGCCCAAGAGGGAGATACCGCCAAGGTTCTTCCCAATGCAACTTATACGGTGGAACTGTCGGATGTGAATGGCAATGATATTGGAGAGAAAAAAGTCCGTACCAATGAATTTGGTTCGTTTACTACAGAGTTTATACTGCCTGCTGCCTGCCTGAATGGATCTTACACGATTGAAGTTGAGGAAACTGATGGCCGGGCATTTGTACAAGTGGAAGAATACAAGCGTCCTACATTCGATATAGTTTTTGATTCTCAGAAGGATTCCTATCAAGTGGGAGACAGCGTACAGGTGAAAGGTACGGCGAGTTCCTTTAATGGTGTGCCTTTGCAAGGATTGGAGCTGAACTATACCGTAACCCGTAGTCTGTTTTCGTGGTGGAGATCTTATGGGCAGAGTTCCACTTCACTGGCTTCCGGCACTGTGACGATAGGAGATGACGGAATGTTTTCTATTCCTGTCCGCCTGCAAAGTGTGAAAGGGGAGAATGCCGGTTTTTATACCTATCAGATAGAAGCCTCTGTAACCAATCAGGCCGGTGAAACGCAAAGCAGTGTGACTACGCTCTCAGCAGGCAACCGCTCACTTGTTTTGTCTGTCGAAACGGAAGAGCGTATCTGCAAGGATGATAGTATCCGTCTGACATTCGTAGCGCGAAACCTGAATATGCAACCTGTTGCAGTGAAGGGTGATTATCGTCTGGTACAAACTGTAGATGGAAAACCGGAAGTCCGTTTCAGCGGACAGTTTACTTCTAATGTGGAAGTATTGTTGCCGGAATGGAAGAATTTACCTTCAGGTGCTTACGAACTACAATTAGCAGCCAAGGACGATCAGGGTAGGGATGTTGATTACAAGCAAAATATTGTACTCTTCTCTTATAATGACAATCGCCCTCCTGTAGAATCGCCTGTCTGGTTCTATGCACGCAATACGGAGTTTGGTGCCGGACACCCTGCCCAATTCTGTTTGGGGACTTCTTATAAGGATGCTTATGTCATGCTGGATGTATTCAGCGGTAAAAAGCGTTTGAGTAGTACGGTACTTCAATTATCCGACTCTATTGTTCGTTTTGATGTTCCTTATAAAGAGGAGTATGGAGACGGGATAGAGTACCTGTTTGCTTTTGTCAAGGGTGGTGAATTCTATTCTGAAAAGGTCGACTTACAAAAGCGTATGCCGGATAAAACACTGACAATGAAGTGGGATGTGTTCCGTGATAAGTTGCGTCCCGGACAAGAAGAGGAGTGGCGTCTGACGATAAAGACACCGCAAGGTACACCGGCTGATGCTGAGATGCTTGCTACCATGTATGATGCTTCTTTGGATAAGCTGTATCCCAATCGTCAGAATTTTAAAGTGAACTATCCCCGTTTTAATTCTCAGATATATTGGTCTTATGGATATGTAGGTGGAGCCTTCTATGCTTGTCATTTCCCAATGAAGGAGTGGAAAGTTCCGGCATTTATTTACGATACTTTTTATTCGGGAGAAGGTATGAATGAAGCAATGATAATCGGATATCGTTCTGTGAAGAGGACGGATGTAACAGGAAGCGTACAGATACGGGGAATGGCAAGTCCGCGAACTAAATCGATGGCTATGGCAGATAATGCTTCTGCTGATCAGACAAATATGCTGGTCGAAGAAGAGGCAGGTTTAATCTTTGAAAAAAACATGTCGCAGGAAACCGGACAGACGGCTGACGATGTGGAACTTGGCAATACCCCCGAACTTCGTACAAACTTTGCTGAAACGGCGTTCTTCTATCCGCAACTGCGCACCAATGAACAAGGTGAGATTTCCTTCTCCTTTACGATGCCGCAAAGTCTGACGCGTTGGAATTTCCGCGGATATTCCCATACAAAGGGAATGTTGACCGGTCGGTTAGATGCTTCTGCTGTTACGGCGAAGGACTTCATGCTGTCTCCCAATATGCCGCGTTTTGTACGGGTAGGGGATAAGACCAGCATTGCTGCAACCATTACCAACCTGACAGGTAAATCTTTGAAGGGAACTGCGAAATTTATCCTCTTTGACCCGATGACGGATAAAGTGATTTCTACCGGGCGCCAGGCTTTCACGGTAGAAGCCGGGAAGACGGTTCCTGTAAGCTTCCGTTTCACAGTGACGGATAAACAGGATATGTTGGGTGTACGTATGATTGCTGACGGTGGCACATTCAGTGATGGCGAACAGCACTTGTTGCCTGTATTGAGCAATAAGGAATACATTACTGAAACCCTTGCCATGCCAATACGTGGTGAAGAAAACCGCACTTTCTCCCTGGACAGTCTGTTCAATTATAATAGCCGCACGGCCACTGACCGCCGACTAACGGTAGAATTTACAGGTAATCCCGCCTGGTATGCCGTACAGGCATTACCCGTATTGAGTCAGCCCCGTACAGATAATGCTACAGCCTGGGCTGCCGCTTATTATGCCAATTCCCTTGCTTCTTACATTGCCAACAGCCAGCCGCGCATCAAAGCCGTGTTCGACAGTTGGCGCATGCAAGGTGGTAAGAAAGAAAACTTCCTCAGCCAGTTACAGAAAAATCAGGAGGTGAAGAATATCCTTCTCGAAGAGAGCCCGTGGTTGCTGGAAGCTACTACAGAAGCTGAACAGCAAGCGCGTATTGCTACTTTGTTCGATCTCAATAATCTGTCGAACAATAATATGACCACCCTTACTAAACTACAGGAATTACAAAATGCCGATGGCGCCTGGAGTTGGTACAAAGGTATGCCGGGTAGTCGCAACATGACGGGATACATCACCGAACTTCTTGTTCGTTTGCCGTTGCTCACCGGACAAAAGAACTCTGCTGGTGCTCTTTCCATGCAGCAAAGTGCTTTTAACTATTTGCATAGCCAGGCATTGCAGGAATATCAGAATATCCGTAAAGCGGAGAAAAACGGGGCGAAGATCAATAGCCTTTCATATCCGGCAATGACGTATCTCTATCTGATAGCTATTTCCGGTGAGAAAGTGCCTTTTCTCAATGAAGACGCTTATCGCTATTTCCTCTCCATGGTCGGCAAGAACCTAAGTTCGAATGCAATGGGAGTTAAGGCGCAGTCAGCTATCATTCTGCAAAAGGCGGGTCGCACGGCTGAGGCTAACGAATTTATCGCTTCCATTAAAGAGCATCTGGTGCAAACTGATGAACGGGGTGCATACTTTGCTTTCTATGAAAGACCTTTCCTTTGGGGAGCACAACCTATTTCCGTTCATGTGGAGGTAATGGAAGCCCTGAGGATGGCAGGAGGCAATGATGCATTGGTGGAAGAAATGAAACTCTGGTTACTGAAGCAGAAACAAACTACAAGCTGGAACTCACCTGTTGCAACGGCAGACGCTATTTATGCATTGCTTTGCCAGGGGAGTGACTTGTTGGCATCACGTGGTGATGTACGTATTGTTCTTGGTAATAAAGTGCTGGAAACATTCTCACCTGCCAAGACCACAGTTCCCGGATTGGGATATATCAAGGAAAGCTTTGCAGAAGGTAGTCCTGAATTGCGCGCCAAGTCCATTACTGTGGAAAAGAGGGATGCAGGCATTGCCTGGGGGGCAGTCTATGCACAATATCTGTCACCTGTTTCCGATGTAAAACAGCAAGGTGGTGAGCTGGCTGTAGAAAAGAAACTCTATGTAGAGCGTACTTTGACAGGTGGAAAGAAAGAATTGCAACCCATCACCGCTTCCACGCAACTGGCGGTAGGTGATAAAGTGGTTTCCCGTCTGACGATACGTCTGGACCGTGCCATGGATTTCGTTCAACTGAAAGATCAGCGTGGTGCCTGCTTCGAGCCGATGAATTCACTTTCCGGTTATCGCTGGAACGGTGGAATAGGTTATTATGTGGAGATAGAAGATGCTTCCACTAATTTCTTTTTCGATAGTCTGAGCAAGGGTGTATATGTGTTGGAATACAGTTACCGCGTTGCCCGTAGCGGGCAGTATGAAGCCGGGCTGGCAACCATTCAATGTGCCTACGCTCCCGAGTATGCAGCTCATTCAGCATCAGTGAAGGTCGAGGTGGAGTAGAAATTTTAAAACTTGCTTTTAGGAACTCTCATTTAAAACACCTACTTTTGTGCATCCTAAAATGAAAACGAATGAAACGAACCTTGATATGTATATATGCGCTTGCCGCCGTAGCACTGACTGCTACGGCGCAACCGCGTTTTTCATCCAATAAAGAAACTCACAACTTCGGACAGATCGAATGGAAACACCCCGTTAGCGTGCAGTATGTCATTACCAATACGGGTGATAAACCTCTGGTGCTTACTGATGTAGACCCTTCCTGTGCCTGTTCCGTAGCCCAGTGGACACAAACTCCCATTGCTCCCGGTGAAAAGGGGAAGATCGTTGTCGATTTTGATGCTAAGGCATTGGGGCATTTTGATAAGTCCATAGCTGTTTATTCCAATGCGCAGCCCAATCTGGCTTACCTGCACTTTACAGGTGAGGTGGTGCGCGAGATAAAAGACTTTACGAAAACCTATCCTTATCTTATCGGACAGATACGTATTGACAAAAATGAGATTGATTTCCCTGATACTCACCGTGGCGAAAAGCCTGTCATACGGATTGGCGTAGTGAATCTGTCGGATCGTTCGTATGAACCGGTGTTGATGCACCTGCCTTCCTATCTGGATATGAAAGTGGAACCGAACGTGCTTCAGAAAGGTGAGAAAGGGCTTATCACATTAACTCTCAACACAGAGAAACTGACAGACCTGGGACTGACACAGGCATCAGTTTACCTGTCACGCTTCACAGGTGACAAGGTGAGTGATGAAAACGAGATACCTCTTTCTGCCATTCTCCTGCCTGATTTCTCCGGTATGACCGATACGGACAAGGCGAATGCTCCGGTAATCCGTCTTTCGGAGACAGATATAGACTTGAGCGCACAACTGGCTAAGAAGAATAAGGTGAAACATGATATACAGATCACCAATACCGGACGCTCTCCGTTGCAAATCAGTAAGCTGCAAGTGTTCAATCCTGCTTTGGGAGTAAGTCTGAAGAAGAGCGTGTTGCAGCCGGGCGAAACCACCCGCTTGCGTGTGACGATAGATAAGAGGAATATCGCCAAGAAGAAACGCCACCTGCGCATTCTGATGATTACGAATGATCCGATGCAGCCTAAGGTTGAGATGAATATCAAAGCGAGTTAAAGATTTATGATTTCATAAATCATAAATCTTATCATAAATCATAAATTAGAAATCATAAATCTTATCATGGAACATCCTGAAAACGATGAATCCTATAAAGGATTGGTTGTCAATGCAGGCATTGAGCAACCTTCGTCTGTCAATCCCTATCGCCGCCCGAAACCTAAAAAGCGTCAGCGTTCCGTAGCGGAGTTTGTAGAAGGTATTGTGAAAGGAGACGTCACAGTGCTGAGCCAGGCGGTTACTTTAGTGGAAAGTGTGAAGCCCGAACACCAGGCATTAGCACAGGAAGTTATTGAGAGATGCCTGCCTTACTCAGGGAACTCTATCCGTGTGGGTATCAGTGGTGTGCCTGGAGCCGGAAAAAGTACCTCGATTGATGTCTTCGGCTTGCATGTGTTGGAAAAATACGAAGGTAAGCTGGCAGTGCTTGCCATCGACCCCAGTAGCGAGCGCAGTAAGGGCAGTATCCTGGGTGATAAGACGCGTATGGAGCAACTCTCCGTTCATCCAAAATCCTTCATTCGCCCCAGTCCGTCGGCAGGTTCTTTGGGTGGGGTAGCGCGTAAGACGCGTGAAACGATTATTCTTTGTGAAGCTGCCGGTTTCGATAAAATCTTTGTAGAGACGGTAGGTGTGGGACAAAGTGAGACAGCTGTACACTCTATGGTCGACTTCTTCCTACTTATCCAGTTGGCCGGAACAGGCGACGAACTGCAAGGCATCAAGCGTGGTATCATGGAAATGGCGGACGGTATTGTTATCAATAAGGCAGATGGTGATAACCTGGAGCGTGCTAAACTGGCCGCATCGCAATTCCGCAATGCTCTGCATCTGTTTCCTGCTCCCGAGTCAGGATGGACGCCACAGGTGATGACTTATTCCGGTTTCTATAACCTGGGTGTGAAAGAAATCTGGAAGATGATTTACGACTATATTGCTTTTGTGAAAGATAACGGTTACTTTGAATATCGACGTAACGAGCAAAGCAAATACTGGATGTACGAAAGCATTAATGAGCGTCTGCGCGATAGTTTCTACCACAATCCGGCCATAGAAGCCATGTTAAGTGATAAAGAACAGCAGGTATTGCAAGGCAAACTCACTTCCTTTGTTGCGGCAAAGAGCTTGCTCGATACCTATTTCGGAGAAATGAAGAAAAATTAGCTACGAGCTACAAAGCTACGAGCTACAAAGCTACGAGTTACAAGTGCCTTGCGGCATGATAGCGCAGCTACTTGTAGCTTGTAGCCTTTGTAGCTCGTAGCTAATTCACGCTTTTTTCCCTTCCTTCTCAAAGTCCGCTTTCGATTTACTCTTCGTTACGATATATACGCCAAGGAATACCAGGGCGATAGCTACACCTTTTTCCCAACCGAATATACCCAAACCCATGATAATGGCAGCAATAGAAGCTACGATGGGTTGCATATAGTTGTACATACTCACTACTGTGGGACGCAGCAACCTTTGGGCGGTCATAATGAAGATATAGGCAAGGAAGCTACCACCTATTACCACGTAGCCCACTTGTACGTATGCCGCGGTAGAAATTTCCGCCCACTGAATACCTGCCACATCATGATAAGAGAATGGAATATAGCACATGGAGGCATAGATAAACATCCATTTATTCAATGTGATGGGAGAATATTTCTGCGATAAGCCCTTGAACACAGTCAGATAAATAGAGAAGCTGATTTGCGCTACCAGACAAAGCAAGTCCCCGATAATACTGCTGTTGCCGTTGCTTGTGGCCTGACTGCTTAATATAAGCGTCAGCGCTCCCATAGCCCCTACAAAAATACCCAGTACTTTCAGGTTCGTGATAGGTTCCTTCAGATAAATGGCGGCGATAATCATGGTTACGATAGGGAGTGTGGTTGTCACGATGGAGGCATCGATGGGTGAAGTCATTGAAAGCCCGAAGATATACACTCCTTGATTGAACACCAGTGCAAAAAGTGAAGCAAAGAAAATCTTTAGCATATCGCGGTGATCCACGTGTTCGTGCTTACAGAATGCAGACAGTAGCCAGAAACAGGCGGCTGCACCTACCATGCGGAACGTAGTTACCGATAAGGCTGAAAACTCCATAAGTGCGGATTTGCCGATGGGAGCCATCAGTCCCCATAAAATATTGGCAGTCAGGGCGAATATGTGCCCTTGTACATTCTTATTCATACTCTTTTTTCGTTTGAGGCTGCAAAAGAACAACTATTTTCTGAAACTAAAAAGTCTTTTCTCTTTTTATATACTTGTGGTCTGTTGGAAGCATTAATCATATTAGCACATTTATTCATATTCACTCGGAAAGGAAACTATGCTTCTCAATGTCAGTAGCATAGGGACATGACACTTGAAACTTATTACCTTGAGAACCGAAACTCCCTTTGTTTTGCTGCACAAGATGGCATCTTGTGTGGTGTAACATACTATCTTGAACAACACAAGATGCCATCTTGAGCAGTAAAGGTAGTCACGCTTCAGTAGATATGCAAGCTTTTTACGGAGGAAAGGTAATAGTGATGTATGTGCATTATAACTGATTCATAACCGCTCGGGCATGAAACAACCGTCTTCATCTTCTTTTAAATCATGTAGAAAGACTTTTTCTTATTTTTTTGAGCTATTTTTGTATTCTGTAAAAACAAGTGACTTTACATCCTCTGCTTGTAGAGGTGAAACTTCTTGTGTTTTGTCTTTAAAAATGTGTATGTACTTATATTATTGAATAAATGCCTTGTTTGTATTGTGAAACATTATAGGAAAATATCATACGTATTAGGGGGAATCCTGCTCTTTGCAGTGGGAATGCTTGCTTTTCAGGTATATGAAAGCGGAGTGGAAGGGCGCGGAATATGTAAGCGAAAGGCGGAGGCTTCACTGAAATCCGTTACGGAACTTTGGGCAAACAGGGAATTTGATAAACTTGGAATTCCCTATTCTGTTGGAGGAGGCGAACCGAAAGAGGAAAGCAAGCAGCGTCGTATAGTGCTGGCGGAAGGAGAGACGGTGGTAGCGGTCGATTCGATAAAGGAAGAAAAGCGGTTGATTGCTTCACATAACCTAAGTGCAAAGGTTCGCTTCCTGTTTTTGGTGGACAAAGCGGCTTTCAGCCTTTTGAATGAATTATGGCAAGAAGATTTGAATGATAGACACACTTATTGTTCCGGTGCTCTTATGCTGCAATCGGAATTGCCGGGTGACAGGAAAGGAAAAAAGTTTATGGCCGGAGACTCAACGCTGATGACTGATAAGTTCAAATTAGGAACCTACTATCTGGATGATATGTATTTTCTTGAATTGACGGCTTATCTTTCACTTCCTTCCCCATGGTTGTGTGCCGATTGGGGAAAGACCGGTATTGTTTCTTCTTCCATTATAGTTATCCTTTGCTTGTGCATATTTGTCCTTCTCTTTTGGCATAATCGAAAGAAGGACAACGACGATGAAGCGGTTGATCCGGATGATTGCGTAACGCGCATCTCCGAAAATAAATATCAAATAGGCGGAGTCCTGTTTGATGAAGAGGCGTGTACGCTTACTTTTGAAGATCGAAGTGTGGTGAAATGTCCTATGCAGTCTTATAAACTACTTTCTGCATTTGTCCATGCGGAAAATCATTTCTTATCGAATAACCGGATTGTTGAAGTTTGTGGTTGGAGTTTAGAAAATATCAATATTAATCAAAACAGAAGAGTAACAGTAAGCCTTCTCAGGAAGTTACTTGACGCCGAGAAGTCTCATGTGAAGATAGAATCCGGTCAAAACGAGCAAAAAGAACAGGGCTTTTATATGCTTGTTGAAAAATGATAAGTGCCTTATTATTAGTATAGAAAGGGGGAGTAATAAATTTTTTACTCCCCTTTTTTACTCCCGTAAATGCATTTTGAATCTATTTATTATTTACATTTGCCGGCATAACAATTATTGATGAAAAACATACTAATAAAATGAAGAACAAGATGAAAAAGATTCTGGTATTTATGGGAGTTGTAGCTATTGCTATAGGAGGATATGTTTACAGTAAACAGTCATCTGTCAAGATGTCTTCTTTAATGTTGGAGAATATAGAAGCGTTGGCAGATTCAGAAACAGATGGTGTTCTTTGCTTTGGAAAAGGGTTGGTTGATTGTCCGCTTAATCACGATAAAGTATATACTTATTATGCTCCGTATAGCTTATATTATTAGCGTTATATCTGTCCTGCTATTCATTTCTTGTACTTCGAATCCGGTTGCTTCCGGTAAAACGTCATATACTGATTTCCCACAGGAGCAAAAATTGAAGGCAAAGACGATACGGCTGGATACAGCTTTATTCCGCTATCCTTCTCGTCTGCATATCAGGGACGGGAAAGCTGTGGTACTTGATTTGCATGGAACAGACTATTTCTTTCATACATTCAGCTATCCTGATTTTCGTTACCTGTCTTCTTTCGGGAGGCGTGGAGATGCACCGCAGGATATGCTTTCTGCCGAAAATTTCCGATGGAATGGGGCTTTTTTGTGGACATTAGATTCCAATAAGTCAGAATTAACAAGGTTTGGGTTTGCTTTATCCGGTGATTCACTGCTTCGTCAGGAAGCGGTGAATCTGGATAAGGATATTCTCCGGGCATTGGATTTTGTAATGTGTGAGGATTCTGCCTTTATCATTCCCGATTATTCGGGTGACAGTCGCTTTTGCAAAGTAAGCAAGAGTGGAAAATTGATGTATAAGTTTGGTGCTATTCCTACTGTCAACGAGGATGCCTTGCAGAATGCCCGTCCGGCTTTGGCGCAGGCGTGGCGTAGTTTTATAGACTATAATCCCCGAAACGGGATACTTGCTGTTGCCACTCAGTTGGGTGAAGTGTTCGAAATCTATAATCTGAAAGACAGTACGCATGTTGTGTGCATGGGACCGCATGGTGAGCCGGAGTTTCAGGTGTCCGGGGGATATGGTATTCCTACGGGTATCATGGGATTTAGTGATGTGCAGGTGACGGGTCGGGCCATTTATGCAGTCTTTCATGGGCGCTCGTTCAAAGATATAGCACGGGATGCCCGGAATGGTATTGATCATCCGGATGGCGGGCAATTTATCTATGTGTTCAGCTTGACGGGAAAACCGTTAAAGAAATATGTACTGGATCATTACATTTGTGGCATATCGGTAGATGAGCAGCGTGGACTTATTTATGCTACGGATGTGAATGAGGATGAGCCGATAGTAGAATACCATATAAATGGTATGTAGAGTTAATTAATTTATTAAAAGGAGCAGACGGTAAACGACTTGTTTCGCTGCAATAGAATACCGAATGCTCCGTAACCCCTAAAATTTAGAAGCCTGGCAAAGATACAAATTTTTAAGCAAAACGGAAATTGATTTCCGCTGTTACGATAGTGCAGTGTGAAATATGCTCTAATGAGATACTCTGTATCTTACTTCTCGACTGTACAATATATGTGTACTTGATATTGGTAATTGAATAGATTTTTACTTTGAAACAATATAGAAATGAAGAAGTTTATGAAAATAACTTTTGTTGCGGCATTTGCGGCAATTGCAGGTTATGGTGTTTACACAAATCAGAAAACAGATGCTATGTCCGATTTGATGTTGGCGAATGTAGAAGCATTAGCAAATAATTCAGAAAATAGTGGAACTGTAGATTGCTGTAACAGTAGTGATTGTAATGGCGATTTTTGTGGAACTTTCTATCCTGCGGATGGTTCAGGAAAGGGATATAAAATGTTTTATAAATAATGATTTTTCGGATTGCTTAATTAGGGATTAAGCAATCCGATTTTAAATATATAGTATATGTGTTATTTGCGATGTTTGTTTCTTGTGGTCTTATTGGCCGGGTTGTCGGCTTGTTCTGAGGACAATCGAAGAAAAGGAAGAAAGGCGATGGAAGATTTGGCAACTTCCGAATTGTTTTTTCAGGAAATATCGTTGGAAACAATTCTCGGCAGGCCTTTTCAGATAGAGATTGTGGACAGCATATTGATAATTGGGGATAATATTGAAGGAAAGGCATTGTTTCTGTATAATTTGTCGGACTCTTCTTGGGTTCGAGTTTTAAACATAGGACAGGGACCCGGTGAAGTGCTTGCTCCTCTTGCTATTGACGTGTCTGATAGGGATCATACGATAAGCGTGCTTCAAAGACAAAGTGGAATCTGCCGAAGATATCGGGTTGATAGATTGTTTAATGATTCAATTTTTGATTTTCAGGAGGCAAGTTTGGAAGGAGCGGATAGGGTAGCTCAAATGCATGACGGATATGCTTGTTTAGGGATGTTTGAACAAGGCATATTGTCATTTTTTGATGCAAAAGGAAAAGAAAGTGAATGTATTGACCTTTATTCTAGATTTGACATAAAGGATATATCTGCCAAATATAGACTGTTTCAGGGGCGTTTGGCTTTTAACGAACGGACAAGGTATCTGATGTTTGCTCCATCTTATGCTTCCGAAATTGGTTTTTATGCGGAACAAGATGATGGCAGTTGGGTGAAGAAAGATTCTTTCTGTTTGGGAACAGGAGGATTTGAGGATAGAATTTCGGAGAGTTCCGGCTTTGAACTTTTTAAGGACGATATAAGGAATTGTATGGATGCTTGTAGTTCTGAAAATTATTTTTATATGTTGTATGATGGAAGTGATTTAGGGCATACTCACAAGATAGAGTTTCGTTATGTCATTCGTTTTACTGCCAATGGTATATTGGATTGTGTGTACAAAGTGAATCCTACCGTCCGCAATATTTGTGTTTCGTATGACGATTCTGCCATGTATGTGCTGATGATAGGCAAGGATGGAGAGTATGCTATAGGTAAATCAGAGCTTTCAATAAGGTAACACAGTCAAATAACGAATGATGCTAAGTGTGGGCAAAATGGAGTTATTTATGCTAGATAAAAGAGAAGTGAAATGGAGTTGATATTTACAGCTACTAAAATATGTTTAGAATGTTCCAACTAGGCATTTTTGTTGTTTGCTATAGTCAATATGATAAGGGAGAATCAGCCTATATAGGCTGATTTTTCCCCTATTGATGTTTTAAATAATACAAATAATATTTTTTGATGAAACGTATCGTCTATTTTATTTTGTTTGTTTTCTTTGCGAGTAGTTGCTTTAGAAATTCTGATGTGGAAAAATCTCAAAATCATTCTACTAATATCATTGATGTAAAGGAACTTGTAAAAGAAATTGTTATAGACACTCCTTTGATAGGAGGCTGGGCACGACCTTTTATTATAAATGATTATTTATTGATAAGTGATTCTCAATCCGAAGAAAAATTAATCTCTATCTTTGATAAGGATAATTTCTCCTATTTGATGGGAATTGGAGATGCAGGGGAAGGACCTAATGAAATTACGAATATGGGGGTAATTGTGCCTGATGAAGTGCACCATCGATTTTTTGTACCTGATTATGGAAAATTGAAAGTTTTGAGTTATAGTGTGGATAGTATCTTAAAAAATCCTTTTTATCGACCTGAAGTAAAAGGAGATATGAAAGAATTGCAATTTCCGGATAGATTTGTTTATGTGAATGACACTTTCTGTATTGCACGTTCCATAATGGTCGGAGAAAGCAAATATTTTCAACAATCTTTGGTGCGGTGGAATATGTTGACCGGAGAAATGGAATTATTGGTTGAAGGGCATCCTAAGATAGAACGAAAGCGAAGCCAGTTTGCGGTATCATTGGAACATAATCTGATAGTTGATTGCTATGCTCATCATGACCTAATGACGATTCATGATCTTGATGGTAATTTGAAATACAATATTTATGGTCCTTATTGGGATGACAAGACGAGTAATGATATGGTTTATTATGATGCTGTGGTGATTTGTAAAGATAAGATTGTTGCAGCATATGCAGGAGGACGCAATTGGAGTGACGAGGGATTTCCTAATTGTTTTCAAGTCTATGATTTTAATGGGAATTATATTAAAACGTTGGATATAGGTCGTAAAATTTGTAACTTTTGTTATGATCAGAAGCTGAATAGATTAATAATGGTATTAGACAATGAAATACAATTTGCTTATTTAAATTTAGATGGACTTATAGACTAAAATGAAGAACTAATATTAGAAAATAATGATGAAATATTTTGCAGTTTTGTTATTAACCCTGTCTGTATTGTCTTGCATAGATGTTAGACAAAATAAGCTTGAGAATCTGTTAGAGAAATGGATGGATTATGAAGTTAAATTTCCTATAACTTCCATTTTTACAATACAGGGGAGAGATACAGTGGATTTTTATATGAGTGGTGATTACAAGATTGTGACGTATATTGATACTATAGGATGTACCAGTTGTAAATTACGGTTGTCGGACTGGAAGAAATTTATGAATGTGGTTGATTCTATAAAAGAGGATTCGGTTAAGTTCTTGTATTATTTTGCGCCCAAAAAGAATCAGGAGGTATATAGTGTGTTAAGAACTGAAAAGTTTGTTTATCCTGTTTGCATTGATGAAAAAGATTCGTTGAATATATTGAATAAGTTTCCTTCTGAAATGGAGTATCAGACTTTTTTGTTAGATAGAGATAATAAGATTATAGCAATTGGAAATCCTATTTATAATTCAAAAGTTAAAGATTTATATTTGAAGATTATTCAGGGAAAAGAATTTACGCAGATGAATGAAGATACAGGTCTGATGACAGAAGCCAGTATTGACTATACATCCTTATCCTTGGGTAATTTTGACTGGGAAAAAGAGCAAAAAGCAGTTTTTACATTGAAAAATACAGGTAATAAACTATTAGTCATTGATGCAGTTTCAACATCCTGCGGCTGTACTTCCGTTGATTATTCCAAAGAACCCATTCGTCCGGGAAATTCTATATCACTGAATGTGACGTATAAGGCAGATCATCCCGAACATTTTGATAAAACTATAACAGTATATTGCAATGCAGAATCTTCTCCTGTTGTTTTGAGAATAACCGGCGATGCAGAATAAGATAACATAAATGAAATACTTATGAAGAAACATGGTATCCTATTAATAGTCTGTTTCTTTTTGATATTGGCTTCCTGTACTAAAAATAAGGTTGGTCCTTCCTTAGAAGATATTCTATCAGCCAATCCCAAATTGCAGGTTGTTCTTGACAAATACCGAGATGATTCCTTGAAGTATAGGGCTGCTGTTTTTCTTATCGAAAACCTGCCTTTTCACTATAGCTATGAAGGTGAAGCTCTAAATGATTACCTAAAGCTTTTTGAACTTCATGGAAAAGGTACCATGTACCCAGATAAAGTGCTGGATTCCATTAAGCGCGCTTGCGGCTCTTTTCATTTATTCATGATAGTAAAGGAGCCATTGATGTAATAGGTAATCTGAAAGGAAGATGTTCCAAACTTAGGAAGATTGTGGCTGATGGAGGATATAGAGATGAATTAATTGGGAATGTGAAGAAAGCGTTTGGCTGGGTATTGGAAATTGTACTCAGGCCTGAGGAGGCAAAGAAGTTCACGGTATTTTAAAAAGCCTGTCAGGCCTAATGATAGTTTAGAGTTATGCGTTACGTATAAAGCGGAGCATCCGGAACATTTTGATAAAACTATAACTGTATATTGTAATACAGCATTTTCTCCTATTGTTTTGCGAATAATCGGCACAGCCCAATAGGGTAGATGTTTCAAATAACGGATCAGAAATAAACATAGTAAGATGGTTTGTAGATTAATAAAAAGATATTTGCTCGCATGTGTATTGCTGGTTATAATGTTGCTTACAGCTTGCGGTAGGGGAGACGGCCGGTTGGAATATGCATTGCAGTTTGCCGGAGGCAATCGGGGTGAACTGGAAAAAGTGCTTGTGTATTATAAGGACAGCGGGCAGAAATATGACGCAGCCCGTTTTTTGATAGAGAACATGCCGCAATATTATGAGCGGCGGGGGATACCTGTAGATTCGGGAAAGGCAGCGTTGGCAACGGTGGACTCGACGGGAATGGTACTTCCGGAACTTGTGCAACGCTGGGGACATCCCGATATGCAGGCATTGGAGAAGGTTTATGATGCACAAGTGATTACGGCTGATTTCCTGATACGCAACATAGACCATGCGTTCGACTTATGGAAGCGGCGCCCTTGGAATAAGTACCTGCCTTTTGATGATTTTTGTGAGTTTATTTTGCCTTATAGGATAGACGATGAGCCACTGGAAGAGTGGCGCGGACTTTACGGGAAGCGGTATGCTTTTCTGCTTGATTCCGTCTACAAAGGAACGGATGTAGTGGAAGCCGCCGCCGCGGTGGGAAGATGCCTGAAAACGGAAGGGTTTGAGTATAACTGGGAGTTCGGGTTGCCGCACCTGGGGGCCTCTTTTCTGATGGATCACCGCGCGGGAACCTGCGTGGATGCATGCGACCTCACCCTGTATACCATGCGTTCTCTAGGCATTCCGGTAGCCGTGGATTATTATGTATATAGCTCGGAAACACGGAAGGGACATACGTGGAACTCCGTGCGCGACACCACGGGAGCCTTCTGGGGCATGTGGGTGACAGCCAAGGAGTGGAAACGCGGACAGGTGTACCGTGACGGCCGGAAATCGGGCAAGATCTTTCGCAAGCGTTTCGGTACGCCCCGTTATATGGATGCCTCTGCCGACTACTTTCCCGATACGCTGAGGGTGAGGGTACCGGATAGAAGTCCGGATTATCTGTTTCTGGGCATCTTTCATCCTAAGGGGAGATGGGTGGTTGCCGATGTCGCGGAGGTACGTCGTGGCGAGGCGGTTTTTCCGCATGTGGAGTCTGATGCCATTTATGCGGTATTGGAGAAAAAGGAGGACGGCAGTTTCGCCACAGTGGACTATCCGTTTTATTTTGACGGGAAGAATCTCCATTTCTACATTCCCGACAAGGAACGCGAAGAGAAGGTCACTTTGTACCGCAAACATCCCCTGATGGGCTGGATAGGCATTTATTTGGATGAGATCTGCGGTGGTCGCTTCGATTTTTCCGATACGGAGGATTTCAGGCATATAAAGTATACTTATCAGGTTCCGGACACCCCAAGAATCTGTTACAATGAAGTGGTGCTTCCGCAACAGTTGAAATGTAGATACGTGCGATATCAGGCTATGGAATGGAAGAACACAAACATAGGCGAGTTGCTGTTCTGGGGAGGGGAGACAAGGTATTATCCTGAAACCGTTAAAGGAGCACCTGCGGAAAATCCGGTGAATGTGCAGGAGCGGATGTTTGATGATGATCCGTTGACTTATTATAGTACGCGATTGCCGGGAGCCACCTTGCTGATGGATTTTGGAAAGCAGGTGGAAATGGATCGTTTTATCTTTATCCCTCGTAACGACGACAATTTTATCCGCATTGGCGACACCTACGAGTTATATTACCATGACGGCAAGGACGGATGGGTTTCGTTAGGACGCAAAACGGCTTCAGCGCCGGAACTGGTCTATGATAATATGCCTCGTGGAGCACTGTTCCATTTGCGTTGCTTGACACGTGGTGAAGAAGAACAGGTATTTCACATAAAAGATGGGAAACAAGTATTTATCAGTAATTTGAGTTATGTGAGATGAATACCGGGAACTATAGTTTTGATTTTAATTTCATGGAGGGATGAAGAGAAGTGCATCTTTGAAGAAAATCGTAAATAAGGGAATTGATCTTTTCCTTTGGTTCTGTGGCATTGTGGTATTGTGGCTGTTGGCGCAAGTCTTTTGTGTGACCTCGTTCCATATTCCAAGTGATTCGATGGAGCCGGCACTATTGGCTGGTGATGTGATATTGGTGGATAAACTAACGTATGGGGCAAGGCTCTTCAATGTGATGGATGCCGTTGCAGGAAAGCAAGTGGAGATAAAACGCTTGCTGGGAATGGGTGGAATGAGGAGGAATGATATAGTAGTCTTTAACTATCCTTGTCCTAAACAGTGGAAGCGGATTGAAATGGATGTGATGCAGTATTATGTGAAACGGTGTGTTGCGTTGCCGGGAGATACGTTCCGCATTGTAAACGGACGCTATAAGGTGGATGGCTATGCCGGAACACTGGGGTACGTGGATGCGCAGGACAGGTTCATGGCACTGATAAATGAACAGGCGCTTGCTGATGATGCAATCGGTGTGAGGGCATATCCCGAAGATTCTTTGATAAGATGGACGGTGAAAGAGTTTGGGCCTCTGTATATTCCCAAATCAGGTGACGCCATCCCGATGGATGGACGCACTGTTAAACTTTATGGGAATATAGTGGAGTGGGAGCGGCAAGGAAACCTCCGTCATGAAGCGGGGAATGTGTATTTGGGCGATAGCCTTATTGCTGAATATCGTTTTTTAAAAAACTATTATTTCATGGCTGGAGATAGAGCTGAAAACTCAAAAGATTCCCGTTATTGGGGGCTGTTGCCAGAAGAATATATTGTTGGAAAGGCTGTCAGGATATGGAAATCAGTGGATAAGAGGACGGATAGAGTGCGGTGGAATAGGATATTCAAAAAGATAGAATAATGATAGGATGGACACATAAAATAAGAGAGGCTACAGTTGTTTTGCTACAGTTTGTAGCTGTTTGCTCCTTGTTGAGTATGGTATGTGCGACAACTCCTGAACTGCCTGCAGGCGAAACCATCGGCCAATGGGTGTGGTTTGGAAAAGCTGTATTGGTTTCGACCGGTTGTATCACTGCTTCTTGTTTGCTACAACTTCTAGGAAAAGCTTCCTGGACAGATATTTTGTTTTTCCGGAATTTCTTTGTTCATGTGGCTTGGAGTTTGGTATTATTGGGGACTATTGAAGTCGTTTGGGGCTTGCGGCAATTATATGGATTTTCTGTTTCCGGGCATTCACGGTATGCACTGACAGGCTCTTTCTTCAACCCCGGTCCGTATGGGGGATATTTAGCGTTGATATTACCTGTTTGCCTGCATTTGTATTTACGTGCCTGTGAGTGGAAAAGCACAGATGTTCTTCATAAAATAGAAAAAGTGACGGCAGGGCTTGCCGGCATTCTCATCTTATGTGTACTACCGGCTACAATGAGCCGTTCTGCCTGGATTGCTGCTGCAATAAGCTGTGCATGGGTGGCGTATATGCATCGTGACAGACGTAAGTGGGGCGTATTGTGGCGGAGATATAAGAAACGTTACCTTACATGGGGAGTGGTCGGGCTTTTTGTTCTGATATTAGGAGGTGCTGGTATTTTCTTTTTGAAGCCTGACTCTGCTATGGGACGTCTGTTTATGTGGAAAATTACTTGTAAAGCTATCGTAGAACATCCTTGGGGATGTTATGAAGGATTTGCCTATGCCTATGGCGAAGCGCAGGAAAAATACTTTGGTAGCGGAGACTATACTGCTTGGGAAGAACGTGTGGCCGGAAGTCCGGAATATGCTTTCAATGAATATCTGGAACTGGCGTTAACAGCCGGAGTTATAATTTGTGTCATGTTCCTCTTGACTATTGGGATAGTTCTGTGGTTAGGGACAAAATGGGGGCGTTATGAAATTTGCGGAGCACTCATATCCTTGCTTGTTTTCTCTTTTTCTTCTTATCCCATGTATTTTCCGGTTTTCGTGGTAACCGGTATATGTCTGCTGTTTGCTTGTGGAGCCGGTGATGTGGGCGGAAAAATTCTTATTTGCAGCGCTTGTGCACTGATATGGGTAGTGGGGCTTAACGGTAAATGGCAACGGGAGGAAGATGCATGCCGGGGTTGGGTGTATGCGAGGATGATTTATCATCAGGGAAATTATACTGCTGCCGATGAGGCTTACCGTAAGCTCTACCCGCAGTTGGAAGAAAGGGGGGAATTCTTATTTGAATATGGGCATAGTTTGCATAAGTCCGGTCGTTATGATCAATCTAATTTGCTTCTGGAACAGGCTGTCTTATATAGTGCTGATCCAATGGTATTGAATATTATAGGTAAGAATTATCAGGAAATGCAATACTATGAAAAGGCTGAAACTTATTACCTGGCATCGGTCCGCCGGTTGCCGGGGCGGATTTATCCCTACTACCTGCTGGCAAAACTTTATGCGGAACCGGGCTATCGGAATAGGGAGAAGTTTGAGAAGATGCAACGGATTGTATTGACTAAAGAGCCGAAAGTGCATTCCACCGCTATCAGGGAAATGAGGGGCGAAGTGGAAAAGATAGGGAACGACTGGTGTAATACGAAGATTGAATAGGTTAATATGATATAACATGGTGGATATGGATACGTATAAGGATAGTTGGAATGCTTGTCTGCTGTACCGCAATAAACAGTTGACAAAACAATTGAAGGATTATCAGAAGGCTTCGGCATTAGCCGGATGTTCTTCTTCTTTGATAGTGGCAATGGGGCAGTTGCTGTGTCTTCATCAAAAACCTGCTTATGGTATAGTCAAGGATGAGGCTGAATGGAGGGATCTGTTTATCGTCATAGACTTGTTTTATGGTGGGTGCCTGTCAGAAGAATTAGTGCCATTTCGTTTAAGTGCCCAGGAGTTGAGGTTGTGTTATCTGTTACGTGCTCACTTGGATAATAGGACAATCGCGCTTCTGTTTAATATAGTTCCCCGGTCTGTATTGAAAGCAAAACAGCGCATTAAAAATAAGTTGGCATTATCAGCTACGGATAGTTTGGATAAGTATATACAACAATGCTGATTGTCACTAATATAGATATCAATTCCGCCAACGCCTACTTGCAGTGAAATCATAGAAAGACTTCTTATTACAGTTAAATACGAATAAATTTGCTCTAACCTCCAATTTATTCTATATTTGCAACTTAAGTGACAAGTTCTTCAAATTGTCCGAATATGATAAACTACTTGATAAAAATTATAACGACCCTCTGGCTCATATTCTTTTGTCTGCAAGTTAGTGTTGCTCAGGAGATTGATATTAATCAGACCAGAAAACACCTGCTGCAAACACTACAAGACAATTCCGTCGACAAACAGCAGAGGATGGAGCTGTATATTGACTTGTACGACTTGTCCGACGATGTGACAAGCAAACGTACCTATATTAACGAATCGCTGCAACTGGCCATTCAGTTGAAAAATCAGATATATATTTTTGAGACACTGGATATTCTTTGTCGCAGTTATAAAGATGAACCGGACTCTTTGCACTACTATCAGCAGATAGGAGAAGAGTGTATGGAAGGGGCTTATAAGAACTTTTATATGGCATGGCTCAAAGCTTTTCCTTCTGTTTGCAAGATGGATGAGGCGGAGAAACCTGATGAAGCTAATGAAGAAATTTCACGGTATAAACGCCACAAGGTAAATCTCTCCGATAAATCGCAGGAAGTGCAATGGGAGATGATTCTTTGTTCGGCAATGGAGTGCATCAATTACTTTTCACCGTCTGTTACGAATTTGGGAGACCGCATTATCCATTTGAAGAATATTCAACAGTTGGTCAGAGATTTACCTTTTGAGGTAAGTTATAAGTTCAATTGGTATTATCTGACTCGCATCGAGTTCATTTATCGTGCTGAAGGAAAAGCTGAAGAAGCAGCGAAGGCTGTTGAGGCTTTGGAACAAATGGAGCAACTATACGATAGCCAGTTTGAACTGCCTTTCTACAAGAGGCGTGCTTATATCCGTACCCGTAGCCGTGAAGCTTTACGTATGGGTGTTTATAGCGAAATGCTTTATTTCGTAGATGCTATAGGCAGGAAAAGAGCTGATGAAATTTATTCCCGGATGAAAGCGTACTATCAGGATAAGACTTCAGAGACAGATGAAAGATCATTCTTGGCTGCCGCTTTCCGCTATTATCTTTATACAGCACAATACGATCTTGCCATGCAGACGGTGGATGACTTGCTGGAACGGACAGATTCCACCGACACAAATGAGCGGACTGAGTTGCTGGCGAAGAAGATTAACCTGGTTACTCAATGGAAACAGCATTACAAAGAAGGATTTGACGCCTTTTGGGAATATACCAGCTTGATGGAAGATAATCATGTGGAGGAGACGAATGAACAGTTGGCTGAGATGAGGTCATTGTTTGAAGTGGACAAACTAAAGATAGAACAGGCCGAACTTCAAGCACGTTATCATCGTATCGCTCTTGCTGTGCTCATAGTCCTGCTTCTGGTTTTCTTTATCTGGGGACTTTATCAGTACTTGTTGACGAAACGGCTGAAAGCAACGAAGTGGGCACTGATTCTGTCGAATGAGAAAGTTGCTAAGGAAAGCGAACGAGCCAAAGCAAGCGACCGTATGAAGACGGAATTCCTACAGTCAATGTGTCATGAGATACGTACTCCACTCAATGCTATCTGTGGTTTCAGTACCCTGTTGCTGAATGAAGATTTGTCCCAGGAAGATAAAAAAGATTTTCCGGTTATCATTGAAAAGAACTCCAATCAATTGACTGAATTGTTCGAGGACATCCTGCAAGTATCGGACTTAAGCAGTTCGTTAGAGTTGCTTCCTATGGAACAGGTGGATATATTGTCGATTTGTGCCGGGCTTCTGGATATATGTAAGAGAAGAGCAGGAAATCCCGAAATCACCTGGTTATTTGAATCGGGATCGGACGAATGTCTTGTAAAAACGAATGCCCAATATCTGCAACGTGTTGTGGAACACCTCCTGAACAATGCTGCAAAGTTCACGGTTGCCGGTACTATTCGTATGAGCTTGGTGCATGCCGAAGGAAAAGTACGTATTATGGTGAGCGATACGGGAATCGGTGTTCCGGCTGATAAGGCCGAATATATATTCGACCGTTTCACTAAATTGGATGAATTTATGCCCGGCACCGGATTGGGGCTTTATTCCTGTCGCCTCATTGTCACTCGTCTGGGTGGTTCCATTTATCTCGATACATCTTATCGGGATGGCGCATGTTTCTGCATTGATTTGTCGGATGAGAAGTGATTTTTCTATTTCCGGGCGTGGAAATAAAAGATAATCACGTATATTTGCTTTCATTAAAAGCAAAAACTATGGAAGAACAAGCCAATTACATCAAACGTATAGAGATACACAGGTTGTGGGATCGCTTTGACATAGCTTGGGACTTACGTCCCGACGTGAATATCCTTTCCGGTATCAACGGAGTGGGGAAAACCACGATCCTCAACCGTTCCGTCCACTATCTGGAAGAACTTTCGGGGGAGATAAAGAACGGCGAGATAGAAGGCGTACGTATTACCTTCGACCGTCCGGATGCCACGTATATCCCTTACGACGTAATTCGTAGTTACGACCGCCCCTTGATTATGGGCGATTTTACCGCCCGCATGGCCGATCCGAACGTCAAATCCGAACTAGACTGGCAACTTTATCTCTTGCAACGCCGATACCTCGATTATCAGGTGAATATTGGCAACAAGATGATCGAACTCCTTTCCGGCGATGAGGAACAACGTTCACAAGCCGCTTCCTTATCCCTTCCCAAGCGGAAGTTCCAGGATCTGATGGATCAGTTATTCAGCTATACCCGCAAAATCATAGATCGCCGCAGTAATGAAATCATCTTCTATCAGGACGGTGAACGCCTGTTGCCCTATAAACTATCTTCCGGTGAAAAACAGATGCTGATTATTCTACTTACCGTGCTGGTGCGCGATAACGCCCATTGTGTTCTCTTTATGGACGAACCCGAAGCGTCCTTGCACATCGAGTGGCAACAGAAACTTATCAGCATGATACGTGAACTGAATCCCAATGTTCAATTGATACTTACTACCCATTCTCCCGCCGTCATCATGGAAGGCTGGCTGGATGCGGTGACGGAAGTTGATGAAATATCTACGGATATAAGGTGATAGGGTAATAGGATGGTAAGGTGATAAAGTGGTAATGTAATCTCACCCCATCACCCCCTGCCAACCTTATCACCTTATCACCTTATCACTTTTACCACCTTATCACTTATTATTATGGCTACTTCTTTAAAACATAATCTTACCTCTGCCTATTTCAATGCCGCCAACAAGCTTTATCCCAAGAAGGCGCGGCGTCGCATTGTGGCGTATGTGGAAAGTTACGATGATGTAGCTTTCTGGCGCACATTGTTGGCTGAGTTCGAGACAGATGAATATTATTTCCAGGTGATGCTGCCTTCGGCTACCTCTCTTGCCAAGGGTAAAAAGATGGTGCTGATGAATACGCTGAATACAACTGAATTGGGCAAGAGCCTGATAGCCTGTGTGGACAGTGACTACGACTTTCTGTTACAAGGCAAAACGAGTGTTTCACATAAGATAAACAGTAGTCCCTACATATTCCAGACGTACGCTTATGCCATCGAGAATTTCCATTGTTATGCTGAAAGCTTGCACGAAGTTTGCGTACAGGCTACATTGAACGACCGTATGCTGATTGACTTTCCTGCTTTCCTAAAGCGTTATTCGCAAATTGTCTATCCGCTCTTTCTCTGGAACGTCTGGTTCTATCGCCAACGAGATACTTATACTTTTCCGATGTATGACTTCAATGCATGCACCCGCTTGCAGGAAGTCAATGTACATCATCCCGAACGAACACTGGAACCCGTGCAGCGTGCCGTTGCCAAGAAGCTTTCCGAGATGCACAGACGTTTTCCGCGAAATATCAAGTCGGTGGAGGCTTTGGGTGTGGAACTGGAGAAGCTGGGACTGAATCCTGATACTACTTATCTCTACATACAGGGGCATCACCTCATGGATGGTGTTGTGATGAAACTTCTTATCCCCGTATGCACCGTGCTGCGTCGCGAGCGCGAACAGGAAATCAAGCGTCTGGCCGCCCACAACGAACAATTCCATAACGAACTGACCAGCTATGAGAATAGCCAGACCAACGTCAGCCTGATGTTGAAAAAGAACAGCGGATACAAGAACCTTTACTTGTATCAGTGGTTAAAAGAAGATATAAGAGACTTCCTGAACAAGTATTAATAATAATCCCCTTACTATCATGAGCATTGTACAACAAATTAACGAAGGACTTCAGACTTTAGGTTTCAGCCGGTCATTGGCCGACCAGTTAGATCAATTTATTGCATTTCTGGGAGTTCTCTTGGTGGCTTATCTGGCAGATGCTATTTGCCGGAAGATCTTGCTGAAAGTTGTTTCGCGTTTGGTAAAACAAACAAAAGCTACCTGGGATGACATTGTTTTCGACCGGAAGGTGATGGTGCACCTTAGCCGCATGGTGGCACCTATTCTTATTTACATCCTGCTTCCCTTGGCTTTTTCCGATGCGGGATCGGCGACGTTGGCGCTTATTATGCGTTTCTGCCTCATCTTTATTATTATAATGTTTCTTGGTTTTCTCAGCACTTTGCTTACTGCGGTTTATACCGTATATAGCGAGAAGGAACAGTTCCGTGACCGCCCTTTGAAGGGACTTTTGCAGACAGTGCAGGTCATCCTTTATTTTGTCGGGGGTATCATTGTTGTCAGCATACTGATTGACCGTTCACCCGGTGTATTGCTCACCGGTCTGGGAGCTTCGGCTGCCGTGTTGATGTTAGTGTTCAAGGACAGTATCATGGGCTTTGTTTCCGGTGTGCAACTTTCTGCCAACAATATGCTGAAGGTGGGAGACTGGATCACCATGCCTAAGTATGGGGCGGATGGTGACGTAATAGAAGTGTCATTGAACACGGTGAAGGTGCGCAATTTCGACAAGACCATCACTACCATTCCTCCTTACCTGCTCGTAAGTGACTCTTTCCAGAACTGGCGTGGCATGCAGGAGAGCGGTGGACGCCGCATCAAGCGTTCTATCAATATCGATATGAACAGTGTACGGTTCTGTACTCCCGAAATGTTGGCAAAGTATCGCAAGATACAGCTCTTGGCAAACTACGTTGAACAGACGGAACAAGTGATAAAGGAGTATAATGAAGAACATCATATCGACAACTCCATCCTTGTGAACGGGCGTCGCCAGACGAATCTCGGTGTCTTCCGTGCTTACCTGAATTGCTACTTGAAGAGCCATCCGGGTGTAAATCATGATATGACCTGTATGGTGCGTCAGCTTCAACCTACCGATCACGGTATACCGTTGGAACTGTATTTCTTTTCTGCAACCACATCCTGGATACCTTATGAAGACTTGCAATCTGATGTCTTCGACCATCTGTTGGCTATTATTTCCGCGTTCGATCTGCATGTGTTCCAGTCACCATCCGGAGATGATTTCCGGAAGACGATATTGAAGGACTAACCTCCTTTTAGCTATATGCGAAGAATCCTGCAAACTGATAACAATCGCAGTTTGCAGGATTCTCTTGTTATTGGAGTATTGTCAAGTTTTACAGTTTATTTATTTCTTCAATTGTCAAGCCGTGATATCAGAGATATCATTCGGTTCATCATTATTATTTCACCCAGTTGCCGCTCATCCAGCTACATTCTGCCTTGATGGCATCGAAGGAAGCGTAGGCGAGGGAAGTGTCCACCTTGTTTCCGGCTGCTGTGAAAGTGTCGTTGGTGTAGATGCTTTCTTTGCTGTCTAGTGCATTGCTGAGGGTGATGTTCGTCAGTTTGGAGGTGCCGTTTTTCAGCGCATCTTCAGTTTCCTTGCTTTCTACGGCAAGCGTCTTGCCTTTGCCGCAAACTTTGGCGTTGTCAATCTCTACCTGAGTGCCGCGACGCAGACGGATGCCTTGCTTGCTGCCGCCGTTGCCTGCCAGAATCAAGTTCTTCAGCACGGGGTGAGAAACCGGAGTGGCGGCGTAGTTGTTTTCGTTGTTGTCAGCTTCGATGAGGCAGTCGCAATCGTAACCCAAGGTTGTTGATGCTTCCTGATAAGCCACGAGGTCAGTACCCTTGCCGTTCCAGCCTTCCGTCCAGTCAAAGGAGTCGTCGCTACAGCTCACTACTACCATGTTGCTTACATTTACCGAACCGCCGAAGAACTCGAAACCGTCGTCAGAACCTTTGTAGGCCTGGCAATGGTCAACCGTGGTGCCGCTACCTACGCCGTAGAAGGAGATACCATTGGCTTCCTTTTCTTCATTGAAGGCATAGCCGGTATATTCCAGACGGATATATTGCAATGTTCCGGAGTTGTCCGCATCATCATTGCCGCCATAAGTGGCGCCGCCTATTTCAGAGCTTCCCTTGCCGCCCTCGGCATTGGTGTGGGCCTTTCCGCAGATGTGGATGCCGCCCCATGCGCCCGGTTCTTCTTTCTCGGAAGTCATGACGATGGGAGCCGAAGCTGTACCTACGGCGTTTATCTTGCCGCCTTGTTTTACGAGGATGTAGTCCACGATGTCATCATAGATGGCCGTGATTTTTACGCCGGCTTCGATGTTCAGCGTAGCGCCGTCTTCCACGATGTATTCACCGCTCAGCTTGTAAGAGTAGCCTGCTTTCAGGGTTACGTCGGAGGAGATGATTCCTTTCAGGGTGGTTCCGTCGGCAACGACGTTTCCGCTTTCATTTCCGTTTTCATTGTTGTTGTCATCGTCATCGCTGCTGCAAGCGGCGAAAGAGGTCATGGCTGCAAGAGCCAGTGCAAAGAGTTTGAATGATTTCATAATGTTCATTGTTTTGATAATACAATCTATTTTTGTTTATACCTATTGTTTCGTTCTACAGTTTGTAGTTCACTCCAATCTCGAAGTTGCTACCCTTCTTGTAGCGTTCCACTTCCACTTCCTGTCCGGTGGTGGGCACGTCTTGCTTGAAGATGACGCTGCTGTTCAGCAGGTCGTTCACTTGCAGCTTCAGGCTGAAATGCTTGTTCAGGCTGTAGCCGGCGCTGAAGTTCAGCGTGTGCTGGGTTTGTTGCTTGATGTCGCCCAATTCGGAAACGCCTACCGCATGGATGCGGCTGCCTTGCAGGTTGTAGAGCAGTGCGAGGTTCAGCTGCTTGTCCTCGCCGAAGCGGGGGGAGTAGGTGAGGTCGGCATTGGCAAGGATGGGTGATGCGCCTTGCAGCTGCCGTTCCTTGTTGGTGTAGGCGCCGCCTTCGGGCAGCTTCACGTTGGTGTACATATAGGAGGCGTTGGCGCCGAGGCGCAGGTCTTTCACCAGTTGCTTGCGGAATTCCACTTCCACGCCGCCTGCCATGCCGTTGTCGGCATTCTGGAAACTGTGCAGCGTGGCACCTCCCTGCAACGCCTGGATGCGTTCGATGGGCTTGTCGAGGTACTTGAAGTAACCGGTCACGGACAGCATGTCGCCGTTCTTGCCGAAGAGTTCGTAGCGCAGGTCGAAGTTATAGTTGTAGCCGTTCTCCAGCTCGTCGTTACCACGGACTTGCGCCGAGCCGTAGGCCTCTTGATAGAGGAACGGAGCCATCTCGATGAACGACGGGCGGGTGACGGTGCGTGAGGCGGAGAAGCGGATGCTGTTGGCATCGTTCACCGTATATTTCAGGTTCATGGTGGGGAAGAGGTCGTTCTTGCTCAGCTTGCTCTGCTTGGCATACCAGTCGCCGCCGTCGGTGGCATAGTCCACCCATTGCTTGCTTATTTCGTAGCGCACGCCGAGGTTGACGAGCAGCAGGTCTGTGGGGTAGAAGTCGGCCAGCAGATAGCCGGAGTAGATTTGGTTGCCTGCGCGGTAGCTGTCTTTGGGCTGCATCACGCGCTGCACCACGAGGTTGCCGTTGGCGATGTTCTCTTGGTTGAGGAAGCCGTCGGTGTCGTAGATGCTGCTGATGGTGGGGTTCAGCTTGTTCAGGTTGTAGTAGAAGCGGGTGGCGCTGTAGTCGCGGCTCTTGTCCTTGTAGCTGAAGCCGGCGCGCAAGAAGTTGTTTTCGCCCCACTTCCATTTCAGCGAGAGGTTGCCGTTCCATTCCTCCTCGTCCAGTGAGCCGAAGTAGCGCATGGTCTCCTGCCGGTTCAGCTTGAAGAGGCTGAGGCTGCCGTCTTCGTCTTTCACGTACATCACCTGCCGGCGGTCGGGCTCTTCACTGCCCGTCTTGCTGTACGAGCCGCCCCAAGCCAGTTCCCAGCGGTCGTTCTTGCCGAAGTAGTGCGTGCCGTTCAGCTGGTGGTTCTGCAGGCTGTAGATGTGCGTGGTGTTGTTGCTTCCGGTCAGTTCATGACCTTCGGCGTCCACGCCTTCGCGGCGCTGGTAGGTGTCGATGGCGTTGCGGGCATAGAAGAAGGTGTAGCCCAGACGGTCGTGCTTGCGCAGCGTATATCCCACGTAGCCCAATGCGGCGAGCTTCAGCTCGTTGGCGTAGCTGTCGTAGGAGAAGTCGTCCTGCACGTTTCCCGTGGCTTCCAATGTCTTGTAGAAGGCGTTGTCCATGTTCTGATACCCGTTTCCGGCACTGGCGGAGACGAGGATGCTCAGGGTTTGGTTACCGATGCCGATGTTCTTGCCGAAGCCGAGGTTGCCGCTGAAGTCGGGCAGTGAGCTTTTCTTCTGTGTGGCAAAGGAGGTGTCGAAGATGTTCCTGGTGGTGACGTAGTGGTCGAACTCCGTCAGGCTCATGCCGAGGGCCGCCTGGTCCACGGAGGGGCTCTTGAAGAGCGATCCGGCGCGGTCCATCTGGTAGCGGTCCTTGCCGAGCGTGTTGAACGCTCCGCCTACGTTGAGGCCGATGTTGAAGAAGTCTTCGGTTATGTTCTCTTTGGTATTGATGTCGATGTGCGCGCCGCTGTAGTCGGCGAAGGCGGAGGCGTCATAGACCTTGCTCACGGTGATGTTCTGCACGGTGGAGGCGGGGAAGAGGTCGAGCGGAATCAGCTTGTTGTCCGGGTTGGGCGAGGCGATGGGCAGCCCGTTCAGCGTGGTGGTGCTGTAGCGGTCGCCCAGTCCGCGTACAATCAGCTGTCCGGCGCCGGCGATGGAGATGCCCGTAATCTTCTTTACGCCTTCCTGCACGTTGCTGATGCCTTTGATGCCCATCTCCTTGGAACCGAGGTTCTCGATGGCGAGGGTGGCTTGCCGGCGTTCCATCTGCAGGGCGCGTTCGTTCTCCAGGTTCTTCTTGGCAACGACGGACACTTCGCCCAGGGCTTGCGCGTCGCTTTCCATCTCGAAGTTCAGCAGGGTTTCGCCTTTCACCCTTACGGTGGTCAGGGCGATGTCCTTGTAGCCTACGTATTTCACGGTCAGCGTGTAGGTGCCGTTCTTCAGGTCGAGGGAGTAGTTGCCGTCGATGTCTGCCACGGCGCCTTGCGCAGTTCCTGCCACTTGCACGGTGGCTCCGGTCAGCGGCTCGCGGGTCTGCTTGTCGGTGATGGTTCCTTTGATGGTGCCTGCCAGGGCAGCCATGGTGGAGAGGGTTAGGAATAAAATAAGGAAGAAGATTCTTCCTAAGTCAAGTTTCATACTCATCTTTATATGCGTTTCTTAATTCGCTGCAAAGATGAGGCGTTTGTATTACGGAGGAAATACATAAGTCGTACATTCCGGTGTCTTTTCAGTTACAAGGAGGTTACGGCTTCTGCTCCGGAGATATAGGACAATGATGATGGGCAGGATTGCGGATAAATGAGACTTTAGAGCGCGCTCTTAACATACGGCATCCGTATACGGTAATATACGGCACCCGTATAAGGTCTGATACGGCACCCGTATAAAGTCTGATACGGCACCCGTATAAGGTCTGATACGGCACCCGTATAAAGTCTGATACGGCACCCGTATAAGGTCACATACGGCACCCGTCTTGTCATCCTGAGTGCGGAGACTCTCAAGAACATTTACGAAGTTATTGTTTATGTGTTGCCAAAATGCCTGTGTATCAAAATATTTCAGGTAGAAGTCATTGCATTTACAGCTTTTTTATTCTATTTTTGCGTGTCCGTTGGGCACACACGTTTATCAGAACAAGCAAAAGATGAAGAAGCAGTTGTGGTTAGAAGATTGATACATATCGTACTCTTGCTGTGCATGGGGGCTTTCCCTCTCCTTGCCCAGCATAACATCTACAAGATAGACGACGAGCTTTTCGCCTACCAGCAGAAGTGCGTGAAGGTGGTGCGCCAGAAACAGGCGCTCGCCATGGCTGACACCCTCTTCCGGTGGGCGGCGCGGAAGGACGACAGCAAGGCGCAATGCCTCGCCCTGCATCTGAAGGTGGACCATTACTACAGCAACGACGACCTGCCCGCGCTGAAAGATGCCGTCCGGCAGCTGAGGGACTTCGCCGTGAAGACGCCCCACCAGCAGTACGTCTTCAGCGGATGGAACCGGCTGATTACCTTCTATCTGAGGAAGATGAAATCCGTGGAAGCCTTGGCCGAGGTGCAGCTCTATCAGGCAGAGGCCGTGCGCCTGGACAACCCCTACGGGCTTGCCTATGCCTACCGCCATTATGGAAACGTCTACAGGCTGATGCGTAATAACAAGGCTGCCCTGAACTACTACCGGCTGGCGGCGGAGGTCTTGGAGAAACAGGGGAACAAAGGCGAGCTTTCTGCCATGTATCAGGCGATGGGAGATATCAGCATTGCTCTCGGCGACGATGAAACTGCCGAGCAGTATCTGAAGAAAGCCCTGGACACTGCGCCCGGAGGACAGAGGAAGATGTTGCCCATTCTCTATCTGGCACGGTTCTATAGTAAGAAAGGCGACGTGAAAGAAGCAGGCAGATACCTGCAGATGCATGACAGCTTGAGAAAAGAATACCCTATCTGGGGCGGTACGGCCTCCATTTATGCAGGCATCAAGACCAACTACTATCGGCTGGCCGGAGATTATGCCCGTGCAAGGATCTGTCTGGACTCCATCCCTGAGACAGATACTTATTACAGTGCCCGATATCAGCTGGAGGCGGCGACGGGCAATTACCGGGAGGCCTACCGATGGCTTCTGAAGTGGGACTCGCTGAAAGCGAAGCAGAACAGCGATGAACTGAACAACATGTTGACCGAATACGCCACCCGCTTCGACAACACCCGCCTCGAAGCCGAAAAGAACCGCCTTGCCTTGCAAAACAGCGAGATGCGCCTCCGCCAGCTGGCCGACGAGCGCAGCCTGATGGAGGCCGACAAGGAGCGCGACCGCCTGAACCTGCAGGCCGCCGAACTGAAACTCAAGAACTCCGACCTCGCCCTGAAGCAGCAACAGTCCGACTTGGAGCGCAACCGCACGGAAGTCCTCCGCCAGAAGGAGCGTGCCGCCGCCGCCGAGGAGCGCGAACGGATGCAGAGCACCATCACCTCCGTGCTCATCATCTTCTCCGGCAGCCTGATTGTCTTCATCTTCATCTACACCATGCAGCGCCGCAAGAGCATCGTCCGCCTGCAGAAGGAGCGCAACATCGCCCTGCGTGCCCGCAACGAGGCCGAAGAACTGCGCTTTGCCGCCGACCGCGCCCGCATGGAGGCCGACCGTGCCCGCGAGGCTGCCGAGTATGCCAACCAGCAGAAGTCCGTCTTCCTGCAGAACATGAGTCATGAGATACGCACGCCCCTCAACGCCATCGTGGGCTTCAGCGACGTGGTGAATTCCGAAGAAGACCTGGGACTGACGCCGGAGGAGCGCCGCGAATACCTCAACCTCATCCACGTGAACACCGATTTGCTGTCCACGCTCGTGAACGACGTGCTGGACCTTTCGAAGCTGGAAAGCGGCACTTACACGCTGACCCTCGCCTCCGTGGCAGTGGGCGAACTGTGCCGCGGAACGCTCCGGAGCATCGCCTCGCGCGTGGTTCCCGGCGTGGAGCTGAAGCTGGACGAGCCTGCCGGCACCGCCTCCACCCTCACCCTGCAGACCGATGCCGTACGCCTGCAGCAGGTGCTGACCAACTTCCTGACCAATGCCTGCAAATATACCGAGCGGGGCAGCATCACGCTGAAATATCGTCCGCTGGAGGATGGCGGCGTCGAGTTCTCCGTCACCGACACCGGCAGCGGCATTCCTGCCGACAAGGCGGAGACCGTCTTCGAACGCTTCGAGAAGCTGAACAACTTCAAGCAGGGCACGGGGCTGGGATTGAGCATCTGCCGCCGCATCGCCGAGCTGGTGGGCGGACGGGTGTATGTCGATACGGCATACCAAGCGGGAGCACGCTTCGTGTTCGTGCATCCCGAGTTAAAGAAGTCTTAGGCTATCGGCTTACTCATTACTTGCTGTGCCCGCTACTCTTTTTTGTTGCCGGGAATGAGGACAAATTCCAGAAGTAAACATTATCTTTGCATTATCTCGAACTTTAATGCGTAATTGATATGAGTGTTGTCCCCTCACAAGAATCCGAACGTTTTCGTCGCCTCTCCACTATCGGACAAATAGGATGGTGGGAAGCTGACTTTGCTACCCGGGAGTATCTTTGCTCCGAGTATATATGCAATTTGCTTGGTATGAAGGGGGATACTCTGGCCTTCCGTGAATTCGGGATGTGTATACGCGAGGATTATCGTGAACGCATCAGTCGTGAATTTCTTTCAATAGAAGAAATAGAGGTATACGAACAGATCTTTCCCATCTATGCCGCACGCGGTGTGGTTTGGATTCGTTCCCGCTTAGGAGAGAAATGGGTAACTGAAGACGGGCATTTAAAGGCTTTTGGCATCCTTCAGGTAATCGGGGTTCCGGAGAATACGGAGGCCGAAAACACCCTGAAGCAATTCAACGCTTTATTGTTCCGGCAACATGCCGTATCAAATTCCCTGCGTAATTTCTTGAAAGACAAATGCCTGGATGAAGTTATCCCGAAAGTGCTGAGGGATGTCCTTGAACTCTTCCATGGAGGGCGCGTATATATCATTGAATACGGCGGGGAGCGCCCCGCCGCTCAGAGCTGTACGTATGAAGTGTTCGCTACGGGAGTAGCCCCGGAGATCGATTTCCCGCAAGATGCCGATACGCGGGGAATGGAATGGTGGAATGGCCGGATAATGGCGGATAAACCTATCTTATTGAACTCTTTGGCGGAATTGCCCGAAGAGGCCGGACCGGAACGCCGGATATTGTCGGCGCGAGGCACCAAGTCGCTGATGGCGATCCCTTTGCGGAATACTGAACGCATTTGGGGATATATAGGCATTGACCTGGTGGAAAAGGAGCATAGATGGAATAATGAAGATTATCAGTGGTTCTCTTCCCTTGCCAATATTATCAGTATATGTATCAACCTGCGCCGTGCCAGGGATGAGGCGGAGCGTGAGCGTTCTTTCTTGCGTAACTTGTACAAGTATATGCCTATGGGGTATATACGCCTTTCTGTCATGTTTGATGGGGAGGGGTGTCCGGCGGATTATCTCATTACGGACGCGAACCAGTTCAGTTCTGATTTATGCGGCATGCCTCTTGAGAGGTATAAAGACCGTTTGGCTTCAGAGATTTATTCGAAAACAAAGATGGCTGAGAAGATGAGGGTCTTGTCCGAGATACACAATAGGAATACGTACAGGGAGCAGGACGAGTACTTTGAACTTACCGGTAAAACTTGCCATTGCGTTATTTATTCTCCTGATCCAGAGGAATTGGTCTGCCTATATATGGATGTTACGGAGATGCGGAAGACCTATATGGCACTGGATCACAGTGAGAAGCTTTTGCGCAATCTCTTCTCCAATATTCCGGTAGGTGTGGAAATCTATGATAAAGATGGCTGCCTGATTGACCTCAACAATAAGGATCTGGAAATATTTGGAATTGCCGGTAAGAAGGATGTGCTTGGCGTGAATTTCTACGAGAACCCCAATGTGCCGATAGATATACGTGAACGGATGCGGGTTGAGGATGAACTCGATTTTTCGCAGGATTATGAATTTGCCGGCATACGGGGATACTATGGATCGGGAAAGAAGGGGAAAATCGAGCTTTATACCAAGATTAGCAAGATATATGATACCAAAGGTAATTGTAGCGGCTTTGTACTGATCAACATTGATAATACGGAGCGGCTTAGTTCTATCAGCCGTATTCATGATTTTGAAAACTTCTTCTTATTGATATCTGACTACGCCAAAGTGGGGTATGCCAAATTAAATCTGCTCACCCGGGAAGGATATGCCATTAAGCAATGGTTCAAAAATATGGGTGAAGATGAGAACGTGCAGTTGGCTGAGGTTGTCGGCGCCTATGATAAGATGCATCCGGAAGACAGGACCCGTGTACTGGGCTTCCTTGAAAAGGCTAAAAAGGGAGAAGCGACAAGTTTCAAGAGTGAAGTACGTGTGCTGAGGCTCGGAACATTGAGTAAATGGAACTGGGTGCGCATGAATGTAGTGCTCAACCGTTATGATCCGGCGAATGGCCTGATTGAGGTAATCGGTGTCAATTACGATATCACCGAGTTGAAGGAGACGGAAAAGAAGCTGATTGAAGCCAAGGAGAAAGCTGAAGAGGCAGATCGGCTGAAAAGTGCATTCCTAGCGAATATGAGTCATGAGATACGTACACCGCTGAATGCCATTGTCGGCTTTTCAAGCTTACTGGTAGAGGCGGAGGATCCGGAGGAAAAGCGGGAATACGCTAAAATGGTAGAGGAGAATAATGAACTGTTGCTCCAACTGATTTCAGATATTCTGGACCTGTCGAAGATAGAGGCGGGGACTTTTGACTTCAAATTCAGGGATTTCGACATGAATACTTTGTGCGGGGATATTGCGCGCTCCATGCGGCTGAGGGTGAAGCCGGGAGTGGAACTTATCTTTGAACCGGCCTTGCCGCAATGCATCATAGTCAATGATCCTAACCGCTTACACCAGGTGGTCTCCAACTTTGTAAATAATGCCATTAAGTTCACTACCACAGGCAACATCCGGATCGGATATGATAAGCCGGATGAAAAGCATTTACGGGTATATGTGACAGACACTGGTATTGGCATTGCTCCCGAAGCTTGTCGCAAGGTATTCGACCGCTTCATCAAACTGAACTCTTTTGTGCAGGGCACAGGGCTGGGGCTTTCCATCAGCAAGAGCATCATCGAGCAATTGGGAGGTAAGATTGGTGTGGATAGTGAGCTGGGCAAAGGCTCAACATTCTGGTTTATCTTACCGCTGGAATAATTCAGCTACGAGCCACAAAAGTTACGAGCTACGAGCTACAAGCTACGAGTGCCTTGCGGTGTGATAGCGCGGCCACTCGTAGCTTGTAGCTTTGTAGCTCGTAGCTTGTAACTAATTCAGTCCGAACGAGAACTTGTCGATGGATTGATAAACCACGCTCGCAAGGCTCAATACAATAATACCGAGCGTACAGATGATAAGGCTTGCACGCGTATAATTATCGCTGCGGAAAGTGGCGATAGGCTCATCACTCTTGTTGATATACATGGACTTCACAATCTTCAGATAGTAATAGAGTGAAATAATCGTATTTGCCAATGCGATGAACACCAGCAGATGGAAACCACCCTGGAAAGCTGCCGCGAAGATAAAGAACTTCGAGAAGAAGCCTGCGAACGGAGGAATACCTGCCAGTGAGAACAGGGCGAGCGTCATAAGGAATGCCAGTTTTGGATTGGTACTGTACAGTCCGTTATACTCTTCAAGAGTGAAGCGATGGGCGCGCAGGGCGATGATCGTAATCACTGCAAATACAGAGAGGTTGGCGAACATGTAAATAAGTACATAATACACCAATGATGCCATACCCTGCCCTGTTCCGGCAATCACACCCAACATGATGTATCCTGCCTGCGAGATACTGGAAAATGCCATCAATCGTTTCAGGTTTTCCTGGTGTAGGGCGAAAAGGTTGGCAAGGGTGATAGAAGCTATGATAACCCAATAAAGAACTTCCTGCCATTGATCCACCATCGGGGCGAATGTCTTGATAAGGATAGTCATTAATACGAAAGCTGCCGATCCTTTAGAAATCACACTCAAATAAGCGGTTACTACGCTCGGGGCACCTTCGTACACGTCTGCCGTCCAGAGGTGGAAAGGAACAAGGGAAAGCTTGAACCCCATGCCGGAGAAGAAAAAGACAAATGCCATTATTTGCAGGGCGTTGCCGTCCAGGTGGGCTGGGATATCATCGAAATAGAGAGTGCCTACCGTTCCGTAAATAAGCGAGATGCCATAAAGCAACAGTCCGCTGGAGAAAAGTGCGGTGAGGATGTATTTGGCACCGGCTTCGGCAGAGTGATGGCGGTACTTGTCGAAAGCAACCAATGCAGCCATCGGGATACTTGCTGTTTCCAGTCCGATGAAGAACATCAGGAAGTGTCCTGCGGAAATCATGAAGTACATACCCAGCAACGTGCAGAGTGTCAGCATATAGAATTCACCTTGTTTGATGATGGTGTCCGGCAGCTTCAGCCACTCGTGTGCCATCAGGAAAACAATCAGCGTACCTACGCTGAGGATGGACTTCACGATGCTTTGTATCGGGGCGTTATGGTACATGCCACCGAAAGCATCGGCAGCCGGACCGGGGATGATGGTAATTAACGTGTGTATCGTGAGCAACACGACGGGCAGCATGGTATTGAGCCGTGGGTTACCGTCCTTCTTATGAGCGTCAGGGCTCATGAAGAGGTCGGCCACGAAGAGAATCACGATGACAGCTATCAGCGAAAGCTCTTCTTTGAGAATAAGGAATTGGGAATAATCCATATCTATTAAATTAATAATTAAGAATTAAGAATGAAGAATTTGGCTGTGCTATGATGCCGTGCGATAATTCTTCATTCTTCATTATTAGTTCTTCATTAAAATGCGCTGACTACCGGTAGCACACTGTCTCCGATCATATTGCTGATCCATAACGGAGCAAGACCGAGACCTGCAACGCAGACGATGAGAATAATCACGGCAGTGCGCTCATCCCAGGTGGCGTCAGTCAGTGCCAGATGGTGCTTGTTGGTGCAAGTACCATACAATATTTTGCCAACCAGCCGGAGGATATAGACTGCGGTAATCACGATACTGGTACAGGCAATGATTGTCCACGTACGGTGGAAAACATCCGCATGCTGGAAAGCACCGTTGAAGATGGTCATCTCGGCAACGAAACCGCTGAGTCCCGGAAGTCCGAGATTGGCAAGTCCGGCAATGACGTAACAGACAGCAAGGAAAGGCATGATTTTCATCAATCCCGAAAGCTCACGTACGTCGCGTGTGTGGGTACGACCGTATATCATACCGATGAGGGCAAAGAACAGGGCAGTCATCAATCCGTGGCTGAGCATTTGTAGGACAGCACCGGTACAAGCCGTTTGGTTCATCATCAGGATGGCGAAGAGTACAAGGCCGCAGTGAGATACGGAAGAGTAGGCATTAATATATTTCAAATCTGTCTGTACACAAGCCGAGAAGGCACCGTAGACAACGGAGATACCCGTCAGTATCAGGAATATCCAGCCGAGTTCCTGAGCAGCTTCAGGCATCAGATACATGGCGATACGGAAACAACCGTAACCACCAAGTTTCATCAGTACACCTGCATGGAGCATACTTACGGCAGTAGGCGCCGAAGCGTGACCGTCGGGGCTCCATGTGTGGAACGGGAACAATGCACCGAGTACACCGAAACCGAGGAAGGTAAGCGGGAACCAAATGCGTTGCTGTTCGATAGGAATATTATGCAATTGGGCAATTTCCAGCAGGTTCATACTGGTGGCACCGGAACCGAAATAGATACCCAGAATGCCAATAAGCAGGAATGCGGAACCACCCATCAACATCAGTGTCAGTTTCATGGCAGAGTATTCCTTACGTCCTGATCCCCATACACCGATAAGCAGGTACATCGGAATCAGTGCTACTTCATAGAACATGAACATGGTGAACAGGTCCGTAGAAATGAAGAAGCCGAACACACCCAGAGAGAGCAGGGTGAACCAAAGGAAATATTCTTTCGTCAACGGTTGCAGGCGCCAGGAGGCGAAAGTACCGGTGAAGACTATGATGGCAGAGAGCAGCAGCATGGCTACTGAAATGCCGTCTACTCCCACGGAGTAGTGTATGTTGAGTGCCGGATACCAGGGTACATCCGCGCGGAAGAGCATTTCGGCTGTGTCTCCGGCGGCACGCGCTTGCAGATAAGCAGTGGTTAGGCCTACGGCGGCCAACACTAATGCCGATGCACCTGTCACCATCACCGTGCGTATCTGCTTGATGTTGCGACTCAGCCAGAGACCAAGTAACATCAACAGGGGGATGAGAACAAAAATACTTAATATGTTCATCTTTATATTTACGATTTAACGATTTACTATTTACGATTGAAATATCTCTTATAGCAGCAATAACAATATCAACGCCAGCGTACCCAACAGGAATACGTAAGTGTACTGTTGAATTTGTCCACTTTGCAGACCGCGTATCTCATCACTGGTGGCATTGGCACTCCAGGCAAGGAAGTTGAAGAAACCGTCTACTACGTGGCGGTCGAACCAGGCGATGGGGCGGGAGATGCAACCAAAGATTATTTTGTGAGTTACGAACTGGTACACTTCATCGATATAGAAGCGATGATATGCAGCTGTCCATAATCCGCGGAAACGACGGGCAAGGGCATTGGCAACGGGTTGCTTTGCCCGTGCGTACATGGCTGTGGCAATTGCGATGGAGATGACAGCTATAGCAATGCTGGTACCTGCCACCGCCCAGTCGAGATGTATTTCGTAGGCTGTACCGTTGGAAGAGATGAATTTACCGAAGGGGATGAAACCGGCTCCGATAGTAACAACGGCAAGAAACATCAGCGGGATAGTCATAGCCAGCGGGCTTTCGTGGAGGTGAGGCACTTCAGCCAAGTTTCCGTGCGGCGTGTGGCTCTCATCGCTCGGCGACTCTTGCCGGGGCGCTGCGCCCCCCCAGAAGATGCCGTAATAGAGGCGGAACATATAGAATGCCGTCATAGCGGCAATTGCTGTCATAATCCAACCCATAGCAGGACTGAACTGGAAGCATGCAGTCAGTATTTCGTCTTTAGAGAAGAATCCGGAGAACGGAGGGATACCTGCGATGGCTAGACATGCAATCAGGAATGTGATATGTGTTACAGGCATATATTTACGTAACCCACCCATGGCGGACATTTCATTGCTGTGTACCGCATGGATAATGCTACCTGCGCCGAGGAAGAGCAATGCCTTGAACATAGCGTGCGTGAACAGGTGGAACATGCCGGCCATATAGCCCAGACCGCCATGATGCGGATCAGCGGAAGTACAAACTCCCAGCGCCACCATCATAAAGCCAATCTGTGAGATCGTGGAGAATGCTAGCACACGCTTGATGTCACTTTGCACACAAGCTACCGAAGCGGCATAGAATGCAGTGAACGCTCCGATGTAAGCTACCAGGTGCAGTACGTCGGGTGCATAACCGATGAACAGCGGGAACATTCGCGCCACAAGATAAACTCCGGCTACTACCATCGTTGCTGCATGGATCAATGCGCTGACGGGTGTCGGGCCTTCCATCGCATCCGGCAGCCAGATGTGCAACGGGAACATGGCACTCTTTCCGGCACCACCGATAAACATAAGTCCTAGTGCCAGAGGTATCATTGTCGCACCGCCTTTCAGCAATGCCATTTCACCGGGCTGGAAGGTGTAAGTTCCGGCATAATAACCGTAAATAAGGATACCGATCAGGAAACCCAGGTCGGCAAAACGGGTAACGATGAACGCTTTCTTGCTTGCAGCGACAGCAGACGGTTTCGTATAGTAGAAACCGATGAGCAAGTAAGACGAAACACCCACCAACTCCCAGAACAGATACATCTGGAAGATATTGGTAGCCACCACCAGACCCAACATGGACATGGTGAAGAGACTGAGGAATGCATAATAACGTTGGAATCCGCGCTCACCTTTCATGTAGCCGAAAGAGTAGACATGTACCATCAGCGACACGGTAGAGATGACGATGAGCATCATTACTGAAATAGGATCGAGCAGGATACCTAGGTCAATGCTCAGCGTCTCGGTGAAAGGCAGCCACGTCACATTATAAGGCATAAGTGTGGCGAAAGTGCCGTCCGCCAGACGCGGAGCGGAGAAATACTGCCAGGCAGTGGCGTAGCTCAATACGGCTACCACAGCCAATACCGTGGTACCGATGATGCCTGCCGTCCGGTGCGTCATCCATTTGCCGCCAATCCCCAACGTGAGGAAGGAGAGCAAGGGGAGGAGCAGGATTAGAATTGTATATTCCATATATACTTCATTTTATCAGTTATTATTTTTATTATCTATATCAAGCGTACTATGCAGGGTGCGTGCGCTGACCTATGCAGGGTGTGTGCATAGTAAGGCTACCACTTCATTTCGTCCAGTTTACCGACTTGGATGCTTCGTATATTACGGTAGATGTTGATCATAATCGCGATAGCTACTGCCGTTTCGGCTGCCGAGATGGCAATGGAGAACAGGGCAAAGAAATACCCTTCCAGTCCGTCGGGGAAAAGGAAACGGTTGAATACTGCGAAGTTGATATCCGTAGCATTCAGTATCAACTCGATGCTGATAAGTATCGCCAGTGTGTTGCGGCGGGTGAAGAACCCGTAGATACCGGCGAAAAACATGATAGCCGAAACTATCAGATAATATTCCATGTGAATCATAATCAATTGTTTTTAGCGTTTACGTGCAATCACCAACCCACCTACGATACATGCCAGCAACAGAATGCTGACTGCCTCGAAGGGAAGCAGATAACCGAATTTGTCACTACTCAGCATAGAGTGTCCGATAGTCTTGATGTTGATTTCCAGCGGTACAAGATCGGTAGTAACGAGGAATTTATGTTTCAACGTAATGAATACTACGATGATGGCACCACCTACGGTTGCGCCCAGACCGGCCAACAGTTTGCTACGTTTCAACTTGTCGGTAGTACGGTCTCCTTCGCCACTGGTCAGCAGGATGGAGAAGACGTAGAGCACAACAATACCGCCGGCATAAACCATGATTTGTACCGAGCCCAGAAATGTGTAGCCCAGCAGGAAGTAGATGCCTGCCGTGCCGAAAAGCGTGAACAGCAGATACGTTGCCGAGCGTACCATGTGGCGTGTAGTCACAGTGAGAATGGAACACACGCTGATGAACACTGCCAGAAAGTAGAATACTACGGTTTCAAGGGTTATTTCCATATTCTTTTTACTTTATTATTCTTGATTCTATCTTAATTCTCCTCCTCCCGGGAGGTTGCTCTCCCCCGATAACGGGGGAGGTCGGAGGGGGGGGAATTGAGTCACTCCGGTTTCTTTTTCTCTTCTACATGACTGCCCGGATGGTTCAACGTCTTCACCAGCTTTGTACGGTCGAACACCGCATGCTCAAAGTCTGTAGTAAACGTAATCGCATCGTGCGGACAAGCAGTGACACAAAGTTGGCAGAACATGCACGAACCGAGGTCGTATTCATACTTTGCCAATATCTTCTTTTTCTTGCCGTCCCCAGTCTCTATCATTTCACTTGTCACCTTGATGGTATCGTTGGGACATGCTATCTGGCACAGTCCGCACGCTACGCAATGGTGTTCGTTCCGGTCATTGTGCGGCATGGTCAGCGTACCGCGGAAACGGTCGAACATCTCCAGCGTCGCACGGTTCTCCGGGTATTGCTCCGTCACCTTCCGGCGGCAGAAGACGGTCATGGTAGTTTTCATACCCGTCAGCAAGGAGCCGATGCCGTGCACAAGTCCGCCCAAATAACTGTATGTTTCGTTCTTATCTTTCATAATCTCTTAATATTTAATTTTACCGAAGGGAACCCTGCCTCGGCGCTACGCCGGCTAAAAGTGCAGTTTAAATACAACAATCAGTACCATCAGGATGAGGTTTACCATCGAGATGGGTACCAGATACTTCCATTCCAATGCCAGGATCTGGTCGATACGCAAGCGGGGGAATGTCCATTTAATCCACATCAGCAGGAATACTACGAAGAATGCCTTGCCGAAGAACCAGATGAAGCCCGGAATATAATCCATCACAGCGTTGAAGCCATCCAGCCCTACAATATGAAACGGCATCCAGCCGCCCAGGAAGATGGTGGCAGCCACGCTGGCTACAATAAACAGGTTCAGATATTCGGCCAGGTAGAAGAAACCGAAGTGCATACCGCTATATTCGGTGTGGTATCCTGCCGTCAGTTCACTTTCCGCTTCCGGCAAGTCGAACGGACCACGGTTGCACTCCGCGTTTCCGGCTATCAGATAGATAACGAAAGCGATCACTGCCGGAATGTGTCCTTTGAAGATGAACCATCCGTCAGCCTGTCCTTCTACAATTTCAGAGAACTGCATTGTACCCATCAGCACTACCATAGTCAATATACTCAGTCCTACAGACAACTCGTACGAGATGATCTGTGCTCCGCTTCGCATGGCTCCGATCAATGAAAACTTATTATTGGATCCCCAGCCGGCCAGCAGAATACCCAGTACACCTATACTGGATGCTGCCAGCAGGAAGAATACACCTACATTGAAATTCAGCACTTCCATACCTTTATTGATAGGGAGGCAGGCAAATGTCAGGAATGAAGCTATGATCACCATGAACGGTGCCAGGTTGTAGAGGAAACGGTCGGCAGCTTTCGGAGTGAAGATTTCTTTGGTCAGCATTTTCAACACGTCGCAGATGACCTGAATGCTACCCCATTTACCTACACGGTTCGGACCGAGACGGCACTGGAAGAAAGCACATATCTTGCGCTCCATGTAAATCAGAATGATGGCGAGTACGGCATACATCAAAATGATGCACACGCCTATCACTACACATTCGAGGAATATCGCCAGACCTTCCGGCATCAGGGAAGTCAGCGTCTGGTGTATCCAGTTGGTTACTATACTAAAGTCAAACACGTTATTCTAGTTATTAGGTTTTAAGTATTAAATATTAATTGGCTGCGTCCTCATTCTGCATAGAATTAATACTTAATACTTAATAGTTAATACTTAATACTTACCTATCAATATCCGGCACTACGTAATCCAGCGTTCCCCCGATTGCAATCAGGTCGGCAATCTTTGCTCCGCGGCAAATGGTATCTACGGTGCTTACCAGCGGTAATCCCGTGCTGCGGAAATGCAGACGGTACGGAGTCTTGTCGCCGTGGCTTTCCAGGAAGACGCCGAACTCACCACGGCTACCTTCTACGGCAGTATAATACTGTCCTTCGGGTACACGGATGATGGGTTTCATCTTTTCCTGATACGGGCCTTCGGGGATGTTATCAATGAGTTGCTCAAGGATATTCATACTTTCCATGATTTCGTCCATACGAACCATGTAGCGTGCCCAGGAGTCGCCTTCGGTATAAACGATTTCTTTGAAGTCCACTTTGTCGTATACTCCGTAGGGATGGCGTTTACGGACGTCGCAAGCCCAGCCGCTGGCACGTCCTGTACCACCTGTAGCTCCGAAAGCGATGGCATCTTCACGGCTCAGTACTCCTACGCCTTTCAGGCGCTGCCGGGCAATGATATTGCCGGTGAACACCTCATGATATTCGTGGATGATGCCACGCAGGTAGGGGATGAACTCTTTCACTCGTTTCTGGAAGTTGGGATGCAGGTCGGCCTGCACGCCACCGATAGTGTTGTAGTTCATAATAAGGCGTCCGCCGCAGGTTTCCTCGAAGATGTCGAGTATCTTCTCGCGGTCGCGGAAACCATAGAAGAATGCGGTCAGGGCACCAAGGTCCATTGCGAGACAGGAGTAGAACAGCAAGTGAGAGTCTATACGTTGCAATTCGTCCATGATGGTACGGATATACTTCACGCGGTCGCTCACTTCAATGCCCATAGCCTGCTCGATGCATGCGCAAAGGGCGTGGCGGTTCTGATGTGCGCCCAGATAATCCAGACGGTCGGTCAGTGCCAATGTCTGCGGGTAGGTGAGGCTTTCGCACATCTTCTCGATGCCCCGGTGGATGTAGCCGCAGTTGGCGTCTATCTTCTCGATGGTTTCACCTTCCAGTGATACACGGAAACGCATTACGCCGTGCGTGGCAGGGTGTTGCGGACCGATGTTCACAACATATTCTTCGTCTCCGAAGAGTATCTGTTCTTTATTCTTTATTGTACCATCCGGGCTAAGTTCCAGTTCGGTAGTGGTATCAATGGTTTCTTCATTGTCCATACGTAGCGGATTGTCCTTTTCCGGATCATTGTCCTTACGCATAGGGTGTCCTACCCAGTCGTTACGCAGGTAGAGGCGGCGCATGTCGGGATGTCCGATGAAGACGATACCGTAGAAATCGTATACTTCACGCTCCAGGAAATCAGCTGCTTTCCAGATGTCACTGACACTGGGTAACTCGGCATTCTCGCGGTCCAAGGTAGCGGTGCGTACGACTAAACGTTCTCCGGTAGTGGTGGATTCCAGATGATAAACCACTCCTAAACCACGCGGCGTGTCCGGCGTGTCTTTGTCGGTTGTTTCTCCCCAGTCCATACCGGTCAGGCATTCCAGAAAGTCCATCTGCTGTTCTTGGCGCAGGCGGAGCATTTCGGCATGCAAGTCCGCAGGTTCTATAAATCGTATATTATCCATATTTTGATTATGTTTCGTTATTGTAGCTCATCACTCGTCACTATCCGGTTTCGGTTCCTTCCGGTTCACTCCGCCGAAGAATTTCTCTATCTTCACTTTGCGTTGCAACTGCATCATGCCGTAGTAGAACGCTTCCGGACGGGGGGGACATCCCGGGATGTACACATCCACCGGTAGAATCTTATCTACTCCATTCACTACGTGATAGGATTTCTTGAACGGTCCGCCGCTAACGGCGCATCCACCCACGGCAACCACGTATTTCGGGTCCGGCATCTGATCGTATAGACGTTTCAGTACAGGCGCCATCTTATTTGTGATAGTTCCGCACACCATAATCATATCTGCCTGGCGCGGACTGGCACGGGCTACTTCAAATCCGAAACGCGCCATGTCATAGCGCGCGGCACCCAGTGCCATGAACTCGATACCGCAACAGCTTGTTGCAAACGTAAGCGGCCACAGCGAATTGCTGCGTCCCCAGTTGATGAAATCGTCCAGTACGCCGAGGGCGACATTGGCACCTCCGGCATTAAGTTCGCGAACGAGTTTCTCCAACGTTTCATTATCCGTAAATTCTTCATACGGGATAGACTTTATTTTGGGCTTTTTTATTCTTTCCATTCCAATGCTCCTTTCCGCCATGCGTAGGCAAGTCCTAATACCAGGATAAGTAAGAAAAATAAGATACTAAGCAATCCCGCTATTCCCAGGTCGCGGGCAATGACTGCCCATGGAAACAGAAATACCGTCTCCACGTCGAACATCAGAAACAGGATGGCAAACAGATAGTAACCCACCCGGAACTGCATCCATGATTTACCACGGGTAGGAATACCGCACTCGTACGCTTCCATCTTCTGTGGATTGTACGACCGGGGGGATATCGCCTTGGACAACGCGATAACAATACCCACGAAAGCAATTGCCGTCAGCAAGACGACTACTAACAAAGTAAAGCTCATAAATCTAATTAACTTTTAGATGTATATAATAGGATAGTTAGTCGAAGGTAGCAATACCTCTGAATTGCCTTCGACGGACCTTGGCAAGCCTGTAGAACTTGCCTGACTTAGTTTATCAAATGATTATCTTTCTCAGCCCGAATACATAATAGGAGAGTGGGTCGGGCACAGGATAGAAAGCGGAATGCAACAACGGATTGCTAGTCGGCGAATCGGCCAGCCAGTACATCCGGAAGTAATTCAGCAAAATGAAAAAACTCTTGTTGCCGGGCACCTGTGTGCTGTCCACATTGTCCATATATAAGGGCATGGACGAGAAATGATTGTATATATTACGAATGTTTTGCTGATGTGAGGTAGGAGCCTGAGAAAGGAAACAGCGTTCGCTGTCGTTGCTTATCAAAGTGCACGATATACCCGCCGCCTGAGCTGCACCGTCGTATAATAATACGCCGAGTAGGATAATCATAAAGTATTTTATGCACTGTTTCATTCAACTACTTTTTCATTCGGCTGCAAATGTATAACAAATATTGGCTATTTTGTTATATAGAGATGGCAAATAAGTCTCTTTTTAGCACTTTTTTGCCTTATATCAACTTCTTCTCCAGAATTCCGGAGTGAAAAGTAATAATACGGTAAATAATTCCAGACGTCCCAGCAACATAAGGAAAGCCATTAACCACTTCGCCACATCGGGCAGTGCATTCCATGAGAAGGCGGGACCGGTTTCTCCTAACCCGGGTCCCATGTTGCCGATACTGGATATCACGCACCCCACAGATTCTACAAAACCAATGCCCATTCCCATCATAATCAATACGCTGATGATAATGATTACTGTATATATAAAGCAGAAAGCCAGTACTGTAGATTGTATGGAGGGGGAAATCACCTGCTTGTTGATACGTACCGGAAGTATTGCGTTAGGGTGGAGGATATGTTTGAATTCATTGCGGGCCACTTTGCCGAGGATTACCATACGGATACATTTAAGACCACCCGTTGTGCTTCCCGCACAGGCACCCATCAGCATGACGATGGTTAGCAAACCCCACGTCACGGCGGGCCACAACATATAGTCGTCCGTGGCGAATCCTGTGGAAGTGTGCAGTGAAATAACCTGGAACAGTGACTTGCGGAATGCATCTTCCATACCTATGGGGTTGGAATAATAAAGTATCACTGCAATCAGGCCGGTAAATAGTACTACCGACCAGAAATACCACTTTAACTCAGCATCGTGGATAACTTTCTTGAACTTTCGGTTGACAAAGAACAGCAGTAACGTGAAGTTAATACCGGATATGAACATGAAGATGGATATTACATATTCAATATAGGGTGATTGGTAGTAAGCTACACTGGCTTGCTTGGTGGAGAATCCACCTGTGCCTGTAGTGGCAAAGGCATGGCAGACACTGTCGAACCAGTCCATTCCCCCCAGCATCAGCAGGGCGACAAGGATACAGGTGATACCTGCATAAATGCTCCAGATCCATTTGGCTGTGATGCCGATGCGCGGATGCACTTTGTCATGTGTAGGTCCGCTGGCTTCGGCGGCAAACACTTGCAAACCGCTGACACCGAATATCGGAAGGATGGCGATGGTGAACATGATAATACCCAAGCCGCCTATCCATTGTGTCATGCTGCGCCAAAAGAGCAGACCGTGGGGGAGTGCTTCGATGTCATCCAATATTGTAGCGCCCGTGCTGCTGAAGCCGGACATCGTTTCAAAGAAGGCGTTGGTAATGCTGGGTATATATCCACTGATGTAGAACGGTAACATACCGAAAAGCGAGAAGGCTACCCAGGCAAAGCTGACGAGTACATATCCGTCCCTGCGTGTCAGTTGGCGGTCACCGCCTTTGCCCATGGCTGCTAGGAGTAGTCCGGCGCCTGCCGTAATACCTGCTGATACCCAGAAATCTACCAACGCTTCATCCTGGTAATAGAATGAAACGCCCGAGCAAAGCAATAGCATCACCGTCTCCAGCAATAGGAGGATACCGATAATCCGTATAACCGTCTTGAAATTAATCATATCATATGAATGAAGAGTGTTCTTTTTTTAGTTCTTCATTTAATTAAAGTATTTCTCAATCTTCTTAATCATCATGCTCAAACAGAAGACTACCACGTGGTCACCGGGTAATATCTGCGTATTACCCGTTACTACGACTCCTTCGCCCTGTCGGATCAATCCGCCGATAGTGGTTCCCTTCGGCAGCCCGAGGTCCTTAACCGGGTGTTTGGTAATTTTAGAGTCGGCTTTCACGGTGAACTCTGCAACGTCGGCATTGGCAAAGGTCAGGCATTTTACGTTGCTGACGTCGGCATCCAGCATCATCTGATAGATGTGGCTGGCGGTAATCATCTTCTTATTGATTACCGTACCGATGTCGAGGCTCTCCGCCATACCTATATAATCTATATTTTCTACTTCCGCCACCGTCTTGCTGACGCCCATACGTTTGGCGGCAAGGCAGGAAAGAATGTTTGTTTCCGAATTTCCAGTAAGGGCTACGAAGGCTTCCGTGTTCTTCAGACCTTCTTCGATAAGCAGGTCCATATCGCGTCCGTCTCCGTTGATAATCATAACCTTATCATCAAGAAGTTCTGTCAGGCGGTTGCAACGGTTCAAGTCGTTGTCTATGATCTTCACCTGCATATAGTCGGGTACATATTGGGCGGTTCGCACGGCAATGCGGCTTCCACCCATGATCATTACGTTGCGTACATCGGCATAATCTTCCTTTCCGGCTATCTTACGTATATAAGGTACATACTTGCGGGTAGTGGTGAAGTAAACGATGTCATGCAGTTTGATTACATCGTCACCGCGCGGAATCAGTGTTTCGTTGCAACGTTTGATGGCTACCACGTGATAGGGTTTGTCTGTTTCGGCAAGCTGGTGCAGAGGAATATTCAGTATTTCCGCTTTTTCACGCATCTTGGTACCGATAAGTATCAGCGATCCGCCACAGAATTCCCACCATTGGCGCACCCAACTCATACGTATGGAAGATACGATTTCTTTAGCGGCAAGCATTTCAGGGTAAATCAATGAGTCAACACCCAGTTTCTTGAAGAATTCCTTGTTCTTAGGCAGGAGATACTCGTAATTGTCAATACGGGCAACGGTCTTTTTGGCACCGAGGTTGGTGGCCAGCATACATGCGGTCATGTTACGGCTCTCATCGGGAGTGACGGCTATAAACAGGTCAGCATCTCTAGTCCCCACTTCTTTCAATCCCTGAATGGAAGTAGGCGATGCCGTGACCGTCATTAAATCGAAGTTGGAACTAAGCGTGCTCAACCTCTCTTCATTGTCGTCCATCAATATGATGTCCTGCTTCTCGCGAGACAACAATTTTGCCAAGTGTGTGCCTACTGCGCCGGCACCGGCAATAATAATTTTCATTGCTCTTTATTACTCTTTCAACTGGCAACAACCTGTAGCCATTTTATGTTCTTTCCTTTATTATAGCAGCTAAGATTCCTTCCTCATCCATGCCACACAGATGATACAACTCCTGTATCGTGCCGTGTTCTATAAACGTATCCGGCACGCCTATGCGGTGTACGTGCGGCGTATATTCGTTGTCGGCCATAAATTCCAGGATGGCAGTCCCCATGCCACCTTTCCGTATGCCGTCTTCAATGGTGATGATGCGGGAAAATGAACGTCCTATTTCGTGTAGCATCTCTTCGTCCAGTGGCTTGAGGAAACGCAGGTCATAATGTGCTATTGAGATGTTTTTTTCTTTTTCCGCCCGTTCGATGGCCTTTGCGGCAATGTTCCCTATCGGGCCGAGGGTAACGACTGCCATATCTTTACCGTCCTTCAGCTTGCGTCCTTTGCCAACCGGAATTTCTTCCAACGGGCATTTCCAGTCCTTCAGCACGCCGCGCCCACGGGGGTAGCGGATAACGAACGGACCTTTGTCCGGCAGCTGTGCCGTGTACATGAGGTGGCGTAGTTCGTGCTCGTTCATAGGCGAGGAAATCGTCAGGTTGGGGATGGGGCGGAAGTAGGCCAGGTCGAACACGCCGTGGTGAGTCGGTCCGTCTTCTCCTACCAGCCCGGCGCGGTCCAGGCAGAGCACAACGGGAAGTTTGAGTATGGCGATATCATGAATGACATTGTCGTAAGCACGTTGCATGAATGACGAATAGATGTTGCAGAAAGGTTGCATCCCTTCTTTGGCCATACCGCCCGAGAAGGTGGCTGCATGTCCTTCGGCAATACCTACGTCAAAAGCACGGTCGGGCATTGCCTGCATCAGCATATTCATGGAACACCCTGTAGGCATGGCGGGAGTGACGCCGACGATGCGTGGATTCTTTTCGGCAAGTTCCACCAGGGTTTCTCCGAAAACGTCCTGATACAGCGGTGGCAGGTTGTGTGTATCCGCCGTGAAGCGTTCACCCGTTTCGGGATCGAACTTTCCCGGTGCATGCCAGATGCCCGGAGCCTTCTCGGCAGGTTCGAAGCCTTTCCCTTTAATGGTGTGCAGGTGCAGGATTTTCGGTCCCTTCATATCTTTGATGTCCCGCAGGATACGTGCGATGTTCTTCACATCGTGTCCGTTGACGGGGCCGAAGTAGCGGATATTCATTCCTTCGAAGATATTCTGTTGTTGGGCGGCTATCGATTTCAGGCTATTGCCAAAACGTATAAGAGCCTTACGGCGATCTTCGTTGAGGATGCCCACTTTGAACAGCATCTTGGATACTTTGAAGCGGAGCTGGTTGTATCGGTTTGAGGTGGTCAGGTTGAAGAGATATTGCTTCATGCCGCCTACACTGCGGTCTATGGCCATCTCGTTATCGTTCAGAATGATAAGCAGGTTGTTGGAACTTGCTGAGGCATTGTTCAATCCTTCGAATGCCAGTCCGCCGCTCATGCTGCCGTCGCCAATTACGGCAACCACATGGCGGTCTTTTTCTCCTTTTTCTTCTGCCGCTACCGCCATGCCGAGAGCCGCCGAAATGGAGTTCGAAGCATGTCCGCAAGTGAAAGTGTCATAATCGCTTTCATCGGGAGAGGGGAAAGGGCGGATACCCTTGAATTTCCGGTTTGTGGAGAATGTCTCCCGACGTCCGGTCAGTATCTTATGGCCATACGCCTGATGGCCTACGTCCCACACGATGCGGTCATAAGGAGTATTGAACACGTAATGCAGGGCGACGGTCAGTTCTACCGTCCCCAGGCTGGCTGCAAAGTGTCCCGGGTTGCGCGAAACTTCTTTAATAATGTCCTGCCGCAATTCTTTGCAAATCTCCGGAAGCTGATCAACGCTTAGTTTACGCAGATCTTCGGGATCAGAAATAGAATTTAGCAAGTTATATGTTGTTGGTTCTGTCTTCATCTCTGTTCTGAGGATTACAAATTGCAAAATTAGTAAAAGAAAACGGAAGGTATTCCCTTTTTTTGGGAAAAAATACGTGTTACTGCTTCTTTCACCTTGGTTCTTCAGCCTTTTATCTCATGATTCGATAACTATTCCCTTTTGAATTGTTCCATCTGAATAGATTCGCTACATTTGCACCTGCAAAACAGAATAATATGAAAGCTTACTTTAATTATGATATGGTGCCTTTGAATTATATTCATTGTCTCAATTCCGCCTGTACGCGAGGCGAAAGTTGTTTGCGCCACCTTGTCGCGTTGCATGTGCCGCAGAATTTGAAGAGCGTTGTGGCGGTAAACCCGTCCAACTATCCGGCGGATGCCGGAAGTTGCCCCTACTTTCGGAGCACCGTGAAACTTCGCTATGCCTGGGGCATCAGTACCCTTTTCGATAACATTCCTTATAAGAAAGCCTTGATGCTGAAAAGGATGGTTCGCGATATCTATCCCCAAACCACTTATTACCGTATCTTGCATGCGGAACGTGGGCTCTCGCCGGCAGAACAGGAGCGGATTGCCGGACTTTTCCTGCGGGCGGGTATCACGGAAACTCCCGTGTTCGACAGTTATCTTGAGGAGTATGATTGGGATGAATGTCATGTGCCGAAAGCGAGAACCACGCTCTAACTTCTTGTCTGACAGAAGGGTTGGGGTCCCACGTGGCTTGACCGTAGTGGGACACTCGTTCAGTCCCGGTGGGAGGGTATTTCAGTCGTAGTGAGAGGGTACTTCAGTCGTAATGGGAGGGTACCTCAGTCGTAGTGGGAATACCGCTTACTCCTATCGTCTGGCCGGTTATCCTTCTTTTCTTTTGTATCTTTAGGGTGGATTGATTAGTTTTGTAGCGGCAACGAAAGCTGTTTTTTCACTTTCATAATTCTTAATTATTCACTTATGAACTTTTTTACTTCCGTTGAGTTGCCTTCCGGCATGCCACGTTTCACTCAGTCGGACGAGTTTCTGCTGATGGGTTCTTGCTTTGCCGCCCATATCGGTGCGTTGCTGGCAGATGCCAAGTTTCGTTCGGATATGAATCCTTTCGGGGTTCTTTATAATCCGTTGTCGATTTCGGCAGCTTTGCGCGAGGTGGTGGCGGGCAGGATTTATACGGACGAAGACTTGTTCTTCTTCCGTGAGTGCTGGCATAGTCCGATGCATCATGGCGATTTTTCTTCTCCCTTGGCAGAAGAAGTGTTGCAGCGCATCAATACCCGTCTGCAAACGGCGCACGAACGTATCCATCACTTGAACTGCCTGATGCTGACTTTTGGTACAGCGTGGGTGTACGAACAGAAATCCACGGGACATGTGGTTGCCAATTGCCATAAACAGCCGGAGTCTGTTTTTACCCGTCGCCGGCTCAGCGTGCAGGAGATTGTATCGGATTATACCTCTCTCTTCTCCGGTCTGATTGCCCGTAACCCAAAGTTGAAAGTGATTCTTACGGTCAGCCCCATCCGTCATGTACGCGACGGAATGCACGCTAACCAATTGAGTAAAGCTACACTTTTGCTTGCTATCGATCAGTTACAGGCTTCATTTCCCGAACATGTCTTTTATTTTCCGGCTTATGAGCTCTTACTCGACGAGCTACGTGACTATCGTTTTTACGCTGACGACATGGTGCATCCATCCCCCCTGGCGGTGCGTTATGTATGGGAGAAGTTTGTGCGGATCTGTCTCTCTGAGGATGCGTTAGAGATTATGCAGGAAAGTGAAAATATCAATAAAGCGCTATCCCATAAGCCTTTTCATCCTGAGTCAGACGAGTATAAGCGTTTTTTAGGACAAATTGTGTTAAAAATCGACCGACTTAACAAAAAATACCCGTACTTAGATTTCAAAAAAGAGAAAGATATATGCCGTATACGATTGAAACAATAGCCGAACGCATCGGTGCACGACGTGTGGGGGACACGCCGGCAACCATAGATTGGTTACTTACCGATAGCCGTTCCTTGAGTTTCCCCGAAGAAACCTTGTTTTTTGCCTTAACTACCAAGCGTAATGATGGCGCACGCTATATACCTGACTTGTATTCACGCGGTGTTCGCAATTTTGTGGTCAGCAAAGAAACCCTTCAGGCAATTGACAATGGACAATTGACAATTGACAATTCTATGCAGCGTGATGGTGCGCAGCCCATTGTCAATTGTCAATCGTCAACTGTCAATTTTTTAGTGGTCGCCAATCCGTTGAAAGCTTTGCAGAAGTTGGCGGAACAACACCGTGAACAGTTTCAGATACCGGTTATCGGCATAACGGGCAGTAACGGAAAGACGATTGTAAAGGAATGGCTGCATCAATTGCTCAGCCCTGAGCGGGTGATTGTCCGTTCGCCACGCAGCTATAATTCACAGATCGGCGTGCCGCTGTCCGTCTGGCAGATGAACGGGCAGTCCGAACTCGCTATTTTTGAAGCTGGAATTTCGGAGATGGGGGAGATGCGTGCCTTGCAGAATATTATCAAACCTACCATCGGCATACTGACCAATATCGGCGGAGCTCATCAGGAGAACTTCTTCTCTCTGCAAGAGAAGACCATGGAAAAACTGTCGCTCTTCAAGAACTGCGATGTGGTGATCTATAATGGCGATGATGAATTTATCAGCAATTGTGTGGCGAAGTTCATGCTCAGTGCCCGCGAAATCGCGTGGAGCCGGAAAGATATGGAGCGTCCCCTGTTTATAAGTAAGGTGGAGAAAAAGGAGGATTGTACCGTGATCTCTTATCGTTATCTGGAGATGGACAACACCTTTATATTGCCTTTCATTGACGATGCTTCCATTGAGAACTCGCTGAACTGCCTGGCTGCCTGTCTTTATCTGATGCTTCCTGCCGAGAAGATTACGGAACGTATGGCGGCGCTGGAACCGGTGGCTATGCGCCTGGAAGTGAAGGAAGGTAAGAACGGTTGCCTGTTGATAAATGATAGCTATAACAGTGATCTCGCTTCACTGGACATTGCGCTTGATTTCCTTTACCGTCGTTCGCAGAGTAACGGACTGAAGCGGACTCTCATCCTCTCGGATATACTGGAAACCGGACAGAATGCGCCGACACTTTACCGGAAAGTATCGCAGCTTGCCGGTAGCCGCGGCATTGAGCGTATCATCGGAGTGGGCAGTGAGATCTCTTCGTGTGCCGCGCGCTTTGACATCGAGAAGGCTTTCTATCCTAATACAGAGGCCCTGTTGCGTGCCATTTCCCGTGGGGAACTGCGGTTGGAGAATGAAATTATATTGATAAAAGGTGCCCGTCAGTTCGGCTTTGATGCCTTGACGGAAGAATTGGAGAAAAAGGTACACGAAACCATTCTTGAGGTGAATCTTGGAGCCATGATAGCCAATCTGAACTATTATCGCAGTCAGCTGCGTCCGGATACGAAGATGGTGTGCATGGTGAAAGCATCAGCTTATGGGGCCGGTTCGTATGAGATTGCCAAGACCTTGCAGGAACATCATGTTGATTTCCTGGCTGTGGCTGTGGCTGATGAAGGTTCCGAACTCCGCAAAGCGGGTATCACGGCAAGCATCATCATTATGAACCCGGAGATGACCGCGTTCAAGACCATGTTCGACTATAAGCTGGAGCCGGAAGTGTATAGCTTCCACCTGCTGGATGCACTGATTAAAGAGGCGGAGAAGGAAGGAATCACTAACTTCCCGATTCATATAAAACTGGATACGGGCATGCATCGCCTGGGCTTTGCCGCCGAAGATATGCCGCGATTGATTGAACGGCTGAAAGGACAGAATGCAGTGATTGCCCGTTCGGTATTCTCGCACTTTGTGGGTAGTGATGCGGCACAGTTCGATGCGTTTACACGTGGACAGATTGAAACGTTTGAGGCGGCATCCATGCAGTTGCAGGAAGCATTTCCGCATAAGATACTCCGGCACATCTGCAATTCGGCCGGTATCGAGCGTTTCCCGGGTGCACAGTTCGACATGGTACGCTTGGGTATCGGTTTGTATGGCATCAGTCCCATTGATAACAGCATTATCAATAATGTGAGTACACTGAAAACCACCATCCTGCAAATACGTGATGTACCCCAGGAAGACACGGTAGGCTATAGCCGCAAGGGACACCTGACGCGTAATTCACGAATTGCCGCATTGCCTATCGGATATGCCGACGGATTGAACCGTCATCTTGGCAACGGGCACGCCTATTGCCTGGTGAATGGCCGGCGTGCGCCCTATGTAGGTAACATCTGTATGGACGTTTGCATGATTGACGTTACGGACATTGACTGCAAGGAAGGGGATACTGTGGAGATTTTCGGTGATCATCTGCCTATTACGGTACTTTCCGATATTCTTGAAACCATTCCTTACGAAGTGCTGACAAGTGTTTCTACGCGGGTGAAAAGAATCTATTATCAGGATTAACCGTTTGTTAGTGAGTTGTATATGCTTCCCGATTATTCGGCTTGACGCAGAAAGTTTTCGTTTTAATCTGTGTAAATCTGTGTAATCTGTGGTGAAACTATTATATTTGCAACAAATTTAAAAGACTACGGATATGACAAATTTACTTTTATTAGGCTTTCTGCCCAGCGGTTCCGAATGGGTTATCATCGCCCTGTTAATACTGTTGTTGTTTGGTGGCAAGAAAATCCCCGAACTGATGAAAGGACTCGGTAAAGGTGTGAAGAGCTTCAAAGATGGTGTGAATGAAGCAAAAGAAGAAATAAACAAGGCGAAGGATGATATAGAAGAGCCGGCTTCAAAAAAATAAATGAGTTACATAAGCTACGAGCTACAAAGTTACAAGCTACAAGTGGCTGCGCGATTATGCCGCACGGTACTCGTAGCTTGTAGCTCGTAACTCTTAGCTACTTACTACTATGGCAGATAAGGAATTAACCTTTTGGGATCATTTGGACGAACTGCGCCGTGTATTGTTTCGGGTACTCGGTGTATGGTTTGTGTTGGCTGTCGGTTATTTTATTGCGATGCCGTGGCTGTTTGATAACGTAGTGTTAGCTCCCTGCCACAATGACTTTGTCTTCTACGATGTGTTGCGCTATGTGGGAAAGGTTTTCGATCTCCATGATGATTTCTTCACACAGGAGTTCCACGTCAAACTAATCAATATTAATCTGGCTGCCCCGTTCTTTATTCACATGTCCACTGCATTCTGGATGTCGGTGGTGACGGCTACGCCTTATATCTTTTTCGAAATCTGGCGGTTTATCAGTCCAGCGCTCTATGCTAATGAGCGGCGTGGCGTGAAGAAAGCACTGTGCATTGGTACGGTGATGTTCTTCCTCGGTGTGCTTCTGGGTTATTTTATGGTCTATCCGCTGACGCTGCGTTTCCTTTCCACCTATCAACTGAGCGCGGATATTGAGAACCAGATTTCTTTGAATTCCTACATAGATAACTTCATGATGCTGGTGCTCTGCATGGGGCTGGCTTTCGAATTGCCGTTAGTGACGTGGCTGCTTTCGCTCTTGGGACTGGTACATAAATCTTTCCTGCGCAAATACCGCCGTCATGCACTGGTGCTTATCGTGATTACTTCAGCTATCATTACGCCGACTGGCGACCCCTTCACCCTGACTGTGGTTTCCGTTCCGCTTTATCTGCTCTATGAGTTGAGTATCCTGATGATTAAGGATAAAAAGACCGATGCGGACGAGACTGATGAAGAGAAGGAGGAATAATGAAAGAAGAAGCGCGGGAATACTATCATTTCTTGCTCACTGTCTGCCGGGATGAAGATATTCCGCCGGTGACGGCTTACCGTCAGCTTCGTGAATTTCTGGAACGTCTTTGCCGCACGCAGATGCCGGACGGTAGCCTTCAGATGACGGATCTTTCTGCTCGCGTCAGTTTTGTGGCCTCAAAAGTGGGACTTTCCGTAGTGGAACAAAACCGCCTGCACACCTTCCGACTGACTTCCAATGCCGTACTGAATCGGCAATCCGAACCTTCACGCGAGAATCTGTTGCGTGACATCAAGACATTGACCTTCTTTGTGAAACGGTTGACGGGTGAGGATATCCCTGCTGAACTATATCATCTGCTTCCCCGTGCGGATGCCACTTATATTGTTGCTCCGCCTGCAAAAGAACGGATACGCCGGATGCGTGTCTGCTTCCAGTATGCTGACGACACATTTTTATATGTATTGCCGGTAGATACCGTTGCTGATGAACCGCTGAGGGTGCGCTACAATGTATCTCAGGTGAATGAGGAATTTGCCGAGACCTGCAAACAACTGTGGCGTCATGCGCAGGTCAACCTGCTGGATGTAGCTGTAGATGAGGCTGGTATACTGACGCCCTCCTTTATTATACTGGAACCGGACTATCTGTTGGATATCAGCTCATTGGCAGAGTGCTTTAAAGATTACGGGCATCATCCTGCCAATTATTTGCTGGCACGCCTGCAATCCCCTGACAATACACGCCCGCTGTTACTTGGAAACATCGCCAATCTTTTTTTGGATGAGTGGATCTATGCCAAGGAGGAACCGGACTATCTGACTTGTATGAAGAAAGCGTTCCGTACCTATTCCATTGATTTGGCCGCATGTGCCGATTTGTTGGATAAAGAAAAGGAAAAGGAATTCTTCGCTGATTGTAAACGGCATTTCGACCATATCCGGCAAACGGTGACGGAGACTTTCCGTGCTCCCGGTTATGAACTGGATAAGACGGATGCCGTACTGGAACCTACCTATATTTGTGAAGCCCTGGGATTACAAGGCCGCCTGGACTATATGCAGCGAGACATGTCTTCCTTCATAGAAATGAAGTCGGGCAAGGCTGACGAGTATTCCATCCGGGGCAAGGTGGAGCCGAAGGAGAATAACAAGGTACAGATGTTGTTGTATCAGGCGGTATTGGAATACTCTATGGGGATGGATCACCGCAAGGTCAAAGCTTATCTGCTCTATACCCGCTATCCGTTGTTATATCCCGCTCGTCCGTCGTGGGCGATGGTGCGCCGTGTAATGGATGTGCGCAACCGGATTGTGGCGAATGAATACGGTATGCAATTGCGTAATAGTCCGCACTATACGGCGGAGCGGTTGAAGGATATTCATCCGGATACACTGAATGAGCGCCATCTGAACAATACATTGTGGAAACGCTATCTTTACCCTGCCATTGATGCCGTGACGCAGCGCCTTCGGGCGCTTACACCGTTGGAACAATGCTATTTCTATACACTCTATAATTTTATTACGAAGGAACTGTACACTTCAAAATCGGGAGATATTGATTATGAGGGGCGTACAGGGGCTGCCGCCTTGTGGCTTTCTACGCTTGAAGAAAAGTGTGAGGCGGGAGAGATATTATACGATCTGACAATCACGGAGAATCATGCGGCGGATCTGCATAAAGCATACCTTGTGTTAGCACGGGCCAACCAGCAGTCGGCGCAGACATTGCCGAATTTCCGTGAAGGAGACTCCGTCGTTCTCTATCAACGTAATAATGATACGGACAACGTAACCAATAAAATGGTATTCAAAGGAAATATTGAGCGAATCACTGACCGGGATATCCGTATCCGCCTTCGTGCTTCGCAACAAAATACTTCCGTGCTTCCTCCCGACAGTCGTTATGCCATCGAGCATGATTATATGGATACTTCTTTCCGCAGTATGTACCTGGGACTTTCTGCCTTTCTTTCTGCCAACAAGGATCGCCGGGACCTGTTGCTATCCCAGCGACAGCCGGAGTTTGACGTTTCTTTCGATCCTCGCATTGCAGTTGCTCCGGATGATTTCTCCCGTATCACCCTGAAAGCCCAGGCTGCTAAAGATTATTTTCTCTTGGTAGGTCCTCCGGGCACCGGAAAGACTTCCCGTGCTCTACGCGGTATGGTGGAAGCCTTCTATCGTGAGGGGAAGCAGATATTATTGCTCTCGTACACCAATCGTGCAGTGGATGAAATCTGCAAAACCCTCTCTGCCATTACGCCTGAGATTGATTTCATCCGTATAGGGAGTGAACTTTCCTGCGATATACCTTTCCGTTCCCATCTGATAGAGAATGTGCTGGAATCCTGTTCTTCACGCCGTGAGGTACATACCCGCATAGAGCGTTGCCGTGTTTTTGTGGGCACTGTCTCCACATTCTCCTCCAAAACGGAATTGTTCCGTCTGAAAACTTTCGATGTGGCTATTGTGGATGAGGCTACTCAGATACTGGAACCACAACTGCTGGGGCTTCTTTGTGCGCGTAATGTGGCGGGTGGAAATGCTATTGGTAAGTTTATCCTCATTGGTGATCATAAACAATTGCCTGCCGTCGTGCTTCAATCCGAATCCCAATCTGAAGTCTGCGAGGACTGCCTGCACAGCATCGGTTTGCATAATTTGAAAGATTCCCTTTTTGAACGCCTCTACCGGAGTTCTGCCGACACCACTCATCACTTATCACTCATTACTAACCGCTCCTACGACATGCTTTGTCGCCAGGGACGTATGAATGTGGAAGTGGCTCGTTTTCCTAATCATGCCTTTTATGGCGGACTATTGGAACCTGTCGGTTTGCAACACCAGCAAGGAGAACTGACACTTGCTCCGGGATTGGAAAATGATGAATTTGCAGATATATTGGTGCGTCGTGTGGTTTTTCTTGCTTCAGTGCCGGAGGGCGCTTCGCAATCGGCAAAGATTAATCATTTCGAAGCGCAGCTCGTAGCCAGACTGGCAGCTGCTATCTATCGGCAATATGACGGTAGTTCCGGTTTTTGTTCTGCCCTGACTTTGGGGATTATCACTCCCTATCGTAGTCAGATAGCTCTTATTAAAAGTGAAATAGCTGCTTTGGGCATTCCGTGTTTAAACGATATCCTGGTAGATACCGTAGAACGCTTCCAGGGGAGTGAGCGCGATGTGATTATTTATTCCTTCTGTGTGAACCGTACTTATCAGTTGAAATTCCTTGCCAATCTTACGGAAGAGGGTGGGGTGTGGATTGACCGGAAACTGAACGTGGCTCTCACTCGTGCCCGTAAGCAATTGTTTATGACAGGTGTACCCCATTTGCTACGGCAAAATCCTATCTATGCGGACTTGTTGGATAGTATTTTCTGAAATGGAAGGAACTGTGGCTTTCAGAAGGATAATCCGAGTTTTATTTAGCAAATCTTAAACGTTCCTCTTTTCTTTATATCTTTTATTAGTATTTCTGAATGTAATAAACCCTTATCTTTGCCGAACGTTTTTTTCATAGAGATTTAGATTTAAGGTTAGAAGAATTGTGGAAGTCGTGAGACTTCCCTTTTTTTCATCTTAAAGTTTTGCGCTCCTGTATCTCTCATGGACCGTTTGAAGGTAATTTGCTAAAGTATACTGAGGTTCATGTTTTTCACGGGAGAGTGCAGAAGAGAGTCGCTTCGTGAGAAGGGGCTTTTTTTGTGCCGGTACTTTTCTGTCTTTTATATATATCAAAAAAGGTGCTCACTGCTGAACACCTTTTTTATTATCTATATATACTATTCCAGTATTATTCCAATACAATAGGTTTGTATTTCGGAACCAATGCCTTCATTACAACCCAACCAATCAGGTAAGCCACTGCACAGATGCAGAAGATGATGAAGTATCCTGCAGGTTTACCGGAGAAGCCCATAAATTCCATGGCGGGACGTACATATTGCGCACCATGTTTCAGCAAGTCTTTTGTCATTTCCACTTCCGTTCCGTCTGCCATTGTAGTTCCGGCGGCGTAGGTAAATAACATACCGGATCCTTTATTAATAAGGAATGAACCAATACCACCAGCCATACCACCAATACCTGTTACAGTCGCAATAGCAGTTTTAGGGAACATATCACTTACGGTTGAGAAGATGTTGGCTGACCAAGATTGGTGAGCTGCACCAGCGATACCGATAATGATAACTGGGAACCAATAAGAGTAAGAACCCAATGGCTGTGCGAACAGTGCCAACAGGGGGAAGAATGCGAAAATCAGCATAGCCCGCATGCGTGCTGCATAGGGATTCATGCCTGTTTTATTCATAATGATGGTCGGCAATTTACCACCATAAATAGATAACATTGTAATAGCGTAAAGAACAAAAATCAGCAGCATGGCCGTAGAACTATCTGATGAGAAACCGTAAACGTCGCTGATATATGCAGGAGTCCAGAAAAGGAAGAACCACCAGACACCGTCGGTCATGAACTTACCAAATGCGAAAGCCCAGGTTTGCTTGTAACAGAAAGATTGCAGGAAGCTCATTTTCTTTTCTTCTTTTCCTGCTTCTACAGGGGCAACACCTTCTTCGTGCTTATCTTGTTCAATGTATTCCAACTCAGCCTTATTCACATGTTTGCTCTTGGCGGGTTCTGTATACATGAACACCCACATACCCATCCAGATGAAACCGAGGACACCGATCACGATGAAAGCCATTTCCCAGCCGTTTCCTATACCTATTTCTTTAAAGTATTTGGCTAATAGAGGAATCGTGACAGGTGCTGCAAGTGCACCTACCGTAGCACCGGCATTAAAAATACTGGTTGCGTATGCACGGTCTTTCTTTGGAAAATATTCGGCGGTAACTTTGATGGCCGCCGGGAAATTGCCAGCCTCACCGAGTGCCAAAACGAAACGGGCAGCAATAAAGAAATAAACGCTGACTGTTGCAATGGTGAGTGCCATTGCAGAACCGGTTTCTACAGCAATCAGGGCATCCGAACTTTCCAATCCTACCCACAATTCGGTAGCATAACCGCAAACTGCATGAAGACATGCACCAAATGACCATACACCGATAGCCCACAAGTAACCTTTTTTAGTTCCCATCCAGTCAATGAAGCGACCGGCAAATAGCATACTGAAAGCGTAAATAAGAGAGAAGATAGAGGTAATGGTACCGTAATCGTTGTCGGTCCAATGGAACTCGGGAGCGATAAAGTCTTTCCACGTCAATGACAGCACCTGGCGGTCAAGGTAGTTTACTGTTGTCGCAAAAAATAACATGGCACAGATGGTCCACCTGTAGTTGGTCATCTTTCCCATTGCATTTTGATTTAAACTCATGATACGTTGATTTAAAATTATTAATTCTTATTTCTGGGGCCAAAAATACACATTATTTGATGTATATCAATACTTTTTTCGTCTAATTTCCTGCAATTTTTGTTCCAAGTGCAAATAAATGGCAAAAAAACTCGTTATCGTGCACGAAAACACTCGTTCTCGCACACGAAATACTAAATTTATAGAAGGCGAAAATAAATAATGCACCTTTTCAGTCGAAAAGTACACAACGTTTTAGGTGAGAACCGCTATCTTTGTCACATTACTTAATATAATCTATATACCTAAAAACAAGAACAGAATGATGAACAATCTGCTTTGTAAAACTTTTGTGATGGGAGCGCTGATTTGCTCCACTCAGTTGTCCGCTCAGAAAGTAAGTGATAAGCAACCGTGGTCGGTACGTATGGTAGAGTCGGAGATGATTCGCTGCCCGGAATCCTGGCAACTGGATTTCCAGCCAAAACTGAAATGGGATTATTGTCATGGGCTGGAGTTGCAAGCCATGCTGGATGTGTATGATACGTATGGAGATCAGAAGATGTTTGACTATGCGCTGGCTTATGCGGACACTATGATACACAAGGACGGAAGTATCGAGACCTATAAACTGCATGAATATAATATCGACCGCTTGAATTCAGGTAAATTCCTGTTCCGTATCTACGAACAGACGAAAGATGAAAAATATAAGAAAGCTATCGACTTATTGCGTAGTCAGCTTGACACCCATCCGCGTAATGAGGACGGCGGTTTCTGGCATAAGAAAGTATATCCGAACCAGATGTGGTTGGATGGTCTTTATATGGGAGCACCTTTCTATGCTGAATATGCTTTCCGCAATAATCGTGTGCAGGATTATAAAGATATTGTGAACCAGTTTATTACAGTGGCACGCCATACGTATGATCCGAAGAACGGACTTTATCGCCATGCCTGTGATGTAAGTCGTAAGGAACGTTGGGCAGATTCCGTTACCGGACAGTCACAACATAGCTGGGGACGTGCTATGGGATGGTATGCAATGGCATTTGTTGATGCGCTGGACTTTATTCCCGAACATGAGGCGGGACGTGATTCCATGCTCGTTATCCTTAATAATATTGCCGCACAGGTGAAACGTATACAAGATCCGAAGACTGGGTTATGGTATCAGGTGCTGGATAAGAGCGGTGAGAAAGGAAACTATGTAGAGTCTTCCTGTTCTACTATGTTTGTTTATGCCCTGTTCAAAGCTGTTCGTAAAGGATATATTGATAAATCGTATCTGAAAGTGGCTCTCAAGGGATACCAAGGTATTCTTGATAACTTCATAGAAGTAGATAAAGACGGTGTGGTGACTATTACCAGAGCCTGTGCGGTTGCAGGTCTGGGTGGCAAAAACTACCGTATGGGAGATTACACCTATTATATAAATGAGACAATCCGCAGCAACGATCCCAAGGCAGTAGGTCCGTTTATCATGGCAAGTCTGGAGTGGGAGCGTCTGCAACAAGTAAAGGAAATCGTAAATCAGAAATAAGACAATGAAACGGCTAACTTATTATTTATGCGGCATACTTCTTCTCCTGGTGGGGATCATGCCGTTATCGGCACAGTCCCAATATAAAGATACAATTGTGGTTGCCCGTGATGGTTCGGGAGACTATCGCACGTTGACGGAAGCTATGGAAGGCATTCGTGCTTTTATGGATTACAAGGTTACAGTGCTGATAAAGAATGGAACGTATAAGGAGAAAGCGATAATTCCTTCTTGGGTGCAGAATGTAGATTTCATCGGTGAAAGTGTGGAGAATACGATTATTACGTATGATGACCATGCCAACATTAATAAGATGGGTACTTTCCGTACCTATACTGTAAAAGTGCAGGGAAACAATATTACCTTCAAAAACCTGACCATAGAAAACAATGCTGCCAGACTGGGACAAGCGGTTGCCCTTCACACGGAAGGGGATAAACTGGTATTTATCAACTGTCGTTTACTGGGAAATCAGGATACCATTTATACAGGTGCCGCAGGTACACGCCTTTATTTCGTAGATTGCTATATTGAAGGAACCACCGATTTTATTTTCGGTCCTTCTACCGCTTTGTTTGAGAACTGCGAAATCCGTAGCAAAACAAATTCATACGTGACGGCAGCTTCTACGCCCGAAGACATTGCGGTGGGTTATGTCTTTAAGAATTGCAAACTGACGGCCAATCCGGGTGTGGATAAGGTTTATCTGGGGCGTCCCTGGCGTCCGTATGCCGCTACCGTATTCATCAATTGTGAGATGGGTAAACATATCCGTCCCGAAGGATGGCATAATTGGGGAAAAGCGGAAAACGAGAAGACAGCCCGCTATGCTGAATATAATAGTATGGGAGAAGGTGCTGCGGCAGCCGGTCGGGTAAAATGGGCGAAGCAGCTGACCAAGAAAGAAGCTGCCCAATACGATGACCTGAATTACATCTATCGGATGTGTAGCGACTGGAAACCTGAAAATTAATAACTTAGCTTCCTGTCTACAAAGAGCCAACTTCCTGCTTACAAGGAGTTAACTCCTTGTCGACAGGAAGTTAACTTTTTGTTAGCAAGAAGTTAACTCCTTGCAGACAAGGTATTAGCGCTTCAGAAAATCCGCTCTCATGGGGCTGAAACAATCTATCAGGATACCAGCTTCCAGGCATACGCACCCGTGTTCCGCATCCGGTTCAATGTAGACGCCGTCTCCGGTTTCTACAATTTGTTTTTCACCGTTCACGGTAAACTCAAATTTACCGCTTGCCACATAGGTGGTTTGTGTATGGTAGTGGGTGTGTGGTGTACCGATGGCACCTTGCTCGAATTTTACTTTAACCAGCATCACTTGCCCGTCGTAGCCCATTATTTGGCGTACTACTCCTTCGCCTGCCGGTTCCCATGCGATTTCTTTTTCAAGAATGAAAGTGTTACTTCTTGTCTTTTTCATTTTGTTGCCAGATTAGTTGTTTTGCCGGCAAATATACGATTAATATTAATTTTTCTACTGATTGCGACTTTTTTTACACTTCGGATCCTTTGTTTTTGGGTAATATTGCACCGGAAAATAATAATACTATTTATATTTGATGAATTATGAAACACAAGTTGACATTATTGCTGGGGTTGTTTTTCCTGCTCTCGGCTTTCAAGGCTGACAAGCCTTTGATTACGATTTTCATGATTGGAGACTCCACTATGGCGAATAAGCCGTTGACAGGTGGAAACCCCGAACGCGGCTGGGGACAGATGTTGCCCGGCTATCTTTCCGAGGAAATCCGTGTAGACAATCATGCTGTGAATGGACGTAGTTCCAAGAGTTTTATTGACGAGGGACGGTGGGAAAAGGTAATCTCACAGGTGAAGAAAGGGGACTATGTATTTATTCAGTTCGGACATAACGATGAGAAGTCCGATCCGAAACGGTATACGGCTCCGGGAAGTACTTTTGATGAGAACCTGAAACGTTTTGTAAACGAAACCCGTGCCAAAGGCGGTATTCCCGTTTTGTTTAACTCCATTGTACGCCGTAACTTCGGTACGGCAAATGGGAATGCAGTGGCTCAGGCTATCAGTCAGGATGATATACAGAAAGGAGTGAACCCGGATGCAAAGCGGGAGGCTTCGGAGCAGCCTGCTGCTACTGAAGGTGGCAAGCTAATTGATACACACGGTGCTTATCTGGATTCTCCGCGGAATGTAGCGAAAGAATTGGGTGTGGCTTTTGTGGATATGAATAAGATTACGCATGACCTTGTAGAGGGCATGGGGCCGGTAGACTCCCGGAAATTATTTATGTGGGTACCTGCCAATCAGGTCGCCGCGTTGCCGAAGGGGCGTGAAGATAACACTCATCTGAATGTTTATGGCGGGCGTGTTGTGGCCGGTTTGGCTATGGATGCCATTGCTAAGGAAGTGCCGGAACTGGCTAAGTATGTTCGGCACTATGATTTTGTAGTGGCGCAGGATGGTAGCGGAGATTTCCTTACCGTGCAGGAGGCTATTGATGCTGTTCCTGATTTCCGCAAGAATATCCGTACTACGATACTGGTGCGTAAAGGTGTGTATAAAGAGAAGATTGTGATACCGGAAAGTAAGATCAATATTTCCCTGATAGGTCAGGACGGGGCAGTGCTTTCGTATGATGATTATGCGCAGAAGAAAAACTGCTTTGGCGAAGAAAAGGGAACCTCCGGTTCGTCTTCCTGCTATATTTATGCTCCTGATTTTTATGCTGAGAATATTACGTTTGAGAACTCTTCCGGTCCGGTAGGACAGGCGGTAGCCTGCTTCGTAAGTGCCGATCGTGCTTATTTTAAGAATTGCCGTTTCCTTGGCTCTCAGGATACGCTTTATACGTATGGGAAAAATTGCCGTCAGTACTATGAAGATTGCTACGTAGAAGGTACGGTCGACTTCATATTCGGCTGGTCTACGGCTGTCTTTAATCGTTGCCATATCCATAGTAAAAGAGGTGGTTATGTCACTGCACCTTCTACGGATCAGGGACAGAAATATGGCTACGTATTTTATGATTGTCGTCTGACTGCGGATGACGGTGTACGGGATGTATCTCTTTCACGTCCCTGGCGTCCGTATGCACAGGCTGTGTTTATCCGTTGCAATCTGGGTAAACACATCTCTCCTGCCGGATGGAATAACTGGGGAAATAAAGAAGCGGAAAAGACCGTTTTCTATGCAGAATATGAAAGCACGGGTGAGGGTGCCAACCCCAAAGCGCGTGTTCCTTATTCCCATCAATTGAAGAATCTCAAAGAGTATGAGATGGAAACCGTACTTGCCGGAGATGACGGATGGAATCCGGTGAAAAATGGGGATGAACTGCTAAGCATAAAGCGCTGATTGACACCAGTCATCTCTGTACTATCTCCGTGCTATCTCCGTAGTATCTCCGTATGTTCTCCGTACCAAGTCCGTGTCAAGTCCGTATCGTCTCTGTAATTATAGACACGGACTTGATACGGAGATGATACGGGCTTGATGCATTGTTGATACGGATTTGATGTGAAGCTGATATTTGGATTTGATAAATAAACTTATAACTATTAGAACACAATGATGAAAAAGAATTTATTTGTATTACTGCTCGCCCTGATACTGCCGCTATCGTTTGCATCTGCGGAGAATTATCCGTACCGGAGCGATGTCCTTTGGGTGACTGTACCCAATCATGCTGACTGGATTTATAAGACCGGAGAAAAGGCTACGGTTGAAGTTCAGTTCTATAAATATGGTATTCCGCAGGATGGAGTAACTGTATCTTATGAAATAGGCGGAGATATGATGCCGGCAGAAACTTCCGGTTCGGTTACGTTGAAGCAGGGAAAAGCGGTTATTCCTGTGGGAACTATGAAAGAACCCGGTTTCCGTGACTGCCGCTTGACAGCCACTGTGGATGGAAAAAGTTATAAGCATCATGTAAAGCTGGGTTTCTCACCGGAGAAGATTAAGCCTTATACGCAGATGCCGAAGGACTTTAAAGAGTTCTGGGAAAACAATAAAGCGGAATCCGCCAAATATCCGTTGACTTATACGAAGGAATTGGCAAAGGAATATTGCACCGACAAGGTGGATTGCTATCTTATTAAGCTGATGTTGAACAGTCGCGGACAGAGTATTTACGGCTACTTGTTCTATCCGAAGAATGCAACAAAAGGCTCTTGTCCGGTAGTTCTTTGCCCTCCGGGTGCCGGAATTAAAACAATCAAGGAGCCTTTACGTCACAAATATTATGCAGAACAAGGCTGTATCCGTTTTGAGATTGAGATACACGGATTGAATCCTACCTTGACAGAGGAGGCATTCAAGGAAATCAGCAACGCTTTTAACGGTAGAGAGAATGGCTATCTGAATAATGGACTTGATAACCGTGACAACTATTATATGAAACGAGTGTATTTGGCTTGTGTGCGTAGCATCGACCTCCTGACTTCCTTGCCCGAATGGGATGGTAAGAATGTAATTGTCCAGGGCGGTAGCCAGGGAGGAGCTTTAGCTTTGATTACGACCGGTTTGGATCCTCGTGTAACAGCTTGTGTAGCCAATCACCCCGCTTTGAGTGATATGGCAGGGTATAAAGCGGGGCGTGCCGGAGGATATCCCCACTTTTTCCGTACCGAAGGGATGGATACACCGGAGAAGTTGAAAACGATGGCATATTATGATGTAGTGAACTTCGCCCGTCTGATAAAGGTTCCTACCTATATTACCTGGGGATACAATGACGATGTGTGTCCGCCAACCACCAGCTATGCCGTTTATAATACGCTGGATTGTCCGAAGGAAGCATTGATTACCCCGATTAATGAGCACTGGACTTCCAATGATACGGAATACGGGCAGTTGCAGTGGATATTGAAGCATCTGAAATAAGTAAAATCTATCTTATTCCTCGTCCCCCCGGATTTCTCTTCAATGAAGAGAGTTAATCCGGGGGGATTTTTTGTGACTTTACCGTGAGAAAATCCCCCTCTCCCTTTGTCAGCTGTGTTTTGAGTGGTATAGAGCGATTTTTCCACCGATTCAAGCATATTTTTCACCTGAGAGAGATAGATTATCCGCTACTTTGCAAGTGCAAGGCAGACATGAATGCTTTGTAGTGAACTCAGAATTTGTTTAATCAATAAATCATTTACTTATGAATTACAGGAAAAAGGTCGTGTTAATGCTCGGGGTTTTATCCTACCTCAATTTGGGAACTTTTTCTCAGGCTGCTCCCTTGACAGTGGATCATATTTCAGTAGCCGGTGTGCAGCAAGCTTTCAATGACAAGAAGACAATTAAGATTTCCGGTTCGGTCAGAGACGCAGCCGGTGAATCTATTATTGGTGCTACCATCCTAGAGAAGGGAACTTCAAACGGTGTCGTTTCCGATATGGACGGTAACTTTTCTATGACTGTGGCTGCTAATGGGATATTACACATCTCTTATATAGGCTATGTAGATCAGGATATAGCGGTTGCGGGTAAGAGTCTTTTCAATATTCAGTTGCTTGAAGATACGGAAATGCTGGATGAAGTGGTTGTTATCGGTTACGGTACGGTGAAACGTCGTGACCTGACGGGAGCCATAGCTTCGGTAAAAGGAGATGAGGTTGCTGCCAATCCTGTATCCAACGTTGCACAGGCATTGCAGGGACGTCTGCCGGGAGTGAACGTAGTGTCGCAGGACGGTCGTCCGGGAGCTACAATCTCGGTACGTGTCCGCGGAGGAGGGTCCATAACCCAGTCCAATGATCCGCTCTATGTAGTCGATGGATTTCCGGTAAGCAATATTGGCGATATACCGGCTTCGGAAATAGAATCTATCGATGTGTTGAAAGATGCGTCATCTACGGCTATTTATGGTGCACGCGGTGCAAACGGTGTAATCCTGGTTACCACTAAGAGCGCCAAGGAAGGTCAGATTAAGGTAAGCTATGATGGTTATGTACAGGTCAAAAATGTATCGAAGACGCTTGAAACGCTTTCGGCTCAGGAATATATTCTTCATAACTGGAGCTATGCCGCATCCAGAGGAACCGCTAACCAGGATGCTGTTGAGAAATACTTCGGTCTGGGAAGTAAGTATGGTAACCACTATGCCGACTATGCCAATGTGAAAGCCCATGACTATACGGATGATGTACTGCGTACCGCACTGTCTCATAACCACAGTGTGAATGTTTCGGGCGGTACAGATAAAACGAAAGTGATATTTACACTCGGCTATGTTAACGATGAAGGAATCAAGATCAATTCAGACTACAACCGTCTGAATGCTTCTTTCAAGATTCGGCAGAAGCTTGCCAAAACACTGGACCTGGATGTTGATTTCCGTTATACGGAGTCAAATCTGAATGGACGTGAGAATGTAACGAACGGTAAAGGTTCTAATGTGTCGGGAGCTTATCGCTATCGTCCCATTGACAATCCGTTGGGTGGCGTCTCTTATTCGGAAGTTGCATCAGGCTTCAGTTTCGGTGTGGCTAATATCGATGACAAGCACAATCCGGTAGAACTGATCGATGATATCACGAATAAATCCTATTCCCGTTCATTGAGAGGATCGGCAGCTTTGTCATGGGAGATAATCAAGGGGCTTGTGGCTCGCAGTGAACTGTCACTTACCCGCAATTCTTCGAAGAGTACTTATTATGAGAACGGATATACAAACGGAGATAAACGTGCCACCCTTAACCGGGGCATGGGAGATGGATTGCGTTCGGTGAGCACTTTGAATTATAACTTCAATATCGGCAAGAACAACGTATTCTCGGCCTTGCTGGGTAATGAAATCCTGAAGTCGGATTCCGAGTCGTCGCAAATCACGGGCCGCGGTTATCCCTCTACATTCGATTATGACACCACGATGGGATTGATCCATACGGCAACCACCTCTTTCTCTGCCACCAATTCTTATAGTGTGCCAGCCCGTACAGTGTCTTTTTTCGGACGTTTGAGCTATACTTCCATGGACCGTTATCTGTTCACCGGTACGTTCCGTGCCGATGGCTCTTCTAAGTTTGCGCCGGATAATCGTTGGGGATACTTTCCCGCAGGTGCTTTCGCATGGCGCCTTTCGGAAGAACCTTTCATGAACGGCACAAAAGATTGGCTTTCCAATCTGAAGCTTCGTTTGTCCTATGGTACTTCGGGTAGTGACAATATTAGTTCCAATCTGTGGCGTGAAACCTGGTCGAGCCTTGGTTCGGGCAGCAATCATACCCCTATCAACGGTGAACTCGGTTCATTCTATCGTCCGGACGGTTTGCTGGCTAACTCTAAGCTGAAATGGGAAACTACTATTTCGCGCAACTTCGGTATTGACTTCGGATTCCTGAACAACCGTGTTAACGGTAGTCTGGAAGTATACTGGAATACTACAAAAGACTTGTTGATGGCTGTACCTGTGGATAACACTACCGGATACTCTTATCAGTTCCAGAACTTCGGTAAAACCTCCAATCGGGGTGTTGAGCTTTCGGTGAATGTAGATGTGATAAACAAAGGTGATTTCCGTTTCAACGTAGGCGCCATCTATAACTACAACCGCAATAAACTGGACGAACTGCCTAACGCCGACCAGTATCTCTACTCTTCATACTGGGGTTCTTCCTCTCTGGTTCCTACCAACGATTATATGTTTGTAGAAGGAAAAGCTATCGGTCTGGTACGTGGCTTTATCAGCGAAGGATATTATACCGTGGATGATTTCAATTACACCAACGGCCAGTATGTTCTGAAAGAAGGCGTGCCCGATATTACGAAAGCCTTGACCGCTACATACATGCACCCTTACGATCTGCCTGCCGGACAGACTGCATTCCCCGGAGCCGCCAAATTCCGTGATGTGGATGAAAGCGGTACGGTAGACTTGGATGATGCTACTTGCCTGGGCGAAGTGATGCCTCGCCATACGGGAAGTTTCCAACTGAATTTCAACTATAAGAACTTCGATCTTTCTACTAACTTCAACTGGACGGCAGGCGGTAAGGTATATAACGTGGCTGCTATGATCAATGCGTCCGGTCAGGAATTTGACGGAATCGGTGCGCAACGTGCATCCTGGGTGGCCGATGCTTTCAAGGTTTATAATGTGAATGCTGCGGGTGACTTGTATGCCGTTACCAATCCCGATGAGTTGAGAGCATTGAATGCGAATGCCAAATATCATTTACCCTACCATCAGAGCGGCATTACTTCATCAGAATGGTTGGAGAATGGTTCATACCTCCGTTTGCAGACGCTGACGCTCGGATATACCTTGCCCAAGAACTGGTTGGCTAAAGTGCATGTAGATAAGATACGCCTGTACCTCACCGCAACCAATCTCTTCACCATTACCGGTTATTCGGGCATAGATCCTGAAGTGAATGCCAACCCTACAGGACAAAGCGGATTCTACAGTAACCTGAGAATTTTCCCGACGCTCAACATGGACTTCGGAACTTATCCGCGTGCGCGTACATTCACTTTCGGCGCTAACATAACTTTCTAAATAGTAATTGTAAAATAACAGAGAAACAGATATGAAAAAGATATTGAATATAACTCTCGCGGCAGCTTTCGCATGTGCGATGACCGGTTGCCAGGACTTTCTCGACACTTCCTCTCCGAGTGTAGTAGACCGTGATTTTGTCTTCTCAAATGAAGAGTCTGCACGTGGTGCATTGTATTATGGTTATGAAACCCTCCGTGCAAACCGGAGTGTACATAATGTCGGATTCTTCTGGCATCCGGTTTGGGGATCGGACATTGAAGACTCTCAGGACATCTACGATGAAGGTAGCGCCGGAATCTGTGAAAAATGGTATTATCCGGGTGGTACGGGCAACTATAACATTAACTCCGGTGAAGGAACGGAAGTGTTTACCAAGCTTTACGAAACGATATCCGTGGCCAATTCCCTGATATCCAGTTTTGAGGCGCTTGATAACTTCCAGTCGATCATGACCGGAGAACCTAATAACCTTTCGGATATCTATGGGCAGGCTGTGGCTCTGCGTGCTACGTGCTACTGGGAGTTGTGTCGCTGGTATGGCGATGTGCCCCATGCACTGAATGCCGGTGAACAGGCAAAAGGATTGACTTCCCGTTATGCCATTTATGACTATCATATCCGGAAACTCAGGGAGGTAGAGCCTCATATGTATCGTCCGGGTGAAGGTAGTACGCGGGCGGATGTCATGAATCGTACGTATGTTCAGGGACTTATAGGACGTCTTTGTATGTATAATGGTGGTTATGCAACCCGCCGTACCGACCTGGGTGCAGACTTCTATGTGGATGGTAACGGAAAGGTGCTTACCTTCGACGATTGGAGTGTGGAAAAGAACGGTGCCGTTTACGGACGCCGCAGCGATTGGAAGGATTTGTATGCCATAGCCAAAGAATATCTTCAGGCGATCTATATGAATCCCGGTTCGGTGGTATTGCGCACAACGGACCCCCGTTCTACAGGTAAGAACGGACAGGAGTATAATAATCCTTACCAGTATATGTTCCAGCAAATGCATGCTGCCGATAATATAACATTGGCTGATGAATCTATCTACGAACTCCCTCACGAATACAATGGCGGGTCTTCCCGTCCGGCTTATATCGGTCGCCCCTCATCGGGTGGTGACGGACAGGCGCCTTGCGTGGCATGTGGACAGGATCGTATCCAGGCACATTTCTACTACGGTTGGTTCGATAATAACGACCTGCGTCGTGACGCTTCTGTGGCCGTAACGGGCAGCACAGGTGGTGGTCAGGAGCTGATGCAGTCATTCGACCGCAGTGCATGGGGTAAAGGATGTGGCCCGGGTACCAATAAGTGGGACTGGAACCGGATGACTGCTCCTGATACAAAAACATACGGTAATTCCGGCATCAACTTCTCCTATATGCGTATCTCCGATGCTTATCTGATGTTGGCTGAAGTGTGTGCGGCATTGGGCGATGAAGGCAGTGCCAAGACGTACCTTGCCATTGTTCACAACCGGGCATTCCCCGGTAACAACGACCCGAACTTCGAAAAGTATATCTCGGACTGCGGCTCTGTGTATAATGCGGTGCTTAAAGAACGTGCCCTGGAATTCAGTGGCGAAGGTGTGCGTCGTTTTGACATCATCCGCACTGGTATTCTTCCGGAGGTTGCCGTTGAAAACAGAAAGGTGATGTCTGCTATCATTGAGGGCATACGTCAGGATGGTTACTACACGTTTAAGAATGGCAATCAGATACCTGCCTATATCTGGACGAAGATGGTCGATGCTAAATCCAAGTATGGATATAGACTGACATCACAAACTCCGGCTGACAAGCAAGATGATCCGGTATTGTTTCCGGGATGGCGCGGACAGCATGATGATTGGGGAAGTCTGGTTCCAGCTTATGCAGGCGTGACGATGACGAACGTTGCAATCAAAGGTTTGTTTAAGTATATCGAACCGGGTTCTGCCGAAGCGTTGGCTTTGGAAGCTGATGGATATGTACAGACTCCCTGGGCTATCGATATGTTGAAATATGAGGATTCTTATGCGAAGAAACTCTTCGCCGGTTATACGGATGCCGATTATGCGGCAAAGAATCCGCCCATCCATTTATTGCCGAATATCTATCAGGTATTGCTGAATTCGGGAATTACGAATGGTTATGGTTTTAAGCAGCAGTAGTAGTAGCTACGGGCTACAAGCTACGAGCTACAAGTGGCTGCGCAGTATTCCGAAAGGTACTCGTAGCTTGTAGCTCGTAGCTCGTAACTCTTTCAATTAATTGAAAGTAATATGGTAAGAAGATGTATTCTTTGCATGATATTAGGGTTGGCTACTTCGGTAGCCGCCCTATCTCAGCATTTGTCCGGTTACGAACTGGAAAGAGAGATGCCTGTTTTCCTGGATCAGCTGAAAGCAGAGTTGACTTACCCCATGGCTTGGGGAAATAGTCCGGTTAAGAATTTTAAGAAGTGGCGCAAACAGGCACGCAATGCCGTGCTGGATGCCATGCTTGCCCCTCCGCCTCGCACTACCGACTACCGGACTGAGATCATAGCCGAAGAGCAGCGGAATGGGTATAAAGCCCGGAAGTTACGTTTCAATCTGACCGGCTATTCCCGTGTGAACGCCTATATGCTGGTGCCCGATGGTGAAGGTCCCTTCCCGGCAGTAGTACTTTTGCATGACCATGGAGGTCATTATACGATTGGTAAGGAGAAAATGATCCGTCCCTTCGGAGTATCTCCCGAAGTCCTGGCTGATGCTGATGCCTGGGCTAAACAATGCTACGGTGGGCAATATGTAGGCGATTATCTGGCTGCACATGGATATGTAGTTATTTCTATTGATGCTATATTCTGGGGAGAACGCGGACGGAAAGAAGGCGTCGATGGTGACAAACACATGGCTGTGGCAGGCAACTTCATGATGCTGGGACGCAGTTGGAGTGCTTTCATGAACTACGAAGACATGTATACCACCGACTTTCTGGCTACGTTGCCCGAAGTCGACTCCAAACGTATCGGTTGCATGGGCTTTTCGATGGGAGCTTACCGTGCCTGGATGCTTTCGGCACTCTCTGATAAGGTGAAAGCCGGAGTTGCCGTCTGCTGGATGGTGACTACGGACTGCCAGCTCTCATGGGAGTATGGAAAAGAAAGGGGAGGTTTTGCCAATATGCTGCCGGGTATCCGCCGTTATCTGGATTATCCGCATATCGCATCCATTGCCTGTCCCAAACCGATGTTTTTCCTGAACGGGGAACATGACAAGCTCTTTCCTCCAGTAGGAGTGAATGCCGCCTTTGCAGAAATGCGAAAAGTATGGGAAAGCCGTTCCGCAGGCGACAAATTGGTTACGGAACTGTGGGATATGCCTCATGATTGCGGAATAAAGGTACAAGATGCCATTCTCTCCTTTTTGGAAAAGAACCTAGCCCACTGATGACCTTATTCATATACCTTTGGTGGTAAAAAACATTTAAGTATATCTACGCTTAAACATTACCTCTTTACAGATAAAAATTCCCAGGTTAAATAGGCGTTAACTCCTAAGCTTGGGAGCATCACATTCCTAAGCTTGGGAGCATCGCACTCCTAAGCTTAGGAACATCGCACTCCTAAGCTTAGGAGTTAACACCCCCCTAAAATGGGAGGTGCTACCCCCTCTACAATACACTGTAGCGGGGGTCGGCTAAATTTATCCTATTCGGTTTTCAAAATCAGAAGATAGAGATAAAGAAGAGAAATAGAGAAAAATAGGCAGGCAGAATTATTAACAATCAGCCTGCCGGTAATGAAATCTTCAGAAGATGGAATAACCTCGACTTAATGGAGGAAAGCCGGAAGAAAACCTTAATTGTTTTGCTTTCGGCTTTCCTTGTATTCAGTCGGTGTCATTCCATATTGCTGCTTGAAGCACTTGCTGAAGTAATGCGAGTCATTCAGTCCCACCATATAGGCTATCTGAGCCATATTATACTCTTCTGTCTCTATGAGTTGAGCTGCCCGCTTCATGCGTATTTCTCTCAGGAACTCAACGGGAGATAAACCGGTCAGTGTCTTCAGTTTCTTGAAGAATACGGAGCGGCTCATGTTTACTTCGCCGGCAATGTCTTCCACTGTAAGGTCACCGTTATCCAGATGCTTCTCTATGGTTTCCATCACTTTATCCATAAACTTCTGGTCGTTGGGCGAAAGGGCCGGAGGGGTGGTTTCCTTTTTCCCTGCCAGGGGTTGTTCGGTGGATGCGGGCAACAGACTGGCGCAATACAATGCCTGTAACTTCTTGCGCTGTTCAAGCAGATTGAAAATACGTGCTTTCAGGTAGGCAGCGCTGAAGGGCTTTGTGATGTAATCGTCCGCTCCCAGCTTCATGCCTTCTATCTTGCTTTCGATGGTCGACTTGGCCGTCAGCATAACGATGGGAATATGGCTTGTGGTCATCTCTTCCCGCAGTTCGCGCACCATTTCTATACCATCCTTTTCGGGCATCATAACGTCGCTGATGATGATATCCGGCATATACAACTTACTCTTTTCCAGTCCGGTATTACCATTTTCCGCTTCTATAACATTGAAGTACTGGGCAAAGATGGTTCTTATGAAGAAGCGTAATTCCTGGTTATCTTCCACTATAAGGATGGTTTCTTTTTCACTGTTCAGGTTCTCCTCTTCGTTTCCGGTGAGCGGAGAGAACTGATTGCCAGTGCGTACTGGTGAGGCATCACTTACTACGTAGTCGGACAGGATGAACTCAACGGTTTCATCGAAGTGTTCTTTTCCTTTCTGCAATCTGACGCTGAAGCAACTCCCTTCTCCCGGTTTGCTCCGGATGCTGATGGTGCCGTGGTGCATATCTATCAGCTCTTTCACCAGTGAAAGGCCGATACCGGTGCTGGCCTGGTTGAAGAGGTTCTTATCCACTAAATTCTCGAAGCGGACGAAGAGGGACTTTTGCTTATTCTCCGCAATTCCTATTCCCTGGTCTTCCACGGCAAGAATCACATCCTTTTCTTCTTCCTGCACCATCACTTTGATCTGTTTCCCTTGGGGAGTATATTTGAAAGCGTTCGATAACAGGTTGAACAATATCTTTTCCAACTTGTCAGAGTCCGCCCATATCTTGAGGCTGGCGACTTCCGTATCCATACTGAAATCAATCTGGTGTTCATCGGCAAGGCTGTTGAAGCTTTCCATAATGTGGCGGATGAAAGGGATCAGGTCAATCTGTTGCACCCTCATCTTCATCTTCTTGTTCTGTATCTTGCGGAAGTCCAGAATCTGATTGACGAGCCTTAGCATCCTGTTCGTGTTTCGCTCTACCAGCACCAACTGTTCCCGTTCCTCATCATTCAGCTTGCCGTGTTGCAGGACTTGCTCTACGGGACCGGCAATCAGCGTCAGCGGTGTACGCAGTTCGTGCGATATGTTTGTGAAGAAACGTAGCTTTATATCTGAAATCTCCTGTTCGACGGATACCTTATGCTTCAGCCTGAAGATGGTGAAGAGGATATAGGTGGCTGTAAAAATGACCAATAAGATGAATAGCACGTACAGGGAATATGCCCACGGTGTCTCCCAGAAGGAGGGAAGTATGTTGATGTCCAGTGTACGCGTGTTCTCCACCCAGATGCCGTCGCTGTTTGTAGAGCGGACTTTCAGGGTGTAATGCCCTTTCGGAAGGTTGGTGTAAGTGGCGGTTCGCTGGTTGCCGATATTGTTCCAGTTATTTTCAAAGCCTTCCAGTTTGTAGGAATAGGAGATGTTGCCGGGATACTTCATGTCCAGGGCGGCAAACTGGATGCTGAATCCATTCTTATCGTGAGGCAGGGTCAGGAGGTGCGTATCATCGATGTGGGTGGTCAGTATGCCGCCTTCTTCGGGAGTCACCGTCTTCTCGGCCTGTTGCAGGCGGGTGAAGATGATAGGAGGAACGTATGTACTTGTATGGATGGAATCCGGAAAGAAGTATAGGACACCTTTCACGGTATTGAACAGCAGATAATCGGACTCTGTTCGCAGAGCCGCCCCTTCATTGAAACTGATTCGTAGGGGGAAAGCTCTGGAGGGGTAGTTTATTATTTTATCCGTGGAAGGAATAAACTTGCACAGCTCTTTCTCTGTAGCGCACCACAAGTTGCCGTGCGGGTCTTCTTCGATGGATAGCAATACATCCGAAGGAAGCCCGTCTCTCATGGTGTAGGCCTGAAAGCGGGCTTCAGTGCCCTCCAGTGAGAGTAGCTTATTGAGTCCGCCTCCGAAGGTGGCCACGTACATTTCGCCTTTCCGGGTGAAATATATGTTGTGCACGTCATTGTTGCTGAGGCTGTTGGCGTTCCCCGAAATACGGCAATAACGTTGGAATTCTATCTCTTCCGGTTCTTTGAAATTGCCCTTGCACATCAGTAATCCTGTGGCGCTGCCTATCCATATATTCCCTTTAGTGTCGGAGGTGATGAAACGTGTACGGTAACATTGGCTGATAGGATAGTTCTTTAGCCGGTTCCGGTAGTTGATGAAACGGACTGCTTCTTTGTCTGTTCCCCGTTCCAGGTAGTTGATTCCTCCTTCGAATGTGGCAATCCATATCCGTTGCTGCCGGTCTTCATGCAGACTGTAGATTTCATTGCCGCTCAGACTGTATACATCGTTTGCGTCGGCACTGTACTGAACGAGATGATAAGTCAGAGGCTTCCCCTGAGGCCTGGCGGCGAATAGTCCGTTGCCTTTGGTACCTATCCAGATGGTGCCTTCGTGATCTTGTATGATGGAATAGCCGATTCCTAACTTGTCCGTGCTGTAAGGGGAAATAGTCCCTGCGGACGTAAGGTTGCCCACATAGCGCCATTGGCTGTCGTAGACACGTATTATTTTGTCTTTATTGCCCGTCCATATATATCCGTTGCGGTCCTGGTAAACGGCACGGACGTTGCTTCCCGGGAATTCCGTGTCATCCGGGGCGGCGGTAAGCAAATGGAAATGATTGGTATTGAAAGAGATCTTCTCCAGTCCGTTTCCGTACGAACCGAGCCATAAATTACCCTGTTTATCGGTAAAGACATTGGTCACCTTATTGTCGGCGCTCCAACCCGATTGCAGGGTCGGATTGTAAAACGGACGTATCCGGTTGTTCTTACGGTCGTACCAGGCAAGTCCTCCTCCCGAAGGATGTACCCATAAAGAGCCGTTGACATCCTCGTATATATACATTTCCGGTCGGGAATCGACGATATCTTTGCCGTACTTGTCTTGCAGAATGAAGTGATCGAACTGATCGTTTTCAGGATTGAAGTGCGTCACTCCTTTGGTGCTGAGGCGTATCCATACTTCACCGTTGGTATCGATATAGGCTGCTTTGATCTGGTTGTCCTTTAATGAAGGATAATTCCGGGTATTATAGTGACGATGGTTTCCGGAACTTTGTTCATACACAAAGAACCCGTCGCTGGCTGTGCCAATGAATAGCTTGTCCTTTTTGAGTTGTCGGATGGTTTTGATAGACGAGCCGGTGGGGAACTCTTGCCTTACAAACTGGCCATTGTCCGGATTATATTCGTATACGCATCCTTGTTTAGAAGTGAAGTAGATGGCATGGTTGTTTTCCAGTGCATCGTAAAAAGGTTGTTTGTCCTTTTCCGGAGGAGCGACGAAGTAAGAAGAAAGTTTCTCTTCATTCCCGTTACGAGTCAGGCGGTATAATCCGTTCTCGGTAAGAATCCATTGGTTCTCCCGGCTATCCTGAAAGATAGACTTGATAGGTTCTGAGTATGAAATTTGATGGGACTTGAAGAAGTCTGTGACTTTCATTTCATGTGTTTCCGGATGGGTGGAGATATGAAGTAACTCATTTTGTACGGTAATTATCCATACGTCTCCACATGGAAGCACATGCATGTCCAGAGACAGATAGTTGTCGTAAGGGATAGCCTGGAACCGTTCAAGCCGCGGATTGAAACGATAGACCTGGTGATTGTAGCTTTGTACCCAGATATATCCGTATCTGTCTTCTTTAATATTGTCCAGACGGTTGTTGCTCAATCCGATGCTGTCGCCCGGATGGGCTTTATAGTTGTTAAATGTATATCCGTCAAATTTGTAGAGACCGTCCCAGGTAGCGAACCACATCACTCCTTTGTCATCTTGCAGGATGCTCATGATTGTATTCTGCGAGAGTCCGTCTTCTGAGGTATATTGTGTAAAGGTATGTGGTAATTGTCCGAAGCAGAAGTCGGTGGCAATTACGCAGAGGATTAGAAATATTCCGATTCTTCTCATGGTTAGTGTATTACCGGCTACGCTTTATTTCAGCCATTTATTGAAAAACTCCAAAGTCTCTTTCTGCATTTCCTTATTGAAGAAGTGTTTCTCTTCCCATATCTTGGTAACGAGGCGGTCGGCAGCCTTCTGACTCTGCCAAACAGCCTGCATGGTGCTGTACGCATCTTTAACACCTTCTACCGGAAACAACTTGTCCCGGCTTCCATTGAAAAACAGGGTGGGTTTCGGGCAGGCGATGCTTGCCGTATGAGGATAATCCAGATAGCGGCGCAGGTTCGGTATCAGCATGGAATAAGCTGATCCGCCTTTGTTTTGGTTGTTGGTGAGTGTCATCAGGTATTCGGTGGTGTTCATCCAGCAAATGGAGGCGGAGACTTTTATGCAGTCGGTGATGGCGGAGAGCATCCAGGAACGGTAGGCTCCCATGGAGAAACCTACGCATCCTACTTTATCTTTATCCACAAACGGCAGTGAGGCCACGAACTCCGCACTTCGCGCATCATCCATATTGATAAACGCTCCCCACGAACTTCCCATTTGCAGGAAGTTGGAAGCTAACGCTTGTTGTCCGTCATAGTTCACCCCTTCCTTTCTGCCACGTTCACCCCAGAACAAGGCATCGATGGAAAGTACCACATAACCGTGTTCAGCAAAATAGTCTCCTGTATATTGTCCGTCGTAGCAACCTGTTGCCCAATTGTCGGCGTCCGCTATGATTTCAGCGCTTACATCGAACGGGCGTACCATTTTCTCCTTGCCGATAGAGAAGTGCGCGCCATGATCGTGCAGCATGACGACTGCCGGAAAGGGACCGTCACCGTCCGGTACCAACAGGTAGGCGGGAACACGACACCACTCCGATACGTTAAATAGTATTTTTTGAGCCTTGTATCCGTTGCGCTGTTCGGTAGCGATTACCGTCATGGCATAATCGGTAGGGGCGGGAGGCAAAATCTGCATACACTCCAGTAGGGTTTCCCGTGCCTGTGCACGCCATTTATCAAACTTGCGGATAGGGGAGTTTCCCCACGCTGCCGGGTAAGTGAGCTGCTGTTTCAATTGCTCATAGAAGACCGGCATGTTCTTGACAACACCATATGCGGTGGTATCGGTTTGAGCGATCATACTGAGATGTCCGGAGAGAACAATCAGGAAAGTGGTTGTAATGCGTTTCATGGTCAGGGGTTGTTAAAATCTAAGCAAAGATACATGATCTTTCTATGAAATACGTATCTTTACCGCATAGAATAAGCCTGTTATGATGAAAAAAATCTTGTATCTGATCCTTGGGTTGATAGGCGCGTTGTCAGTAAAAGCGCAGCCGGATTGTTTCTTCACCCATTATTCGTCTGAAGACGGACTTTCTCAAAATACAGTAATGAGCATCCTGCAAGACCGCAAGGGAAATATCTGGCTTGCTACCTGGGATGGCATTAATAAGTTCAATGGTTATTCGTTTAAAACGTATAAGGCACGGCTTGATAATCGTATCGTGCTGAGTCATAATCGTGTAGACCATATGCTGGAAGACAAGTATGGCTTCCTTTGGCTGCAAACCTATGACAATCACGCCTATCGCTTTGATCCCCGTACGGAAACGTTTGAGCGTGTGCCGGGTGATAATGAAGAGGGGGGCGCAGCCAACATTACGGATATCAAAGTTCTGCCGGGTGGTTCGGTATGGTTGCTGACGGAGACTGAAGGGGTGATCCGGGTGGCGACTGATCCACAGGATTATAGACTGACTTCCCAATATTATTCTACTCAATCGGGACAGTTTTCCGCCTCACGTGTGTTTCAGGTATATGAGGACCGGGCAGGTAATGAATGGATATTGTCTGATAACGGATTAGGGATGTTGGCACCCGGAGAGAAATCACCGGTTTTTTATTTCGCAGAGACAGCAGAGCGAGAGAAGAAAGGCGGGCAAGCCTTTTATTCCTGTTTGGAGCATGGTCCCGAAATCTATTTCGGATCGGATAACGGGCGCGTATGGCGCTATCAGAAGGAGAGCGGGCAGTTCTTGTTGCTGAGCCTGCCGGTTTCATCCCATATTGTGGCAATCGATCATATAGATGGAAATGAGATCATACTGACCACTTCGAAAGACGGATTCTTTACTTATAAATGTGATACAAAGAAGACAGAACACTTCCCTGCCTCCCGTTTTCCTGATGCACCGATTCATGGTACTTATGTGGATAAAGCATCGGAAGTATGGTTCGAGCAACATATTCCGGGTACAGTGGTACACTTTAATCCGCGTACACAGGTCTTAAAGCGTGAAGTAATAGCCGTAGAACCTACCAGTACGGACCGTTCTCGTCCGGCTTTCCATGCGCATGAAGATATCAACGGCGTACTTTGGGTACATCCGTATGGCGGCGGTTTTTCATATTTTGACCGTGAAAGTAATAGTCTGCGTCCGTTCTATAATGAGTTGTCAGGGCATGAATGGCGCTTTTCCAATAAAATACATACTGCCTTTTCCGACAATCAGGGGAATCTGTGGATGTGCACTCACTCTAAGGGATTGGAGAAGGTTACTTTCCGTCCGTCTCAGTTTGGCATCGTAACGCCGGTACCACACGATTATGAGTCATTGAGCAACGAAGTACGAGCTCTTTGCGAAGATGCAGACCAAAATTTATGGGTAGGCTTGAAAGATGGTAAACTACGGATATATGATAAGAACCGTGTAAATAAGGGCTATCTGACCGAAAACGGTACTGTGTCGCACAGTGGTACTCCGTTGCGTGGTAATGTTTATTTCATCTTGCAGGACAGTAAACAGAATTTCTGGATTGCAACCAAAGGGGATGGCCTGGTGAAAGCTGAAAAACAGAGAGATAGCTATCACTATAAGCTGACCCGCTATCAGCATCAGGAAGGTGATATTTATAGTTTGAGTGACGATAACGTTTATTGTGTATACGAAGATAAGCATGGACGCATCTGGATTGCTACATTTGCAGGCGGCATCAATTATATGGCGCACAATCAGGGTGGTAAGGAGATTTTCGTGAACCATCGTAATAACCTGAAAGGATATCCTATTGATTATTGTTACAAGGCCCGTTTTATAACAGGTGATGATCAGGGGCATATCTGGATAGGAACTACCGTGGGCGCTTTGATGATGGATGCAGACTTCAAGAATCCCGAAGATGTGAAGTTCCGTCATTTTCTGCGTGTTCCGGACGATGAGCATAGCCTAAGCAATAATGATGTGCATTGGATTGTATCTACCCGGGATAAGGAACTCTTTATTGCCACATTTGGCGGTGGACTGAATAAATTGGTATCGCTGGATGAGAACGATAATGCCTGTTTCAAGTCGTATACGGTACAGGATGGTCTGCCTTCGGATGTGTTGCTTTCCATACAGGAGGATAAAGCCGGTAATTTATGGCTCAGTTCGGAAAACGGCATCAGTAAGTTCATTCCTTCCGAGGAGAAATTTGAGAACTATGCCGATAAGGAGATCTTTTTTCGGGTACGTTTCAGTGAAGCGGCTTCGGAATATACAGCTTCGGGTAATATACTTTTCGGGGCGAGTACAGGTATTTTCTATTTCAATCCCGATTCCATCGGGAAGAGTAATTATGTGCCGCCAATGGTTTTCTCTAAGTTGCTGGTGGCGAATGTAGACGTGGTGCCGGGACGAGGTTCCGTACTGAAACAAGGATTGGATGATACCAGAAAGCTGGTTCTCTCGCATCGGGAGAATATTTTCACTATACAGTTTGCTGCACTCGACTATTCCGCGCCTTCCGAAATACAATATGCTTATATCCTGGAAGGTTTTGAAAAGGCTTGGAACTATGTCGGTAAACAGCGTATGGCTACTTATACCAACTTACCGAAAGGGCATTATGTCTTTAAAGTCCGTTCTACCAACAGTGACGGTATATGGACTGAAAACACGCGTACATTGGACATTGAGATACTACCTTCCTTCTGGGAAACTCCGTTTGCTTATTTCCTGTATGTGCTTTTCTTCATCATGATTATTGTAGCGGCGGTGTATATCTTGTTCACTATTTATCGCTTGAAGCATGAGGTGTCCGTCGAGCAACAAATGACGGATATGAAACTGCGTTTCTTTACTGATATCTCTCATGAACTGCGCACTCCGTTGACTTTGATTTCAGGCCCTGTGGAATATATACTGGGGAATACCAAACTTCCGGATGATGCCCGTGAACAGTTACAGGTGGTAGAACGGAATACGAACCGCATGTTGAGGCTTATCAACCAGATACTGGACTTCCGGAAGATACAGAACCGGAAAATGAAGATGCAGGTTCAGCGTATGGATGTGGTGGCTTTTACTCGCAAGATCATGGCGAACTTCGAGTCCGTTGCCGAAGAACATCAGATAGACTTCCTGTTTGAAACGGAGAAGGAAGAACTGTATCTTTGGGTAGATGCGGATAAATTTGAGAAGATTGTATTCAATCTGCTTTCCAATGCTTTTAAATACACTCCGAATGGAAAGATGATCACGGTGCTTGTGCGTGAAGATGAGAAATCTGTTTCTGTAAGTGTGGAAGATCAGGGAATAGGCATTGCTGATAATAAGAAAAAGTCATTGTTTGTCCGTTTTGAGAATCTGGTAGACCGCAATCTGTTCAATCAGTCCAGCACCGGTATCGGTTTGTCATTGGTGAAGGAATTGGTCGAAATGCATAAGGCGACCATTACCGTTGATAGTAAGTTAGGAGAGGGAAGCTGCTTTAAGGTGGACTTCCTGAAAGGTAAAGAACACTATGATGCAACTGTGGAATTCTTGCAAGATGATGCCACGGTGGGTATGGGAGTCGCAGAACAGGTTGTTAGTGAAATACCGGATTCTTCTGCAGAAGATACTATCGAGGAAGAATCGGAAGAGAGTATGGACGCGAAAGGAACGATGTTACTTGTGGAAGATAATTCGGAACTCCGTTTGTTCCTGCGCAGCATCTTTGCCTCCGAATACAGAATTGTGGAAGCAGTGGATGGTATGCAAGGTTGGAGTAAAGCTTTGAAATTCCTCCCGGATATCATTATTAGTGATGTAATGATGCCCGGAAAAGATGGCATCACCATGACGCGTGAACTGCGTGCCGATATGACCACCAGTCATATTCCCATTGTATTGTTGACGGCTAAAACTTCCATTGAAAGCAAATTGGAGGGATTGGAGTATGGAGCGGACGATTACATCACGAAGCCGTTCAGTGCCACTTATCTGAAAGCACGCGTAAAGAACCTGCTCACACAGCGCCGAAAGTTACAGGGTATCTATCGGGATAACCTAATGACGGGAAATGCAACGGTTGACTTAACGGAAGAAACTGTAGAAGAGCAAGGACCGGAAATGTCTCCGAACGATCGTAAGTTTATGGACAAACTGGTGGAACTGATGGAGAAGAATATGGATAATGGAGAATTGGTAGTAGACGACTTGGTGCAGGAACTGGCAGTCAGCCGTTCAGTCTTTTTTAAGAAACTGAAGACACTGACGGGGTTGGCGCCTATTGAGTTTATTAAGGAAATGCGTATCAAGCGTGCCGTGCAATTCATTGAAACCGGAGAATATTCCATGACTCAGATCTCTTATATGGTGGGTATTAATGATCCCCGTTATTTCAGCAAATGCTTCAAACAGAAGATGGGAATGACTCCGACTGAGTATCGGGATAAGGGAATGAATAAGATCAATTCGTCAAAAAACACATGAATTCATCAAAATGGACATCCTCTTGTTTTTATTAAAACTATCTATTGCAATGCTTCTATATACTTCCGGGTTCCGTCTGTTAGGATGAGTACCCAGTCATTGCCGTTTGAATGACCGCCTTCAGGCTGGAACGTTTCTACTTTTGAACTAAACTCACCGATATAAGATAGCTCTGCATTGCGCGGTGAATACCACCAAGCCTTTTTAGTCTTTCCATGAATCTTGCTGAGGTCTATTTGCATGGGGCGTCCGGTATAGTTGTACACTAACATATAGTCGTTGCCACGTGTTGCAATGAGACGTTCATACTTTGTGCCGTTATCGCCGGCTATGCAACTCTGGTCGGCTACTCTTTCAAAGAAGGGAAAAGCAAGTATCAGTTTTTTCAAATATTGCATCTGGTTGAATCCGGGATCTTTCAGGGCTTCATACCATAATTTGGTAGCACCGTAGGCTGGATTAACTCCCGGCTTTAGGAATTGCATGATAGAGCTATGACCGTACGTATGGCCGAATGAACCGGCAAAAACCGACCAGTAAGCATATCTGCGTACATCGTTGTCTTTCCAGAAACCTTCCTTAGGGTCGTGAAGTCCTTGGGGAATGGCTTCATAAGACGGCTCTCCATCAATAACCGGACGTAGTGGTTTTTGAGCAAGACTATGTTCCACATATCGCCAGTTGTCTTCTTCTGTGCCTTGTGGTAACAGTGTCTTTTTGTCATCTTTGCTTTGTCCGTAGCGGCGGTGTCCACTTTGGAACATATTGAAATCCAGCCAGGGGGCATCGTTGAACCATTCTGCCGAGAGTGTCCTTCCGAAAGGATGGAAAGTCATGAGATGGTTCTTATCAATGGATTTAATGGTGCTGGCAAGCATGTTCCAGACTTCGGTTTTGATGTTTCCATAGATATCTCCGCCAATCATCCAGATGATGTTGGGGCGATCTTTGTAACGGTTGGCGAGAAAAGTACCATAAGCCTTGGCTTCTTCCACATTCATTTTTCCACTTTTTACCAGCCCGCCCCAGATGCAGACCATACCGATATAAATCCCTCTGCGGGCGGCGGCATCGATGATAAAGTCCATGTGATCCCAATATCCATATATACCCGATCGGTTGATATTGGAGAAATCAAATCCATCCGGCATAGACGATTGTCCATAAAAGTTCATGGCAGGTACCCCGTTGATGGTTTGTACCTGTACTACGTTGAAGCCTGCTTGTTTGCATTGTTCAAGATAGTATTCCGCTTCATCCCGGTTCAACCTTTCGGGAAGCAGCCAACCGGTATCTCCGAGCCAGAAGAAGGGAGAGCCATTCGTATGCTGAAGGTAACGGGAGTTCTCTGAAACTTGCAGTGAACCATTCTCCCAAGGGAGAGATTGGCGTTGCGGTAATGCTTGGAGGCATACGCAGATAAATGATAAACAGAATAATACTTTCTTCATGATATAGATTCTTTTGATTTTTGTAGTGTTTTAAAAATGACTTGGTATAAATGGGCGTTTTATTTTTCCAGTTAGAGAAATCTTTTTTCCCAGTTAGAGAAAAATAATTTAGTAATAGGGGAACAATAAATTGGGGGATAAACCGGCATTTGTGTACCAAGTTATTTTTTTAAGCCTTACATAAATGTTCCGTCAATAGTGGTTTGCACTTATGTATATGCAAAAATAGAAGTTTATAACTATAATAAGGAAGAAAATATGGTTATTTTGGGGTAAATGATGATAATGCCCTCAGAAAGTCTTAATCTAACTTTCTGGGGGCATTTCAAACTGCTATATATTCCTTTTTAAGGATAGACTATCAGGTATATTAATACCAGCGTGGGTCACCGATTCCCTCGTAGAGAAGGTTATCGTTAGTGATCTTGAAGTCGCCTTTTGCTGCATCAGCATAACCCGGGTCAAGGATCTTGCCTGTGGTATCATAGAATTTGCCTGTACCTCCTTCGTTTAAGGAGACAAGATTGGCAGTATTGAAGTAGTTGTTGTTAAAGAAAGCTGGCACTGCTGTCGCACTGTTGTCTGAGAAGCCTCTACCACATTTAGGCATATTAGACACCATGTTGTTGGTGAATGTAATGCTGTTATTCTTGAAGCGTACGTAGAATAATCGTCTGCTACTGCTATTACTTACTCCATCCAACGTACAGTGGTCAATATTAATAACGGGAGCTGAACCTGCAAAATTGCTTGAAGCATCATCATAGCGGACTAAGTCACGGCCTGCACAGCTGTTCCAGATAGTGCTATTAGTGATATTGATAGCTTTGATGTAACCGGTGCGACAGTCGAACATATCGCCTCCGTTGCATACGATGTCGTGAATCAGACAGTTGTTAATCGTTATTTCATCTATGGTAGCCGCCACGTTTACATAATAGAAGCCTTTTGTGTAATTGGATATTTCGCAATCATCGACAATCAGTGAACCATAGGTGGTGGCGGTCTTGAATTCAAAAGCTTGGCTTCCATCAGTATTCGTACCGTCCATCACAACTTGTTTTATGTTGAGTGAAGCACCATCACTTAATGTGATGCAGCCATTGATAACTGGACGGTCGCTTGGGCGTACCGCTTTAATTTCAATATCGGCCGAGATGTCAATCTTGCCTATTACTTCTTTTCCATCTTCTATTGTGACATTGGCGTAAGTGCCCGGATAGAACGCAAATGCGTCTCCATCTTTGGCATCTTTCAATATCTGTGCGAAATCATCTCCCGGTTCAATGGCAATGGCACCGGCCAGGTCGATCAATGTAGTGAAGGTCACTGTTCCGCGTGTTTTCGTACCGTTCATTAATTTGGCGGTATAAGTTGTTTCAGGAGTCAAACCTTCAATGGTTGCGGCACCTGCTGCAATTTCGGCGGAAGTAACGGTGTGGCTGATATTACCCGGAGTCAGCACGATGCTTGTTGCCGTTTCACCGGCTGTCCAGCGCAGGGTAACAGAGGATATTGTCAGATCTTCTTCGGGAACACTGCTGAATATCTGTTCGGTACCGGTCTTGAAATAGACACCGTTCCATTTGGACTCAGCGATGTTTTCTCCGATGGCCTGTATGCGGGCAGAGTATTTTGTTTCGCCTTCCAGTCCGGTAATGGTGTAAGGTATATCCGTATTGCTAATGCCACTCAATGTGCGGACGGGGGTGCCGGTAAATGTCAGGCTGTCATTGGCGAAAACTTCGATGTTATAGCTTGACGCTCCGTTTACGGCACTCCATGACAAACGTGCGTTCACTTGATTGATGACTCTCGCTTCCAATGAAATGGGAGAGAAGAGGCGGTCGTAATCGATGCTTGTGAGCTCTGTGCTTTGATCCTCGCAGGCGGATATCAGGGCGGTTATGGCCAATCCTAATATATAGATATATTTCTTCATTTTCATATTCTTTCTATGTGAAACACTAATTAGTTATTGGTTAACATTCCATTGCTACTGTCAATGAAGGTCTGCCAGATAGGCCAGAATTGATTTTCATCAGGATTCTTCTGATAGAGCACTTCAATCAGTGCATCAGTGAGCTTTTCTGTTGAGATCCAGGTTGTATTGCTTTCGTAACCTAAAGCGGCACCGGCTTCATCCGTATCTCCGTGGTTCAAACCGTAGATTTTCAAAGTTTCTCCATCTTCGGCGGTCTCGTAATAAAGCTTTTCGGGAAGGTCGGAGTAAGCACCTTCTCGGCGTGCCAGTTGAGACATTTTCGTTTTAGCTTCATCCAGCTTGGTTTTCAGTAAGTTCCAACGAATCAGATCGGCTTTTCTTAAAGACTCTCCGGCAAATTCCAATGCGCGCTGCTCAACGATGGCGTCAAAGAAGGCTGTTTTGCTGGCGGTTGCTTTAGCTATATAGTCACTTACTTTTCCTGCCGGCAGTGCACGGTCCAGAATAGGCTTCAGATATTGAGCCGCTTCAGATGGGGTACTTAATTCATTGACAGCTTCAGCGGCCATTAAATATACATCGGCCAGACGCAGATATTGCCAGTTTATGCCATCGTCATTTGTAGAAGTTACGACACGGTTCATCCATTCGTAACGGAGCTTACCGAAGCACCAGCTTTTCAAACTACGAAGTTGCTGAACTCCATTTGCGTATAAAGGAGTTTCTGTAGAGCCGATGTTGATACCGTCTCCTTTCCATTCGTAAGGCACACAGGTAATGTCGCGTCTTACATCCTCTACGTCATAATCATAGTACAGATAAGGGAGCGGACCGTTTACACCGCCCTGGCTTTGTTGGGTGTATTGGTCAAAAGTCTGATGCTTTACACCGAAAGTATAGAGCACGCGGCCACGTCCGTCCGAGAACGGAATTTCCCAGATGGATTCTCCACCTGCTGCGGTGTTGTCCTGACATAATTTGGTGAAGTTTTCTTTGAATGACCCTAAAGTGCATCCGCTTTGGTTAATGATATCCAAGCATTCGTTCTTTACGATTTCGTACATGTTGGCAACACTCAAGCGTGGATCGTTACTTCTGCGGACTCCGTCTGCCCGCTGGCTATAGCCTGCTGCATAGAGCGCAATACGAGCACGCAGTCCTTTGACAAAAGCTTTGTTGACGCGTTCCGTGGTTTTGGTTATGGAAGAAGCGTTGGGCCATGCTACCATATCTTCGGCTTGTTCCAAATCACTCAGAAGGCGTATATAGATGCTGTCTCTGTCTGTTCTCGGCAAATAAACCGTTTCAGAACTATTGGGTTCAAAACGAGCGGGAACATCCCCCCAACCTTTAATCAGATCCAGGTAAATGACAGCTCTGAGTGTCATGGCTTCTCCTAACAAGTGAAGAAAATCGGGATCGTTGAGGTCTGCATAATTGCTAAGTCCGCGGATGCACAGATTAGCACGTTCAATGCCTTCATAGAATTTGGCCCAGGCATTGGTCGAGTTGTTCATCTGAGTATTTGATGGACGCGCGGCATAGGTGGAGAGTTCGTATTTCCCGTCATCTGCAATCTTGGTCGGATCTATATTGTTGATCCATTCGATATCCGTATTTATTCCGTAATAGGGGAGATAACGGCCGCGGTAGGAATTTGTCTCACCAAATGACTGGTGTATACCCATTACGGCAGCTTCCGCCAGAGAATAAACCTTAAACAGGTTGGGCTCCTCCATGGCTGATTGGGATGGAGCGTCTAAGTCACATGAGGTCATGCCGCATAAAAGTGACAATGACACAAGAGTGGAATATATTAATCTTTTCATATTTGTACTATTAGCTTATGTTAGAAATTCAGGTTAACGCCTACAACAAACTGACGGCTCTTTGGGTACGCTGAATAGTCAACGCCCGGAGTCAGGTTCGTTTTGCGGATGGTTGAAACTTCAGGGTCATACCCGGAATAGCTGGTGAGGCAGAATACATTGTATGCAGTCACATAGAAACGCAGGTTCTGGATCTTAACCTTGTTCAGCATCGCTTTGGGCAATGTATAGCCTAAGGTCAATGTACCCAAGCGCAGGAATGAAGCATCTTCTACCGCCCAATCACTGAATACCATACGGGCGTTATAAGGTGACCACAGGGTGGTATTGGCATTCATCGCGGCCAATTGATCGGGGTCGTTGCAGATGGTTCCGTCGGCATTCAGGTTTGTCCAGCGTTTGCTATCGGCCATGTCCGAAATCATGTTGCGGTATTGGTATTTACCGGTTTGGGTAAACTCAATCTTATTGGCGTTGTAGACGTCGTTTCCATAGCTCCAGTTAAAGTTGGCACTTAGGTCAAATCCATACGCACGGGCATTGATGGTGAAACCTCCTGTATGCACCGGGTTGGCGTCGCCTATGATTTCACGGTCGTCAGAAGTTACGGCATTGTCTTCACCGGGATTCAGATTCTTCAATTTCATGCTACCCGGGCGCACTGTTCCTACTACGGCAGAACAGTCTGCCACACCTTCTTTCAATATCCATTTTTTGGAAGCGGCGTCATAGCCTTCGAAATCGCTAACCTCATAGCGACCGTCGGAACGGTATCCATACATTTTACCGACAGAACCGCCTTTGGCTATCCAGAAGTCATAACCGATTTCAGAAGAAGCCCAGTATGTCTCTGCACCAAAGTCGTCCATGATACCCAGGTCTTTGATTTCATTCTTGTTGAAACCGATATTGGCACTGAAACTTAAACCAAAATTCTTTTTATCAATAGCTGTCCAATTGATGGTTGCTTCCAGACCTTTGTTTTGGGTCTTACCCATATTGCGGTACTGATAGTCGTAACCTGTACCGGCAACAGGAAATTGAATCAACAGATCCTTTGTTGTATTCAAATAAGCCTCGACGCTACCGTTCAGCTTGCCACCCAGTACAGTAAAGTCTAAACCGATATTACGGGTAACGGTTGTTTCCCACTTCAGGTCAGGATTAGGCATTGTTTTAGAAGCAGACCAATAGTTGCTGAAACCGTTAATCCATGATGTTGCAGAAGAAGAGTAGTTCAGGTTCATTTGTCCCGAAGGAATGTTGTTATTGCCAGCAGTACCGTAACTGAAACGGAGTTTCAAGTCATCCAACCAAGATTTTGTGTTTTCCATAAAGGGTTCCGATGAAATACGCCAAGCGGCAGCGGCAGATGGGAAGTAACCCCATTGGTTGCCGGAAGCAAATTTGGAAGAACCGTCGGCACGGAATGTTGCGCTCAACAGGTACTTGCTTTGATAGTCATAGTTGATACGTCCGAAGTAGGACAATAGCTTGTCGTCCGGATTGAGATAATTGTCAATAGAGTAGGGAACACCTTGAGTCGAAAATTTCCAGGCATCCTGAGCGGTGAAGCTGCTTGGGAATCCATGTACGATGTTGGTTAATACTTTGGACTTGGTGATAACCCATTCATGACCGATCATTGCATTCAGGTGATGGCTGTCTCCTTCAAAAAGCTTGGAGAAGTCGTAACTGATGGTATTGGTATTACGGAATTTGTGGCGGCTGGTATTGGCAAGCTGAATGGCCGGTTTGCCCTGATTCTCAGAGGAGGGCACATTTTTAATATAATAGGTGGTTAGACCCCAGTAGCGCTGATCGCTGTTGCGGTAGTCATCATAGCCTACTTCGGTTTTAACTTTAAAATTCTTGAATATTTCCCAGCCGAAACTACCGGCAATGTTCAATGTCTTGCGTTCTTGCTGGCGGTCATTGTCTGAGATGGCTGTCAGCGGGTGGTATAAGTTACCCAAGTCATCATCTGCGCTACCTGCCGACGCATCGAGGTTTGACAGAGGTATCGGAGTATAGATGACAGAATATTTCAGACGCTTGTCGGAGTCGTAAGTACTGCTTACATCGTTAGCGCCACCACCATTGATGTCTGTTTCTGAATAGCGGGCTTGGAAATCAAGAGTGACATTCTTTACAGGTTTGGTATTCAACTTTAAGCTGAAGTTGTCACGCTTGTAACTTGATCCTTCCATGATGGCTTTATCATTCATGTGGCTATAGCTGAAGGCGTATCTGATTTTGTCACTACCACCGTTAATATTTAAATTGTGGTTGAAAGTATGTCCGGTACGTCCGAATGTCAGATCTTGCCAGTCATTGGAAGGAATGTTATTGTACTGGTCCATATCCGCGTAAGTTCCGAAATACTTTTCATAAGAACTCATGTCATCAGATTTGATAAGTGCGGCCAATTCATATTGCCATTTCGCATAATCGGCCGGAGAAAGAACGTCCAGTGTCTTGGCTATTTTCTTCCAGCTATAATATGCATTGTAGCTAACATTGACTTTACCTTCTTTTCCACTTTTGGTAGTCACCAGAATTACACCATTCGCACCGCGCGAACCGTAGATAGCCGTAGAAGAGGCGTCTTTCAGTACGGTCATGTCTTCGATGTCAGAAGCGGGAATATCACTGATGGACTCTACCGGGAAGCCGTCTACGATGAACAACGGAGTGTTATCGCCTGTAATGGAACCGCCGCCACGTACGCGAATCTTCATTTCGGCGTCGGGAGAACCTTCGGTGGTGGTGATCTGTACACCGGCCATTTTACCAGTCAGTGCTTCTGTGGCTGAAGCCACCGGAACGGCTGCCAGTACATCCGAACTGACTGTCGCTACAGAGCCCGTCAGGTCCTTACGTTTTACAGAACCATAGCCGATAACCACAACCTCTTCCAAAGCCTGCGCATCGTCCTCCATCACAACATTAACTTTAGTTTGGCCTTTCAGGGGGATTTCCTGAGGTCTCATACCCACATAAGAGAATACCAATGTGGAATTGGCGGGAACACTAAGGGAGAAATTGCCGTCAATATCGGTAATAGTACCGTTGCTGGTATTCCCTTTCTGTACTACGGAAGCACCGATAACGGTTTCCCCCGTCTTGTCTGTCACAGTACCTGTTACGGTTACATTTTGCGCTGATACGCCAAGCGATATCATGGCTACTATAAAGAATAGTAGCGCACTGCGCATGTTTTTCATTTTGTTAGACATTCTTTGCATGTTATTAATTAAGTATGATTTTTTTCCTTTGTGTGTTCGGGCACACTGTTAATTCGTTGCTGCAAATGTATCGGGATGTGAAAATATATATGTGTAATATCTGTTTTTAGGGTGGTATTTTTTGTTATTTACTGTCTCTTATGCTTTTGTGGATAGCCTAAATGATGTTATATAACAGAAAAGAGGGGAATTTATTGTTCCCCTCTTGACGTTTTAACATAGTGACGACTGACTTTAGCCGGCATCCCGGTTTTGGTTACTATTTATTCTTATTGATTTCTTGCGGTCAGAATGTATTCGTTTCCTGCCTGAGTTTCGATGTCATATACATAAGTCTGTGCGTATTCCGGTATGCAAACCGGTGCATTGGCGGCAATCAGTGGTTTGCGGATGCTCTGTGATTGCAATAGCGGGTTGTCGGATACCTCTTGTACGCTTGGAGTCAATTTTTCCCCATTCAGATACAAGGGGGTCTGGGTCCGTATGCGGAGTGTACCGCCAATATTGGAAGTGATAACGGCTGTTTGTAGTTCTCCGTTTTCCCACTTCATCTCTTTCACTGTAAATCCGCCACGGCAACGGATACCTTTCAATGTTCCCTGTTTCCATACGTCGGGCAATGCCGGAAGAAGATGGATAGCTCCGTCATGGCTCTGAACGAACATTTCGGCAATACCGGCAGAGCAGCCAAAGTTACCGTCGATCTGGAAAGGCGGGTGTGCATCGAACAGGTTCGGATAAGTACCACCGTTTTGTCCCTTTTCATCGGTAGTGGGGTGCAACTGTTCGGTTATCAGTTTATAGGCATGGTTACCATCGAGCAGACGTGCCCACAGGCACACTTTCCAACCCATTGACCAACCGGTAGAGTGATCGCCACGACCTATTAAAGACTTCTTGGCAGCTTCAAACAGGATGGGAGAGTTGTAGGCACTGATTTGGCGCCCCGGATACAAACCCCAGAGATGAGAAACATGGCGATGACGGTCTTTGGGATTATCCCAGTCGTGCATCCACTCCTGTAACTGTCCCCAACGGCCTACCTGCATAGGGGTTAAATTGTTAACTACAGTCTGCAAACTGTCGGTGAAAGCGGTGTTTTCGTTCATTAAACCGGCAGCGGCAATCGTATTGTAGAATAAATCGTAAACCATCTGATTGTCCATCGTGGTTCCTGCAACAACAACAAAGTCACGTTTCCCGTTGACAACCGGTCTGTTTTCCGGAGAATAGGAGGGGGCTACTACCAGCCAGTTATTCTCGGGTTCACGCACCAGAAAATCGAGGTAGAATTCGCAGGCACCACGCATCAGGGGGTATACTTCGGCTAGATAGTTTTTGTCGCCGGAGAAGAGGTAACGATCCCACAGATGCTGGCAGAACCAAGCGTTGCAAGTGGGCCATACGCCGTAGCTTGGTCCGTCTACGGCACCGGTGCTACGCCAGATATCCGTATTGTGATGCAATGTCCAGCCGCGACAACCGTACATGGCGGCACTTTCGCGTCCTTGTATGGCTGCTTCTTTTACTAATTGCAGGAAAGGTTCGTGCATTTCGGGCAGAGAGGTACTTTCGGCAGGCCAGTAGTTCATTTCTACATTGATATCAGTAGTATATTTGCCATCCCAAGGAGCACGTAACTGGTAGTTCCAGATACCTTGCAGATTGGCGGCTTGCCCGCTGGGCTGTGAACTGCATATCAGCAGGTAGCGTCCGAATTGGAAGTATAAAGCAGCCATTTGCGGATCGAAGCTTGTACTGAACTCTTTGACGCGTACATCTGTCGGCTTGTCGGCTTGAGCATTGCGCCCCAGGTCCAGAGATACCCGGTTGAAGTACTTCTGATATGTATTGATATGGGCGGCTTTACTCTTCGCATAGTTCTTGTTGACCTGTTTCAGATATTTCTGTGCAGTGCTGAGTGCATTGCCCGATACATCCTTATAGTTTACGAAGTTGGTGCCGATGGATACGTATAATGTAACGCTATTGGCATTTTTGACTTGCAGGGTGCTGTCTGATGTTGCTTCCAGACTGCCACCACTGTTCTCTATGCGGGTGAGGGCGGTGAATTCCACTTTGCCTTCGATACCTTCGTGGTCGTTAGCTTTTCCGTTCAACTGTAATTCTTTGCGGGAGGAGATGCTGCGTACCACATTACTTTTATAAGGCGTGGTATATTTTGCAGCGAATGAGATGCTCTTCTTTTGTGAAGCTGTCAGGCGGATTACCAGGACCTGATCGGGGAAAGAAGTATAGGCTTCACGGGTATAGGTTACTCCATTGGCAGTGAAGCGGGTGGTAGCTATTGCCTTTGCAATGTCCAGATCACGATAATAATCGTTGTAATTGCTGATTCCATCAAAGTCAAGATGCAGGGAACCTACAGTCTGATAAGGCATCCCGTTGGCGGATGGCGAACAGATGGTGGGGCCGCAAAGCTCTTGTGCCTCTTTATTCTTGCCCTCGAAGATGAGTTGGCGGATCCGTGGCAAAGCATCTTTGGCTTTGGGATTGGTGTTGTTGTAAGGAGAACCTCCCCATACGGTTTCTTCATTCAATTGGAATTGTTCGTGTACAGGGTCGCCAAAGACCATGGCGCCTATACGCCCGTTGCCCAGTGGCAGAGCTTCTACCCATTGTGTGGCGGGTCCATCGTACCATAATTTGAGAGTTTCATTTTCCTGCTGTGCCTGCAAACTACTGCTTATGCAGATTGCGGCAAAGCATGTCGATAACCATTTCTTCATCATTGTTTTTCATTTTTTGTATTTCAGTTGCAAGGTTAGGCAGTTTTCGACACTTTCAGGGGTAATATCTATTTAAAAAGGAGTAAAAATGATGCATACAGCGGGATTATTAATGCAATCTTTTGCCAGTTAATTGGCACGACATTGCCAACACGGTGGCACAACATTGCCAACACGGTGGCAAGATTCAGGCAGTAGAGGCTGAATTTAGTATTTCAAGACGCTCTCGATAATCTCCTCAGCCTTATCCACAATGTAGTCAGGATGGAAGGTTTCCAGTTCAGCGCGTGGGCGGAATCCCCAGGTCACTCCGCAGGAGGTTATATCTGCATGGATAGCTGTCTGCATGTCTACACCGGAGTCTCCTACATAGAGAACATCTTCTTTGGCTGTCTTTGCTATTTTCAGGATATCGTATACGACGGTGGGATCGGGTTTTACATTTACCCCTTCACGTTGGCCGAAGACGGCGATGAAACGAATTGTAGGAAAATAGTGGGCAATTAGTTTCTCTGTGGCTGCTTGATATTTGTTGGAAGCGACTGCGAGTTGCAGTCCCTTGGTCTGTAGTTCGGTTAGAAGTTCCGTGATGCCGGGGTAGGGGCGGCTTTTGTCTGCATTATGCTGGTCATAATAGGGTACAAATTCTTTTCGTATGCGCAGGACATTTTCTTCCGTCTTTTCTCCTTCGGGCAGAGCACGCTCAAAAAGTTTGTTGATGCCGTTTCCAACCATGAAGTTGTACTCTTGTTCTTCATATGTGGGATATCCTAAGGCGGCTAATGCGTGATTGGTACTTTGTGCCAGATCGGCAATGGTGTTCAGGAGGGTACCGTCTAAATCAAAAATTACGAGTTTCTTCATTTTTCTTACTTTCTTTTCTTTATGAACGCAAATATACGGCATTTCGTTCAAATTATCTGTAATGAGTTGATTCGTTTCTGATGGGTTTTGAATAGAATGGGTACGCGGACGACGCGGATAAGGCGGACAAACGCGAATTTAAAAAGCTGCGCTATACTATTATAAATGATAAATTAAAGTCCGCGTTTGTCCGCCTTATCCGCGTCGTCCGCGTATCTATTGTTTCATTTCTTTTCAATTATGAATGAATTTCAACTTCTGATTGGCATTATTAATAAAGTTAATCGGAGAACAAATGAATTTTCCTCCCCGATTTACATTGCTACTTTATTTTTTATTGTACCTTTGTGATGTCGAATATTTTTTTACCACACAGCAGGGAAACCTGCCAAGAAACCGTGACGGGCATTTTTATGTCCGTCGCCTCACTCCTATATGGCGGTCCCTGTACCCCCATGGGGAGTGTTAATGCACCTCCAAATACTAGCTGTGTGGTTTAGTGTTCGACAATGGGACAGGCGGGGATTGCCTTTTATATTTCTCCTCCTCTCTCATAAATCGAATTATTCACCTTTTAAAACTTAACGATTTATGGAAAACAACACTCAGCCGGTAACCGCTCAGGAATTACCCAACGCAGCAATGCACCCACGCACGGGCTTCCCGTCAGAAGAAGCCATGAAAGCGTACTATCTACAACTGATTGGCATTATGAACATAACGTATGCCGAAGAGCCTTCGGAAGATATAAGCCTGCAATGTCTGAAACGCAAATTAAGACAATTCATCCATGTTCTACGATTGATAGGCACACACGAATGGGGAAACGGCATTGCAGAAATACAAGATGCCAGCGGAATCTATATGCTGCAAAGCACACTCCCGCATAAAACGCTTCTGCAAGCCAACCGGGAAATCGGTCTGCATCTGCAATTCATTACGCAGCTGGCAAGCAATGTAGGTTTTCTGAAACAATTGGAAGGTATCTTACATTACCATTTTCAAAACGTAGAAAGCTTACTGAATAAATTGAAAGAAGAATCGACAGATACCTTGTAAAATAATAAAAGAGCGAGGGGAAAATTATATGGCTTTACACCTCGCTCTTCTACCCGTAAGCACTCTATCTTAAAAGACAGCAGCTATTTTCTTTATATTATTTAATCTCTCAAGCAAAGAACTATTTCTACGTGCTACTTGCATATTATAATCCGTTTGCATTCTTACAAGCAAATCTGCATTGATACCTAAAGCTGCCTCCAGAAGTAAAGCGAATTCTGTAGTTATCGGACGCTTTGCATTAAGCACCTCATTTAAGGCTGAATAAGACAAACTAAACTTTCTTGCAAAGTCCTTCTGTTTTATACCTCTACATTCTAATTCTTCCTTAACCAATTCACCCGGATGATAAGGACGGAATGACTGTAAATTGTTAGCTGTTATACTCATAGTTCTTACTTATAATGATTTGTAATATCTACCAAAGAACAAATTTCCACGAGGGTTTGGTTACTAACATTTGTAACTTCCCGAAATTCAAGTCTATATTGATCATTAATACGTAAAGAAGAAAGTCCTTTCTTATCGCCTTTCAACTTTTCATAATTTAGAGATCTATATTGATACAGGTCTTCTATTCTATAGGCATTTAACAAAGCTTTGACACACCTTAAATAGCCATTAATTATTTGAGGCTGGAAACGATGTTTTTTATCATTAGTCTTTCCTTTTTCATAAAGTTCCGCCAAATACTCTTTCTCAAATTCTACATTCATACATATGTTCTTTGTTGACACAAAGGTAATATATAATAAATAAATTCGCAATTTTAGCGAATTATTTTTCATTAGGAACAGTTTTATATAGGCAAAAAATACTAGTAATGCAAATCTGTAGCTGAGATTTATTATCATTCTGTTATGGGCAAACCAATAATCCTGTATGATAGGCGCCCCATATACAGATGATCAATATTTACAAAACAAGATATTTGTGAGATCAGTCGTATGCTTAGGGTATCTCAGTATGATACTTAGGGTACCTCAGTATCATACTGAGATACCCTAAGTCGTATACTGAGATACCATTATTATAATATATCTGATAATCAGCTGCTTACAAAAAGAGTTTTCGTTGTTGATAAATTCAAACAAATGAACTGTTTAAAATGATGAATTATTTCCTTTCGATGCCTTATTGCCGTGCCAAAAAAGCCTCCGGATGTCATACACTTATACATCCGGAGGCTCTGTATTATCGCGTAACTTGCACGCTTAGAAAAATCTTATTTCTTCGTAATGCGGAACCAGTCTACATCTGCCCAACCACCGTCATTGGTAGTAATTGCAGGACGGGTACAGAAAGTACCTACCTTGACACCGATCCATTTTCCTTCTTTTGCCTGGAATGACTTGCCAAGAGGCTGGTATTTCTTTCCATCAAGACTATAGCTGAAGTCACACATAACCAGCAGATCATGTCCGCCTTCACTCTTTGAAATCTTCTTGTTGGCATCGCTGCTGAATTTTACTTTCAGATAGATGGTGTTGTCTGTCAGGTCTACCGTACCGTTTACTTGTTCCGGTGTGCCTTTGTCTGCCTTCAGACAGGATACTTGCGAGAGAACCAGCCCTTTGTCCGTATTCTCCAGGATCAGTCCGGCATAGTCCATACCCATCACTACCAATCCGGTACGTTCGCCTTTGTATTTATCTACCGGCTTGAAAGTCAGTTTCATGGTAGCAGTGAAGTTGGGTGCCGGAGCCTTCTGCAACAGCAGATTGGCAACATCGAACAGATTCTTGTATTCTTTCACTACCGGGTAAGAATACAGGCGTACAATGCTTTGGTCTCCTGCGTAGTATGCCCACTTCTCGTTGATATTGGCATGCCACTGCCATTGCGGAGACAAAGTATAACCGTCGAACTCGTCACTTTCCTGCGGAGTGCAGATGGGATATGTCTTACCTACGTTTGGCTTTTTGTAAGTCATTACAGGTTCACCACAACCGTCACCGTCTTTGTCGATACCGATTACGGGCCAGTCATTCACCCATTTCATGGGTTGCAGATGTACCAGTCGGCCATAAGCGCCTACATCCTGGAAGTGGAAGAACCAGTCTTCTCCGGTCGGGGTATCTACCCATGCACCTTGGTGAGGGCCATTCACAGGGCTATTACCTTGTGCAAGCACGGTTTTCCATTCGTACGGTCCGTATACATTCTTCGAACGGAGCACTACCTGCCAACCTGTAGGTACACCACCTGCCGGATGGAAGATGTAGTAATATCCGTTACGTTTGTAGAATTTTGGTCCTTCACAGGTCTGGTGCGCCTCATGTCCGTCAAATACGATACGTGACGGAGTGATGGCCTTGGTAGCTTCAGCATTCAGTTCGCAAATGGTGATTACGCTCTTCAGTTCGGCGCGGCTACCTGCGTAGGCATGTACCATATACACTTTACCGTCCTCGTCCCAAAGCGGACAAGTGTCGATGATGCCTTTACCCGGTTTCACCAATACAGGCTCAGTCCACGGTCCTTTCGGATCTTTGGCTTTTACCATGAAAGCACCTTGGTCGGGATCTCCCCAGAAGATGTAAAACTCACCGTTGTGATGGCGGATGGCAGGTGCCCATACGCGGTTACCATGTTCAGGACGTTCGGGAGTTTCTATTGGGGGCAGAGCGTAAGGTACGGCAGCGCCAATGATAGTCCAGTTCACCAAATCTTTGGAGTGGAGTATCTGCAATCCGGGCAAACAGTTGAAACTGGAAGATGTCATGTAGTAATCGTCTCCTACACGGCAGGCATCCGGGTCGGAATAGTCTGCATAGAGTACCGGGTTCTTGTACTTACCGTTTCCCTGGTCGGCTACCCATACCTCGGAAACATAATTTTTCTGCTGTGCTGCCAGCGGAAGGGCGAGCAACAGGCATAGACTCATCAAGGTCTTTCTTGCTTTCATGATACGTTTTTAGTTATTAGTGATTAGTTATTTTCACCACTGCCGGATGTTCCAGTTCTTCTTTCCATTCGCAGATATAGGCGAACCATGCTTCGGGAGTTTTATAACCGAAGGTTTCTTTCATGGAAGTGAATGTGATATTGTGGGTGAAATATTTGCTACCTTTGGCACCGATGGTGTACAGGTAATTAGCCTTGTCTTTCACTTCGGCCTTTACGTACTTTTGCGGAATGTATGTGCCCAGTCCTACGGTTTCTTTAGCGTACTTCACGGTGTCGTTTACGGGCCAGTCTGTTCCCCAGCAACCTATCAGGCCTTTATGGTCGGAGTAAGATACAGAGCCTTTGATGTCTATAACACCGGTACAGAAGATTTCGTCTTTCAACGGTTCTTCAAAGAAGGTTTCCACAAACACATCGCGGTGTCCGCCGTAGAGGGTGTAGCGGTTCGTCATGCGTAGTTCCGAACCTTGATATTGCCAGTCTGTCACTTCTATTTCGGCGATGGTGCGTACCGGACCGTAGGCAATGATGCGCTCGGTAAGCGTGGATACAGGTTCGATATGAGTGGATTTCTTGCCGTCCCAGCCTTTCAGCGCGCCTAAACCGCAGCTGCCGCCTACCAACAGGACGTCGTCACCGAAGCCACGTGCCAGTTGCTCGTCGGTGGGATAGAATTGTGATTCTTTGATTTCAAAGCCTTTATTGAATTTGCCGTAGATGTCGACTGTTTGCTTCTTGTCAAAGTACAGGCGATAAGCCACCAGTTCAGATTCGAAAGCCGGACCGTGGTGATGCATCTGATTGTAGATGTTACTGGTTCCCGGAATGGTTACCGAATGTACGGGGACATGCTTGCCTCGCTTGTCGCTTACCAGCATCTCGGCATATACACGGGCAGGATAAGTTTTGTCGCTTTTGGCGGAAGACAGAGTGACGGTCACTGTTTTCTTGCTCTTGGCAGGCAGGTCGATGACAAATGCAAGTTCATCCGGACGGAGGTCGCCATTCAGGTCATCCAGTTGCGAAGGTATTTCTTCGCTTCCGTTCATGACTACTGCCGAACGTACCCGGAACTGTGGATTGATTTCACTGAGTTTGATTACTACCGGTTCGTCCGCTTTTGCCTTGTTCCAGGTGTTACTTACTTCCACCTTGAAACTCTTTTGGGTTTCTTGTGCTTCTGCTGTGACAGAAAGACCGCACAATAATAGCAATACTGTAAAGATATTCTTCTTCATGGTTTTAAATATATAACTAATTTGCTACAAAAGTAGTGCAAACCTACCGTAATTCCTTTTCCATTTTGATATAAATACTGTCGCCTTTGTGAGTTATTCCTTCCAACCGGCTTCCTCAAAAGAGGTGACTTCCACCTGTTGGGGATCGAGGCAGGCATACTTGATGCGCTGTCTCCTCCATGTATAAACAATGTGTATTTTTCCGTCTTTACCCTGAATGACTGAGGGGTATGAATATTGATTGATCGGCGAATCCTCCAATACCACAGCCGCTTTCCAATGCATACCGTCGTCACTGATTGCTACATTGATGGGGGTACGTTCTTTCCGTTTCCCTTTGATGTAGCGATAGTGGTTGTATACCAGCAAGTGCCGTCCGTCTTTCAGTGTAATTCCATCAATGCCGGAATTGTTGTTAGGCAAGTCAATGAACGTTACCGGACTCCAGGTTTCTCCGTTGTCTTCACTCCAGGTGGTAGCAACAGAGCCGTTGTTCTGAGTACGGCATAAGGCTTGCAACTTTCCGTCTTTATGTGTCAGGATGGTGGGCTGTATCACTTGTATGGTTTTATGCTTCTGATTACTGAACTTCACCTGATCTGTTTCCACAATCTCGGAAGCAGTTATAGGACCAATCTTTCGCCAGGTCTTTCCTTCATCATCGCTGATTTCGAAATGAATCCGCCAACCGTTCTCATCTTCCGTACTGCTGGGGCAGATCATCCGCTTGCCGATCCATACGGGCTTGTTTTTGATGGGACCAAGGAAGCCTTCGGGAAGTGCCCGGGATTTGCTCCATGTTTTTCCACCGTCTTTCGAAGTAACGACATGACCACTCCATCCGGCTACGTTCACACCTATCTTATAATAAAGCTGTAGTTCTCCTTTCGGCGTTTCGGTCAGTACGGGATTCCAGCAGGCGTATTTGGTTCCGTCCAGTACACCGTCCGCTACCATTTGTGGTTCCGTCCAGCCTGTTTTTGTCTTGCGGCTAACCCAAATGCAACAATCGGGATTCTTCTCTTTGGTTCCCCCGAACCAGGCTGCCACTATTCCGCGACGTCCTTCTACGATAGTAGCCGCATGGCTCTCCGGGAAGGGAGGTTTCCGACAGATAAAGTCATCTTCCAGCAGGCCTTTTCTTCCTTTTCCGTATGATATGTTCTTTTTGATCTGGAAGTTATAGTTCCCCGAACCTATCTTACAAACTGTGTATCCGTCTTCCTGGCGGAGTATTTGTAAACCTTCGGATTGCTTCAATGGCTTTCCGTTTTCGGTGAGGGCGGAGGTATCTGCATTGGGCAGCCATATAGTAGCCGTACTATTGGCAGGTACACTGATTTCCCAGGAATACCCGGCAGCTGTTTGTGACCAGTCACTCGTTACTTTGCCATAAGGTGTAATGTGAGAAGCACGAATAAATCCTACTTCTTCCAGTTCGAAAGCAGGTTTCATCCGGATTTCCTTGAAACCGGGAGCGGCATTCCGGATACCTGCCAGATGTTGATAGCAATAGGGGAGGAAATCGCCCAGTAACATGACGTGGTTGCCGCTGTTCATGGCCGGATCAGCTGTGTTCCCGTTCCATAACTCCCAGATGGTGGTAGCTCCGTTGGCCGCCATGTATCCCCATCCGGGATATTTGGTATGGGTAGCCAGAACGTATGCTACATCTGTGCGTCCCATTCTTACAAGCTCGCGCATCAGCCATTGTACGCCAATAACTCCGCATTGAATGGTGGCATTGTAATAGTCTACCGTTTTATGAATGATTTGTCGGGCGACGGTTTCTTTTTCCGTATCCGGTACCATGTCGAATGCCAGTGGGAGAAGGTTGGCTGTTACGGTATTATTGCTGTAATATTGTTTTTCCTGATTCCAGAAGGTCTTGTTGAAACCTTCTTTTACGTGTTCTGCCAGTTCCCGATATTCCCGAATATCCTCAGCTAACTGCTGGTGGTACAGCTGTCCGGCAATATCCGGAGTGTGGGGCATATCTAACTGAAGCTGTGCAAACTTTATCATATATTGCAGCAGCTTGTAGTAATAGGCGGTTGCTATCAGTTTACCATCGGTAATGCGGGCCGGGTCTTTCGAATGTATTAATTCGGGAGATTCGGGCGGAAGACACCAATCGCCGTAACGGTCGCGGGTGATGATATGCGATTGGTTCATGAACTCTGTGCGGATGTGCTCCATCCATTGCTTCATGGCGGGATAATGCTTACAGATGGCTCCCGGGTTTCCATATTGTTCATACAGCATATTACTGATGAAAATGAAGGTTGACGGCCAGGTCACGTTGTCCGTATAGTAGTAATAATAGGCCGGCACCACATCGGGTATGCATCCGTCTTCCCGTTGCGCATCGCGGATATCGTCCATCCACTTGGCATAAAGCGGACCGTTTTCCATCAAGAAACTTTCACCCAGTGCGCCGTTGGTATGGTCGCCCAGCCAAGGCTGGCGTTCATCACGCTGGGGACAGTCGAGCGGTATTCCCTTATAATTACCACGGATTCCCCAGAAGGCATTCTTCACTAATTGGTTCAGGATAGGGTTGTCACATTCGAATGTTCCGGTGAGAGGCATATCGTCATTTACAACTTCGCCTGTAAAGTTGGCAAGGGTAGGAGTACCCGGAAATTCGCTGACTTCTACATAGCGGAAGCCATGATATACAAAGCGGGGAGCCCACTCTTCAATGCCTTCTCCTTTCAGGATATAAAGGTCGGTTACTTTAGCGGACCGTAAGTTGGCGGTGTATAGTTCTCCATCCGGTTGCAGGGTTTCTGCAAAGCGCAGGCGCACTGAGTCGCCCGCATTTCCTTTTACCCGGATACGCAGCCAGCCTACCATGTTCTGTCCCATGTCGAGGATATAGCCATTGGCTGATTTACGGATGGTTTGGGGATTAATCTTCTCCACTACCTTGATACCCGGTATGGTTTGTCCGCGCAGATACCCCGAAGGTATGGAAACACGTTCCGCCTGCAACCAGGTACTGTCGTCATAGCCGGTTTCCGACCAACTTCCTAATTCTTTTCGGGCATCGTATTCCTCACCGTCAAACTCATTGTTGCTGCGGATGGGACCGTCGGCTGTCAGTTTCCAGTTCGTATCTGTGGCAATCGTTTCCCGGCTGCCGTCCGTATATTCTATGATCAGGTTCATCCGGACTTTTGGATAGCCGAAGTTATGGATTTTATAAGTGCGATAGTTCTGGCGCATGAAGTGGTATCGTCCGTTTCCGAGCGTAATACCTATGGCATTATCCGCCTGTGAGCGAAGCAGACTTGTTACATCATAGCTGTTGTAAAGTACGGTTTTCCGGTAGTCGGTAGGAGCGGGAGCCAGTACAAGGTCACCGACCCGTTCGCCGTTGATGAGGCATTCGTAAACTCCCAGTCCGCTGATGTGCAGGGTTGCCTCTTTTATTGCTTTGCTGAGTTTGAATTCTTTGCGTACATACCGGGCGGACAGGCGTGAAAACATGGTTTCACTATCCCAGGACATAGGTCTGTCCATACCAATCCAACGTCCTTTCCAACGTGTTTCTCCCATCAGTCCCATTCCCCAGAAAGCAGGTTCGCTCCAGGTGCTCTCACCTGTACCGGTTGTTACCTGTACTTTCCAATAATAGCGCTTGTTGGGTTGTAAAGAGGGACCTTGATAGCTTATCCAGATGGACGCATCAGAGCGTACCTCGCCTGAATCCCACACGTTTGCCCGATTCTTGCTTAGAAGTTCCGGGGAGGACGCAACGAGCAGGCGGTAAGTTGTCTGCATCACATTGCGTTGCCCGCTTTGGAGCCGCCAGCTGAAACGCGGTTGAGGGGTATCCAGACCTAAAGGATTAGTCAGTTGTTCCGTGCGAAGGTCTGTTATGGAAAGAGTATCGCTCTGTGCTGCTTGGATAAACAGACAACACAGAGCGATCAGTATGATTACTTTTTTCTTCATACACCAGCGGTATTATATACCTTATAAATCGATGTTCAAAGCTTTGGTTGCCGAATTATTATAAGTCTTCCCGTTTACTTTCAGGTCTTTGGCTTGTTTCACCTGCAATGCTGTGCCTTTGGTATCTATCTTCACGTTCTCTATAGAAACATTCTCTGCCTGGCTGATAACGATACCTTGCTTGGCGTCCGTAACAACTACATCCTTTACGTGTACATTACGGATAGGCATTTCAGGCAGTCCGTTGAAGAACATGGCACGTCCTACGTTTCTGCAAGTCACATTTGTGATATGGATATCACGGAAAGCGGGAGTTTTTTCCGTTACAGGAGGAACGGATGATTTCATTCTGCCTTCCAGGTCATCTTCCGTTTCTTCACCGGCACCTTTACCACCATAGAATAAGTCGAACAGCAAGGCTTCGTGCGGGATATCAATCATATTGATGTTGTGAATATAGATACCTTCTACTACACCGCCACGTCCGCGGGTACTCTTGAAGCGTAAACCTACATCCGTACCCAGGAAAGTACAGTCGGTTACATAGACGTTCTTTACGCCACCCGACATTTCGCTACCTACTACGAAACCGCCGTGACCGTGCAATACGGTGTTATTTTTTACAATCACATTCTGACATGGTTCGCCGCGTCTGCGACCGTCTTCATCTTTTCCCGATTTGATACATATAGCATCGTCACCGGCATCAAATATATTATTGACAATCAACGCGTTCGTGCAAGATTCCAAGTCCAGTGCATCACCATTCTGGGAGTACCAAGGGTTGAAAACTTTCACATTGTGAATCGTGATATGCTCGCATGACAACGGGTGCAGACACCAGCTGGGAGAGTTCTTGAAAGTTACACCTTCCAATAATACTTTTTTGCTCTTAACGATATTCAGCAATACGGGACGTAGCCACGGGCGGATTTCATTCCATTCCTCATCCGTATTAATGCCTTCCGGGTTATTGAAATCTTTAGTAGCCATAGCGCCTTTCAGTGCACCGGCAGTGGGATACCAGATGCTACCGGATGCATCGACTACACCTCCTGAACTTACCAGGCTACTCCATTGGCTCGCAGTCAGTTTACCTTTTTTTACCGGACGCCAGCTATCACCTGAACCATCGAATACACCATGTCCCGTAATCGCTATATTCTCAGCATTCCATGCTGAAATAGGTGATTGGCAACGGCGGGTATCCAAACCCTCAAAAGATGTTTTAATAATAGGATAAGCCTCGAAATCATCTGTGAACAACACCAGGGCGTTCATTTCAGTATATAGATTGACGTTGCTCAGTAACTCGATAGGGCCGGTCAGCCACAAGCCTTCGGGAATAATTACTTTACCGCCACCTTTGGCATTTACTGCCTTTATAGCGTCGTTGATAGCTTTGGTATTCAGTACGATACCATCTCCTTTAGCGCCAAAATCTACAATATTGACTGTATAATCCGAAAAAGCGGGTTGTTCCACTTTCGGCATATTGAAGGGCAAATTCTCATAGATACTTTCATCTATATAATTTCCGTTTTGGGCATTTACCGTACCCTGTGCAGGTAACAACGGAAGGGCCAGTGCAACAAGCACCCATAGTTTTTTGATAAATGTGTTCATTCGTGATACTATATTTAGTTATAAGTTATTAGTTATTTGTTGTTAACTAACAGGCTTCTTCAACTTCTCATTTTCTTTCCTTTTTTATTATCCTCCCGCAAGCGGCTCTCCCGAGTGGCCTGCGAAAGAAATAATAAATGATTCATGTTAACCTAATTCTAACCTTAAATAAATATTATGAAAAAACCTCTTAATTACCGGTTGCAAATGTATCGGGCTTTAGCTAAAACCATGTGCACAATTTGTTGGTTTAGGTGGATTTTTTGTGGTTTTGTCCTTTTCTTTGCACACTTTCGGGCTTTTTATGCAGAAAGTTCATATCTTTAAATAAGATAGGCGGCATTTCAGCATAGCAAAAATGAGCAAGCTTATTTTGCTATGCGTTCAATTTGCACTATCTTTGCAGCCTCAAAATAGTAAACGTGGTGATAAGATGCAAGTTGATGAGGAGGCGAACAATAAGAGCAATTTCCTTGTTGATTTGTTTATTAGATACCCGTCAACTTTAATATTATAGGTATGAGTTACAATTTGTTGAAAGGAAAAAGAGGCATTATTTTCGGTGCTCTGAATGAGCAGTCCATTGCCTGGAAAGTAGCTGAAAAAGCAGTAGAAGAAGGTGCAATGATCACCTTATCAAACACTCCGGTAGCAGTTCGTATGGGCGAAGTTTCCGCACTGGCAGATAAATTGCAATGTGAAGTTATCCCCGCTGACGCAACCAGCGTAGAAGATTTGGAAAATGTATTCAAACACTCCATGGAAGTTTTGGGCGGACCGATTGACTTTGTGCTTCACTCCATTGGTATGTCTCCGAATGTTCGCAAGAAACGTACATATGATGATTTGGATTATGATATGCTGGGTAAGACGCTTGATATTTCCGCAGTGTCTTTCCATAAGATGATACAGGCTGCCAAAAAGCTGAATGCAATTGCCGATTACGGTTCAATCCTTGCATTGAGTTATGTGGCTGCGCAACGTACATTCTATGGATACAATGATATGGCAGATGCAAAAGCTTTGCTGGAATCCATTGCGCGTAGCTTCGGTTATATCTATGGCCGCGAACATAATGTACGTGTCAATACCATTTCACAGTCTCCGACTATGACTACTGCCGGTTCCGGTGTGAAGGGTATGGATAAGCTGTTCGACTTTGCCAACCGCATGTCTCCGCTGGGCAATGCTTCAGCCGACGAATGTGCTGATTATTGCATCGTAATGTTCTCTGACCTGACCCGTAAGGTAACCATGCAGAACTTATTCCATGACGGTGGTTTCTCCAGCGTGGGTATGAGCTTGCGTGCCATGGCTACTTATGAAAAAGGACTGGATGAATATATGGATGAGAATGGAAACATTATCTATGGGTAATATATAATGATTAACGGTTAGTGATGAGTGATTAGTGGCTATGCAGTATAATGGCATAGCGAAATAAATCGCTCATCACTAACTTTTTTCATTTATCACTTATCACTAATAACTTATCACTTATCAACGTGGAAACAGCTCTTTATCTTTTGCCCGTCACTTTGGGTGATACACCGATTGAAACGGTGTTACCTTCTTATAATAAGGAGATCATACTTGGGATTAGTCACTTCATAGTAGAGGATGTGCGTTCTGCACGCCGCTTTCTGAAGAAGGTGGACCGGGAAATAGATATTGATACACTGACTTTTTACCCGCTGAACAAGCATACATCACCTGAAGATATTTCAGGATATCTGAAACCGTTGATGGCGGGATTGTCTATGGGAGTGATTTCCGAAGCCGGCTGTCCGGCAGTCGCTGACCCGGGAGCGGATGTAGTGGCGATTGCTCAACGGAAGAATCTGAAAGTAGTGCCCTTGGTGGGACCTTCTTCAATCATTCTTTCTGTCATGGGGTCGGGCTTCAACGGGCAAAGTTTTGCTTTCCACGGTTACCTTCCTATTGAGCCGGGCGAGCGTGCCAAAAAAATAAGGACTCTGGAGCAGCGGGTTTATGCCGAACACCAGACTCAACTATTCATTGAAACACCTTACCGCAATAATAAAATGGTGGAAGACATCTTGCAAAATTGTCGTCCGCAAACCAAACTCTGTATTGCTGCGAACATTACGTGTGAGGGAGAATATATCAAAACCAAGACAGTGAAGGAGTGGCAGGGAAAAGTGCCCGATCTTTCTAAAATTCCTTGTATTTTTCTCTTGTACAAATAACATCCTTCAGGTGCTCATATTCGTTTTCAAAGCAGCAGCTGAAGAAGTTCTTGCCTAAATTATGCTCTATTTGCTGGAAAGTCCAAAGCTTTCCGTCTTTTACCTGCTTGTCCCGTAGAAGATTGTCGTCTTCTACCTCAAGAATGAAAAGATAGATCAGCCGGTTCGTCACTTTATTCTCAAAGTGATACATGATATTGAATTGTAAATCTTGTATCGGTGCTTGTGGAAAAGCTTGTCTCACAAGCCGGACGATGCCTTGTTCCAGGGTTTCTCCATATAAGAGATAACATTCCATGGGTATATCAGTCTTCCCTCGGTCGAGAATACAACGTTGGGGGCGTGGACGAAGATACAACATACCGTTATGAGATACAGCGATACGGACTACCGGATTGATATATTCATTTTTCTTGTTGATAGCATCCACTGCCAGGCTTCTGCCAATCACATCCCCTTTGGTATTAACAATGGGCACGAAAGCTGTGTGCTCCATCACTTGATTGAAATAGAGGATTCCGAACTGATTGAATAATATACTCAGAATAAATACAGCTGGCGGACAATACCGGAATAAAACATCCCTGGAAGTTTCACTTAAGGGACCAGGTAACAGAATTGTGATGAAGACTCCCAGGAAATGAAGAAAAGCGATGATGACAACTACCCGTGTTGTTACAATGGCAGACTCTGCCCCTTGCGCAAAAAGTTGTTTGCAACATTTCTGTGACTGGGAAATCTGGTGAGCGAGAAATCTTTTCCTGTTCAGGAAGATAATAACTACGGGTATGAGAGTACTGATCTCCAATGTCAGTGGAAACATTTCGCGGGAACTGCAATCACCGAAGATTAAAGTGGTCAAACTCAAAAGCAAGAGCATTCCGGTAGTGCAATAAAGTAGGAAATTGGGGATTCTTGCTCCTTTTCCCCATAAGGTATATAAACTATAAAGAGCCCCTACACCTGCACCAATGTAGATGGAAATGTCTTGGGTTATAAATTCGCACAATATAATAGATACGATAACCGGGATAAATCCCAAAGACATATTAAACTTAGATGATAGAACTCCTTTTTTTGACATTGCAAACTTTATTTTGTCGTTATCTCATAGATAACAAATAAGTAGAGCAATTGGTTTTTACTTCGTTTCTTTTTTGTAAAACTGTACCTGTTTTTCGGCATGATAAGAAGAACGCACCAAAGGTGCACTTTCTACCTGATCGAATCCTTTTGCCAGACCGGTTTCTTTGTAAGAAGCGAATTGTGCGGGAGTAACGTATTCTGCCACAGGGTAATGTTTATGTGAAGGTTGCAAGTACTGCCCGATGGTCAGGATTTGACATCCTGCACGGCGCAAGTCATCCATCAGTTCTTCCACTTCTTCCGGAGTTTCGCCTAATCCTACCATGATTCCTGATTTTGCTGTGATTCCGCTGTCGGCTATCTGGCGTATTACTTCCAGGCTTGTTTCGTAGCGGGCTGCACTACGTACCAGTGGAGTGATGCGTTTCACCGTTTCCATATTGTGGGAGATAATTTCCGGTTGTGCTTCAATGACCTGGGATACCAATTCTTTTCTTCCTTGAAAGTCGGGGATCAGCACCTCGATGGTAGTTTCCGGATTGAGGCGTTTGATTTCGCGTATGGTGCATGCCCAATGTGCAGCGCCGAGGTCCGGTAGATCATCCCGGTCTACGGAAGTGATGACAGCATGGGACAGTTTCATCAAGGCTATGGATTCCGCCACATGGGTAGGCTCTTCCATATCTAATGGAAGCGGTTTACCTGTCTGTGTATTACAGAATTTGCAGCAACGGGTACAGATGTCACCGCCTATCATGAAGGTGGCAGTCCCTTTACCCCAACATTCTCCCATATTAGGGCAACGTCCGCTACTGCAAATGGTATGCAGGCAGTGGGATTCAACTATACGTTTGGTTTCGGTATACCGTTCATTGGCTCCAATACTTATTTTGAGCCATTCGGGTTTGCGTACTCTGTCTTTCATGATAGAAATAAAGAAATCTGATCTATGTAATCTGTGGTGAACTTTATGATCTTAAAGATTTTTTTCAAAGAAATTCGTCAGCTTCGTATACAGATGATAACGGGTGTTTCCGCCATAGATACTGTGGTTACGGTTTGTATAAAGTTGCATATCGAATTGCTTGTTCAACTGCACCAGGTGCTCTGCGTATTCTGCACAGTTCTGGAAATGAACATTGTCATCCGCCATTCCATGTACCAGCAATAAATTGCCATGCAATTTGTCTGCCCGGGTGAAAGCGGAAGAGCCTTTATATCCTTCAGCATTCTCTTTGGGAGTGCGCATGAAGCGTTCGCCATAAATTGTGTCGTAGTAATTCCAGTCAGTGACGGCTGCTACTGCAACTCCGGCCTTGAATACGGGCGTTCCCTCACTCATACTCATGATGGTCATGTATCCGCCATAACTCCAGCCCCAGATGCCGATACGGTTTTTGTCTACATACGGCTGGCTACCCATATATTGGGCTGTTGCCACCTGATCTTTCGCCTCTTTCACGCCAAGATTCAGATAAGTGCATTTTTCGAAGTCTGCACCACGTCCGCCGGTTCCACGTCCGTCTACACAGACTACGATAAAACCACGACTGGCCATATAGGTTTCCCAACTGATGCTCCATGTGTCCAGTACCTGTTGCGAACCGGGTCCGCTGTATTGATACAGAAGTACAGGGTATTTCTTGGATGCGGAGAAATTCACCGGCTTCATCATCCAACCGTTCAGACTTACACCATCTCCGGTCTTGAAAGTGAAGAACTCTTTCTGAGGTACACTGTATTTGGCTAAAGTCTGTTTCAGATTATCATTCGTAACAAGCGTACTCAATACTTTACCTGTATTATCATTTAGAGTAATGACAGTGGGAGTATTCAGGTTTGAATAACGATTCATGTAGTACTTCATGTTCGTACTGAACTGTGCACTGTTGAGACCCGGTTGAGAAGAAAGTTTGGTTTTCTTTCCCTTGCGGTCAATTTGGTATACAGCCTGGCGCAGCGGGCTTTCCTCATTACTGATATAATAGAAACTGTTATCATCAGCATCCCAACCCAGGAATTCTTTTACTTCATAGTTCCCACTGGTAACCTGTTTAATCAGATTTCCACCCATGCTGTACCAGTACAGATGATTGTAACCACTCTTTTCGCTCACGAAGCTGAAGTTTTCCGGATAGAAAATGATATTATCGAATACGCCTTCTTTGATATAAGCGTCACTTTCGTCACGCAACACCTGTTTGCAAACAGTAGAACGCGGATCACCGAAATACATGTCGAGGCGGTTCTGATGGCGGTTTAAGGTGATAATGGCCAACTTGTTAGGATCTTGTGTGAAGCGGATACGCGGGATGTACCCGTCAGCATCCAAGGGAACCTGCATCTTGCGGGTTACTTTCGATTTGATATCGAAGGTATGTACACTGACCTTTGAATTTGCCTCTCCTGTTTTGGGGTATTTATAAGTATAATCTCCCGGATACTTCTCAAAAGCTGTGATGTGAGGATTGCTTCCGGCAAAAACAGGGAAACTGTAAGAAGGCACTTCCGTCTCGTCAAAGCGGATATAAGCCAGCATCTTACTGTCGGCACTGAACTCCAGAGCACGGTTGAAAGAAAATTCTTCTTCATATACCCAGTCGGGGATACCGTTCAGAACGGCATTACGCTTGCCGTCTTCCGTAACCTGGCTTTCGCTGTTTCCGTAGAGAAACTTCACAAGATAGATATTATTATCCCGTACAAATGCAACCATTGTTCCGTCCGGTGAAAATACAGGTGCTTGCTGCGGTCCACCGTCTGAAAGCTTTTCTACTATGTTATTGATTTCTCCGTTGACATTTCGCTTCAGACTATATATATAATGTATAGCTGTATAAGAGCGGCGATAAATCGGAGTCTGTTCTGTAGCAATAAGCAGTTTGCTGCCGTCAGGTGAAAAACTGTAGCTGTCAAACGTCTTAAACGGACATTCGCGTGCGGTAGCAGCATCGAACAATACTTCTACCTGTTTTCCTGTCTTGAAAGAGTATTTGATGATTTGCGTTCCTTCCGCATTCATTTGCGAATAGTGTTCCCCGTCTCCGGGAATGGGAATGACTCCGTAAATATTTTCAGCACGGAATTTACCTGATACAATATCTTTTAAATCGAGAGGCTGACCGCCTTGTGCAAAGCCTGCCAATGCGCAGAGGCAAAGAAGAATTGCAATACTTATCTGTTTCATAATCCTGTTTGATTTCTTTAGAGGGCAAATATAGGGATAAAAACTGAAAAAGTGTAGATAAATTATGTTTCCTAATTGTAAAAAGCCCGTCGAGCTTTGTGGGGGCAAAGCTGAGGCGGGCTACCGTCACTCATAAATGATGATTGGGGCTTCTTTGGGTTAGAGGATTTTTACTTTCTTTTGATATTCGGCAATAGCTGCATCCAGGCGTTCGTGAGCTGTTGTGTCGCCCGGCACGTTATGTGACGGATGGATATACAGATGTACGCCGCGATCTGCCAGAATTTCGGCAACGGTAGTGATGGTCATCCATACCATAGTAACGAAACTTAGGGTTGACAATGGCCCCACCTTGTCGAAGTGATTCTTCAAAGGCACGGAAGCATCTACCAAAGGCACGCAGGAGTCCACTATAATATCGGCAAGTTGGAACAGGTTCTTGCCGCTGGAATGACGGCTTGCTTTGTCGCCTGTTTCTCCGGCTGAGCCGTAAACGATGACTTTCATACCGCGCTTCTTAGCTTCCAGTGCCATGTCGATGTTTACTGCATTGATTCCTGTGTGAGAGAAAATCCAGATGCAATCTTTGGAATCGAAATCATAATTCTTCATGATTGCCTGTCCGTAACCTTCTGTTCTTTCCAGAAACAGGAATTGATGGATACCCATTTGGCCGATGATTTGTGTAAAGAATGTCAGCGGAAGTTCGCACAGTGGGTGAAAACCTACAAAACTACCGATACGAGGATACATCTCTTCAACGGGAATTGTTGCGTGACCACATCCGAACGTGTGTACCCAACGGCCGGCTTCGATGGAATCTGCCATAGCGGTGGCTGCCTTTTTGATATTCTCCAATTGCGTGGCTTCCAGTTTTTCCATGATGCCATGCGCGTTTTTTAACCATTCAAGTGCTAACATAATTTTTTTGATTTTTAGGGGGTAAATAATTTCTTTTATTTGAGTGAGCGTTTAAACAATAGAAGCATGATGAGCAGGGAGGCAATCATCATATAAGGATACACAACGATACTGTATCCTTGCGAGATAATTCCCGTGAGGCTGTTCAGTAATGTCTGTCCGATCAGAGCTATAACAAGGGCCACACTGAATGCCGTTCCCGACAGAGAAGCGTACCGGCTGCCGACAATGCTGAGTATGACGGGGAAAGTAGATGCCAGTCCTGCACCGACAAGCACCATGTCTATGGCAGCACGTGCAAAGTCCGGTGAAAAAGTGAGCAGTGCAAAACCTATTGCGGCCGTAATCAGGCTGGCGCGAAGAACAGTTTCCTGTTTTATCTTTTTGAAGAGAACCACCAGCAACAGACGGGCAACAGTCAGTCCGGCCACCATGCAAGTCAGTGCCATGAGCGCCCGGTTTTCGGGGATGTTGGTGGTTTGTCCCAGGTAGAGTGTAGTCCAGTTATTGCATACACCTTCGATACCGCTTTGGAAAAAGAGGATAAAACTGAGTAATAATAAGCTGCTTTCTTTTAACAACCCCAGTCCTTCTTTGATTGGGAATCCTTGTGGCTGTTTGGGGGCGGGGAAGCGTACACCGAGACAGAACAGGATACCTGCCAGCATTACAACGCCCGTGCCTTGCAGTATAATTTCAAAAGAATAATATCCGGACAGGAAACTGAGTAATACAGGAATCCCCAGCGCACCGATACCATAGAATGCACCCAGCAGACTAAGGCGCGAACCTTTCTCCGCTTCGTCGGAAATATCAGCTACTAAAGCATTTGTTTCACCGTTCAGAATCCCTCCTCCCAGGCCGATGCCGATAATGGAAAGTTGCAACAATGGGATACTTGTAAAGAAAGCAATTCCTTCCAGTCCGAGCAACACGACCAGACAACTGAGCAGCAGTAACGCTTTGTGTCCGAAGCGATCTACAATAGGACCGAACAACAGGGAGCCTCCCAATAAACCGAGAGGCAGGAATGTCACCAGTGCGGTGGCTTGGAGATTGTCCAAACCCAGTTTGGTGGTGAGGGACGGTAGTACCGAGCCCAGGGTGATCATCGAAATGCCAAAGAAGCACATACCGATGCACGCAGCCGTGAAAACCAGATTCTTGTTGTAACTACTCATATTAATATAATAAAGATAAGTAAGGTGGTAAGATTACTCGTACAGGTGCTTTTTAATAGCGAGAAAGGCAGCTCCTATCAGTCCGGCATTACCGGACAATTGAGAGGCTACAAATTCCACCTGCTTGATACTGAGCGGTTGTGCCCATTTGCAGGCTTCTTTGTAGATATCATCTATAAAGATACCGGCAGGGCCGAATACCCCTCCACCCCAGATTATCTTTTGCGGATTCAGCAGGCTGACAAAGTTGGCAGAGGCCATTCCCCACATTTCTATGGCTTTGTGTAGTACGGAAACTGCAATCGGATCTTCCTCATTGTATGCGCTGAATACATCATAAGCGGAAATGCGGCAGATAGGTTTTTGACGTAAGCGTCCTTTATAAGCTTTATTTGCACGGACTGCATCCCGCACTCTGGCTCCGATACCATTTCCCGAGGCATAATATTCGAAACAACCGCAGGCATCGTATTCTTCTTTATAAGGAGGTTGCAGTGCCATCCAGCCGGTAGCGCCGATGATGTCGTTTGCGCCGTGCAACACGTGTCCGTCGATGATGATTCCAGCGCCTATACCGGTTCCTACGGCAATGAATACTGCACTATGGCAGTCTTTGGCTGCTCCCTGCCACATTTCTCCATACATATAGCAAGTACGGTCGCTGTCGATGTAGATTTCTATATCCGGTGCCGTTACGGTACGGAGTACTTCTTGTAGCGGGTAGTTTTCCCAGCCGGGGATGTTCGGGGCCCATACACGTCCCGTCTGCGAATAGACAATGCCGGGGACACATATACCGACGCCGTCAATCTGGATACGGCTTCTGCGGGCAACAGTCAGGAGTTTAGCAAGGATTTCTGCGGCAAGTTTGCCTACTTCGTGTCCCGTTCTTCCTTTCAGCAGACGCTTTCGGTTGAACAACATACTTCCGTCAGGGAGGAAAATAGCGCTTGCTATTTTGGTGCCGCCTATGTCGAGAGCGATGGTAGCCATGGTGTTATAGTATTTATAGGTTGATCTATCAAGGTTTTAGGCAAAGCTATGAATTAATTTCGTTTTCCATGCTTCTTTATAGAAGGAAATGTATGTAAAACATGTTGCTGATCACTAAAATGTATTTAATGGATTCGTCCTGATGTGCAACGCTCGTATTCTATCTTGTTTATTATCAATGGGAGAAACATTTTTTAATGCAATACAAAATAAATGGTTTTATGTTCGTTAACGTTTGTCTCCGGAGCTGTTAGGTGGATATGTGAGTTATAGCAAATACGGTTCAGATACGGCTCGGTTATGTACCGGATATGCATAAATCGTATTTGATATCAGGTGATTATTTGTTTTGGCTATGTCTGTTTGAACTTTTGCAGTAGGCTTTACCGGGTGTTGACCTTGGTTAACAGCCCTGCCAACCTTGGTAAACAGGTCCGTCAACCTTGGTTGATAAGCCTGTTAACCAAGGTCAACACCTGATTATTCCTAAGGCTGGTGGGGTATTTCGCTGGTTCTTAGTAGAATAGTGACTGATATGAAATGAATGAATGCCCCGTCCTATATGGTTTGACTGCGAAAGTGAGAGCAACCCCTTGCCCTCACACCGGATTTTTTACTACCACCACACTTAATATCTTAACTATCAGCGATTACACACTAAAAGTGAGAGCAGTGAGGGTAACTTGAATCAACTTTTCATTGAACGCTGAATTCAACTTTTATGTGCGACACCTTTTTCCGGGCTCACATTTGTATCCTAACCGAAGCTTTATCTCAAAGAAAAGCCTTATTTTTGTAACAAATAACAGCTTTATGGATGTAGCACCTATATTATATAATGAGTTTCCGCTTTTCCTGAAACGTTATTTTCCGTATAAGGTACAGAAAATATCACTGAATGCCGGTTTCACCTGCCCGAATCGGGATGGTGTGAAAGGATATGGCGGTTGTACCTATTGCAATAATCAGACTTTCAATCCCGAATACTGTCGTACGGAAAAATCTGTAACTCAGCAGTTGGAAGAGGGGAAAGTCTTTTTCGCCCATAAGTATCCCGAAATGAAATACCTTGCCTACTTTCAGGCATACACCAATACTTACGGTGAATTGGAAGCATTGAAGCGGAAATATGAGGAAGCACTGTCTGTTCCCGATGTGGTCGGTCTGGTCATCGGTACCCGGCCGGATTGTATGCCGGATACTTTGCTGCATTATCTGGAAGAAGTGAATAAAAACACTTTCCTGTTGGTTGAATATGGTATTGAAAGCACCCACGATGCCACACTCCGCCGAATCAATCGCGGACACACTTTTCAGGATACGGTAGATGCTGTGGAAAGAACTGTTGCCTGTGGCATTCTTACCGGTGGGCATGTTATATTGGGACTTCCCGGTGAAACGCATGAAGACTTGGTTGCACAGGCCGCTACGCTGTCGCGCCTTCCGATTACAACTCTCAAAATGCATCAATTGCAGTTGATACGCGGTACCCGTATGGCACATGAATATGAACAACATCCCGAAGACTTCCACCTTTTCGGGGTAGAAGAATATATTGATTTGGTAATAGACTATATAGAGCATCTGCGCCCCGATTTAGTTTTAGAACGCTTTGTTTCGCAGTCTCCTAAAGAATTGTTAATTGCACCCGACTGGGGACTGAAAAATTATGAATTTAATCATCGGATACAAAAAAAAATGCGTCAGCTCGGAGCTTATCAGGGAAAGAAATATGATATGTGAGAAAAAAAACTTATTTTTGCGGCTGTTTGAATATAGAATCAATCTAAATAAAGAAGTTTTATGAACCAGAAGACTATGATAAAAGGAAAAATACACTATGTAGGAGTAAATGACCGTAACAAGCACCTGTTTGAAGGCTTGTGGCCACTACCTTATGGAGTGTCTTATAACTCTTACCTGATAGACGACGAAACAGTGGCTTTGATTGATACGGTAGATGCTTGTTATTTCGAAGTATATCTTCGTAAAATAAAAAGTATTATTGGCGAACGTCCTATCCAGTATCTCATCATTAACCACATGGAGCCCGACCATTCCGGTTCGATCCGCCTTATTAAACAACATTATCCCGATATTGTCATTGTCGGTAACAAGCAAACCTTCGGTATGATTGAAGGTTACTATGGTGTGACAGGCGAACAATACGTTGTAAAAGACGACGATTTCCTGGCATTGGGACATCACAAACTGCGTTTCTACCTGACACCGATGGTGCACTGGCCCGAAACTATGATGACTTTTGACGAAACGGAAGGTGTACTGTTCTCCGGCGATGGTTTCGGATGTTTCGGTACGTTGGACGGTGGTTTCCTTGATACCCGTATCAATACGGATCGTTATTGGGATGAAATGGTGCGCTATTACTCCAATATCGTTGGTAAATACGGTTCTCCGGTACAGAAGGCTTTGCAGAAATTGGGAGGATTGCACATCACGACCATCTGCTCTACCCATGGACCTGTTTGGACAGAGTATATAAGTAAAGTAATAGGCATTTACGATAAACTAAGTCGCTATGCTGCCGATGAAGGAGTGGTGATAGCTTACGGTTCCATGTATGGCCATACAGAGCAAATGGCGGAAGCCATCGCAGCGGAGCTATCTGCACAGGGCATCAAGAATATCGTGATGCACAACGTCAGCAAAAGCAATCCTTCCTATATCATTGCAGATATCTTCAAATACCGTGGTCTGATTATTGGTAGTCCCACTTACAGCAATCAGATTTATCCGGATATCGAGTCCCTGCTTTCCAAAATACTGATACGCGAAGTTAAAGGCCGCTATCTGGGTTACTTCGGATCGTTCACGTGGGCGGGTGCTGCGGTGAAGCGTATGGCTGAGTTTGCCGAGAAGAGCAAGTTTGAAATTATAGCCGACCCTGTAGAGATGAAGCAAGCGATGAAGGACATCACTTACGAACAATGCGAACACCTGGCACGTTCTATGGCTGAACGCCTGAAGAAGGACAGGGAATAGTAATTCTTGATAAGATACCCCTAATTTATTAACCTGATAAAAAACAATCACAATGAGATTAATCATTCAACCGGATTATCAATCCGTATCCAAGTGGGCTGCTCATTACGTAGCCGCTAAAATTAAGGCCGCTAATCCGACGCCTGAAAAACCGTTTGTTCTGGGTTGCCCTACCGGTTCGTCACCGCTCGGCATGTACAAGGAGTTGATAGACCTGAATAAGAAAGGAATTATTTCTTTCCAGAACGTGGTTACTTTTAATATGGATGAGTATGTGGGTCTGCCCAAAGAACATCCGGAAAGCTACTACTCTTTCATGTGGAACAACTTCTTCAACCATATCGACATCAAACCGGAGAATACCAATATCCTGAACGGGAATGCGGCCGACCTGGATGCTGAATGTGCCCGTTACGAAGAAAAAATCAAGTCTTACGGCGGTATCGACCTGTTTATGGGTGGTATTGGTCCTGACGGACACATTGCCTTCAATGAACCGGGTTCTTCTCTGTCTTCCCGCACACGTCAGAAGACCTTGACGACTGATACGATTATCGCCAATTCCCGTTTCTTTGACAATGATGTAAACAAAGTGCCCAAAACGGCATTGACTGTTGGTGTAGGTACAGTGCTTTCTGCCAAGGAAGTGATGATTATTGTGAACGGACATAATAAAGCTCGCGCGCTCTATCATGCAGTAGAAGGTTCTATCAATCAGATGTGGACCATCAGTGCTTTGCAGATGCATGAGAAGGGTATCATTGTAGCTGATGATGCAGCCACTTTTGAACTGAAAGTAGGCACATACCGCTATTTTAAAGATATAGAAGCTGACCATTTGGATCCGGCTTCTTTGCTGAAGTAAATATACGGCTTGTATAAAGGTAATTTGCGCAGTTCGTTTCCACTAAGTAGGTGCGAAGCGGGCTGCGCAATAAGTCGTTTTCTATGAATGATATAGATTGCCCTTACGACGACCTGCTATGCCATTCCCTTTCGCTGTTCCGTCAATTTCGATTGTACGATGATCGCATAGAAGAGGATAATGCTTTTAACTTTTTAAGGGAAGCGGAAAAAGTAGTCAGTGATACCAGAAATGGGATTTGTGCGGCTAAATTGGGATGTGTAATAGAATGTCTTGCCCACAGATTTTATATAGATGATGATACGGATGGAATATTGGAAGAGGTAGATACCTTTCTGATTAAATTTTGGAAAGGTTTGAAGCAACCTTCTCCGGAAGCATTTATTGCTTCCTTATGGATTGGAGAATATTTTCTGCTACGCTTAAAGAACCCGAAATCCCGCCTTCATGGTCGCAGTAAAAAGATGGTCTCCAAAATCCTGTCATTTTTGGCTGATATGCTTCGGAAGCCGGAAAAACAAAAAGTACTCTGTCTTTCTTCTGTTGCTGTTTTTGAGGAAACAGTGGACTGGATTAAAGAAGTTTGTGATATGCATATTTGTGAAAAGCAAGTCGTGATTCTATTGGAGAGACTTTATCAACTTCAAGAAAAGGGGATGTTGGGGGGAGAAGCAGATAAAAAGAATACTTTACGGCGGCAAATATGGGATTTTTATTATTGAATGTTATCTTTGTAACCAATAACACGCTATTAACTTGATCTAATATTATGAAGAAGCCGGCAATCCTGTTTTTATTATTCTGTTTACTGTGTTCAGTTCCAGTTGTCCGTGCTGCGGATACAATTTTTGTTCGGGAGACACAGATTCCTGTTCTGATAGAAAGGGCGGATAATGTTTTGTTCTGTTTGCGCCTGGACGCAAAGGAGAGCAAAGTGTTGGATGAGATCGTTTTGGATTTTGGAAAGGATACGAACCTGTCCGCAATCCAGTCTGTGAAACTTTATTATAGTGGTACGGAAGCATTACAGGATAAGAGGAAGGAACGTTTTGCCCCTGTAGAATACATTTCAAGTCATACGCCTGGGAAGACTCTGGCGGCTAACCCTTCTTATTCCATACAAAAAGCGGAAGTTGCTAATCCGCAGAATCGTGTTGTTCTTGTCGCTAACCAGAAACTATTTCCCGGTATTAATTTCTTTTGGATTAGTTTGCGGATGAAGCCGGAAACTGCGTTGGATACTAAGGTAATGGCGGTTGTGACTTCCGCTACTCTGGATGGTAAGAAAGCACTTTTGGATATCGTCTTCCGGCAAGGTATTGAGCATCGGATGGGAGTGGGCGTGCGCCATGCCGGTGATGACAATTCGGCGGCATATCGTATTCCGGGCTTGGTGACTACAAACAAAGGAACTTTATTGGGTGTATATGATGTGCGTTATAATAGCAGCGTCGATTTACAGGAACATATAGATATAGGGTTGAGCCGCAGCACAGATGGTGGGAAAACATGGGAAAAGATGCGCCTGCCTCTGGCTTTTGGTGAAACGGCCGGATTGCCTTCGGCTCAAAATGGAGTGGGAGACCCTGCCATATTGGTAGATACGAAAACCAATAATGTGTGGATCGTTGCTGCCTGGACTCATGGCATGGGAAATCAGCGTGCCTGGTGGAGTTCGCATCCGGGGATGGATATAAACCACACTGCGCAGCTTGTTTTGGCGAAAAGTACAGATGATGGTAAAACATGGTCAGAGCCTATAAATATAACAGAGCAAGTGAAAGATCCTTCCTGGTATTTTCTGTTGCAAGGTCCCGGACGGGGAATAACGATGGAGGATGGTACTTTGGTTTTTCCCACGCAGTTCATAGACTCCACCCGTGTGCCGAATGCAGGTATCATGTATAGCAAGGATAGAGGAAAAAGTTGGAGAATGCATAATTATGCCCGTACAAATACTACAGAAGCACAGGTTGCTGAGGTTGAGTCGGGTGTACTGATGTTGAATATGCGTGATAACCGGGGCGGTAGCCGTGCCGTAGCAATTACGAAAGATTTAGGTAAGTCATGGACCGAACATGAATCTTCACGCAAAGCATTGCAAGAACCGGTTTGTATGGCAAGTCTGATAAGTGTAAAAGCGAAAGATAATGTCTTGAATCGGGACTTGCTTATCTTCTCTAACCCCAATACAACGAAGGGGCGTCGTGATATTACTATAAAAATAAGTCTGGACGGTGGCATCACCTGGCTTCCGGAGCATCAGCTTTTGTTGGATGAGGGCAATAACTGGGGATACACTTGTCTCAGCATGATCGATAAAGAAACTATTGGTATTCTTTATGAGAGCAGTGTAGCTCATATTACGTTTCAGGCAATAAAATTGAAAGATGTTGTGAATTAATAGCCTTATTTCTTTCCATCCAGATATTCCCTCTTGAACATATCCACAAAAAGGAAGAACAGCGAGAGTAATAGCGGTCCGAAGATGACCCCCATAAAACCGAATAGAGAAAGACCGATGACGACCCCGAATATTGTGATAAGCGGATGTATATCAGCCATTTTCTTTTGCAGAATGAAACGTATCAGGTTGTCGAGCTGAGAGATGATCAGTGTTCCGAATATCGCTAACCCGATACCATTGAACCAGTCACCGGATAAGGCCATATAAACGGCAATCGGGAACCATACCAGTGCTGTACCTACCATGGGGATGACCGTTGCAAGGCAGGTAAGGAATCCTGTAAGCAGAATGTCCGGTACATCAAAGAACCAGTAACCGATCATGGCTACTCCACCTTGTATGATTGCCAGCAAAGGAATACCGACAGCGTTGGAGTGGACAATCATCTTGATGTCGTGCACTACATGTTCTGTATTGGCTTCACTGAAAGGAAGTATTTCGCTGATGTATTTCTCCATCCTCTGTCCGCCTATCAGCATAAAGTAGAGCACGAATACCAGAACGAAAAGGTTGACCGCAAAACTACTGATACTGCCCATGACGAATTGCCCTATGGCAGGAAGTGCGGAGATAATAAAGGAAGTGGTATCCTTGCCCAGTACGTCATAACCGGTTTTTTCCTTGATGATATTTGCTGCACTTTCAATCGGGGCAATGATACTCTGCGGATCCAGATTGATATCCTGCAATTTGCTGACTAATAACCAGACTGCCAGCGCCAAAGGAACCAGAAAGAAGAGGATGGCTTCGGTAGTAATAAGGGTTGCAGCCACACTTCGTTTCATCTTCCGTTTGTCGGTCAGATGTATCATCTGTCTTCTGACCAGGATATAGATGGTTAATGCACCTAATAAACCGCCCAGAAAGGGAGTAATTTGTAGGAACAGGATTATACCCAGCCCGATGATTATAGTGATTAGTGAATATTTCCAGTATTGTTCTTTTGTACTCATATCCTTTTTGCTGTTTTCTATAAGAAACAAACAAAGTGGGCATTTGGTTGGTTATCCTTCATTCAACCAGCCTTTTCCCTGACGGATAACTTCAATTTCTCCACTTGTGCAGTCTACAATGGTAGAAGATTCTGTACCACCGATGCCACCGTCAATAACCAGATCGACAAGGTCGCCGAATTTTTCATCAATCAATTCCGGATCGGTGCAGTATTCTATATCTTCGTGCGCTTCGTGAGGAAGAGTGGTAGTCATGATGGGAGCGTCCAGAATACGGGCTATTTCCTGGATAATGGCATTGTCGGGCATACGGATACCTACTTCTTTTCGATTACGGAAAATCTTTGGCAGGCGGGTAGTTCCGTTCAGGATGAAAGTGAAAGCACCGGGCAGGTTGCGTTTCATCAGTTTGAACGTATTGTTATCTACCTTTGCATATTCGCTGATGCTACTTAAATCATAGCAAATAATGGAAAGGTTATTCTTGCGCGGATCTATCTCTTTGATACGGCAGATACGTTCGATGGCACGTTCTTTCAGCCCATGGCAACCAATGGCGTACATGGTATCAGTGGGATAGATGATGAGGCCACCGTCATTCAAAATATCCACTACCTGTTGCAGGTCTTGTGGATTATTGTTCTTTTCGTAAAGTTTCAGAAGCATAGGGCTGATAATTAGTCTATATATAATGACACAAAAGTAGGGAATAAGTTTCTTATTCTCAAATAAGTGTGGCTTATTTCTTGGATGATTTTTTTCGAAGTTCTTCTGCCAGTCGCCACTGCAATGCTGCCTCTACTTCTTTTCCTGCCTGCATCAGGGCATCTCCGAAAAGTTCATGCGCTCCGGCATGCTCCGGTTTCAGGGTGGTGGCTTTGTCCAGATCAGCTATGGCGCCTTCGGTTTCTTGCTGTTTCAGACGTAATTTTCCCCGGTTGTAAACAGCTTTAAATTCAGCCGGACGTAGTTTGACGGCACGTGTCAGGCATTCTTCCGCTTCAAGATATCTGCCGTCATTGAAGAGGGTGATGCCTTTACGTATCCATGCATCCGTATATTCCGGATAAAGTTCCAGCGCTTTGTCGTAGTTGGCGATGGCGGCACGAGAGTCATGGGCAAGAGTAATGGACTCATTACCCATCAGATAATACTCACGTGCATAGGCTTGCAACCGTTTCTGTTGCTCTGCCATTTGGGATTTTAGTTGATCGTTGTTGTCTCGTAGCTTGTTGATAACACCTAACTTGCGACGGATGAGGCGTTGAATAACAGGCTTTTCTATGTCGTATCGGGAGTGTATAGCTTTAAAGAAATGGTTGAGGAAGACTTCGAAATCTCCTTTATCGAATGCTTTGGTTGCAGCAGCATATTCTACGTCAGCTTGCGCCTGTTTCAGGGCTCGGTCTATGGCCTGCCGGTTATTGAAACGTTCGGCAAAATTCACTATTTCCGGGCGTACAAAGATATCAGCCCGATTCACAGGTTTCTTTAGTTGAATACCTTCCAGTGAGGTGCAGCGGCTGAGGGCGACGTACGCTTGTCCACCGGCAAATACACCGCCGGTGAAATCGATGACTACACGACTAAAGGTCAGTCCCTGACTTTTATGGACGGTGATAGCCCATGCTAATCGTACGGGAAACTGGGAGAAGGTGCCCAACACTTCTTCTTCAATTTCTTTTTTCTTTTCGTTGTATTTATAGCGAATGTTTTTCCAATGCTCCGGTTTGACGTCACATTCTTTCCCATCATCAGTGATGACGTAGAGCGTTTCTTCTATCTCATCGAACCCACTTACTACACCGATAGTGCCGTTTACCCAGCGGCGGTCGAAATCATTCTTGATAAATATGACCTGTGCACCCGGTTTCAGTACAAGTTCACGCGAAGTGGGCAGACTGCTTTCGGGAAAGTCACCAGTGACTTCTCCCCGGAAGGTAACAGCGTCTCCGGGCAGTTCTGCCAGTTTCCGGTCATTGATATAATCTACGTTATCGCGACGCGTAGCGAGGGTGATATACATATCTTTCTCATTCTCTTCGATGTCGGTTCCGTAGCGGGTATTGAGTAGTTGCAGGTCAGCGGCACCGGCAGTATTGCTGCGAATATGGTCCAGAACGCTGACAAAGACTTTGTCTGTTTGGCGATAGACCTTTTCAAGTTCAATGGAAACAAGGTCTATCTGGTTGAAAACCCTTGCAGAGAAAAAGTAAGGAGTAGGATAGAAGCGGTTCAGGATTTCCCGCTCATCGCCTTTCACTACAGGTTCGAGCTGGAAAACATCGCCTACTAACAAGAGTTGTTTCCCACCGAAAGGTTCGCGCAGGTTGCGTGAGTAGACACGCAGGATACGGTCTACGGCGTCAATAATATCTGCCCGTACCATGGAAATCTCATCGATAATAATGAGTTCCAGTTCTTCCAGTAGTTTTCGTTGGGGTTTGGTGTATCTGAAGAATTCGTGAATGCGTCCGCGCTGCAAACTCAGATTCGGGTCGTCGGGAAGCAAAGGATGAAACGGTAGCTTGAAAAAACTATGCAGGGTGCTGCCACCGGCATTGATGGCGGCGATACCGGTAGGCGCCAGTACCACATGTTTCTTTTTTATATTCTCACAGATATATCTCAGAAAGGTAGATTTACCCGTACCCGCCTTTCCGGTCAGAAACACGGACTGGCGGGTATATTGTATGAGACTCAGAGCATCCTGGAACTCTTTGTTGTTGGTATCTACTGTTTGGGACAAGATTAGTAATTAGTAATTAGTAATTAGTAATAAAAAAGAGGACTATATAATGGAGAAATGTTTAAGTGCATTGGCTACTCCATCTTCATCAACCGAAGTTGTAATGTAATTGGCATGTTCCTTCACTTCGTCCACGGCATTTCCCATTGCTACTCCAATGGCGGCATGGCGCAGCATACTTACATCGTTTCCTCCGTCGCCAAATGCCATTGTTTCTTCCAGGCGAATACCGAAGTGATTGATGATTTCGTCGATACCCTTTTGTTTGGTATTTCCTTTGGCGGTGATATCGGCAAAAGCAGGAAACCAACGCCCGGATTCGCAGTCCGGCAGTTGGGGAAGAATCTCTTTCTCTTGCTCCAGTGTAATGAACGGTGTCATCTGGAAGATCTCCCGGCGAATCGCTTCTTCAGGTGTCTTTACGGGAAGCACATCTACTTTCAGATAATCGTTGAATATCTTTTTCACCATATCGTCCGGCTGGCAGACGCAGATATCATGTTCGCCTACAAAGATACAGGGGAAATTCTGTTCGGAGGAGATATGTGCTAATGTCTGTACGTCAGCAGCGGGAATCGCGCTCTTGTAAATCACTTCTTCGCCTACGAAACAATATCCGCCGTTCATGGTTATATAACCGTCTATTAATCCGCGGTCCTGCAAGGCAGAAAGGTTGTTGATGATAACTGCGGGGCGTCCCGTAGCGATAAAAATCCGAATGCCTTTGGCTTTGGCAGCGGCGATGGCTTCGATGGTGGTTTGGGGAATAGCATGGGTATTAAAACTCACTAAAGTGCCGTCGATGTCAAAAAACAGGGCTTTAATCATATAATTTCTATTTTACTTGGATGCAAAAGTACTCAAAAGTGAGGATATTTTGTACTTTTGTCTCCTAAAGAAATCGTAAATAGTCATTATACATTAATAAAATAATAAAAGCTGTTTTTGAACGCAGTTAAATCGCAAATGAAGAAGCATTCCTTAAAAGATTGGCTGATAGCTGTACGCCCCTGGTCGTTTCCGGCATCAGCAATGCCGGTGATTGTCACGCTGGCATATTTGTATTGGGCATACGGGGTAATAGAATGGGCGAACGGACTGTTAGGGTTGGTCGGTATTGTTATTTTCCACGCTTCGGGAAATGCGTGGAGTGATTATTTCGACTTTGAACGGGGAGTGGACAGGGTGGATACATTTGGCGTGAAGACCCTGACAAGCGGGCAATTCATGCCATTGGAGATACGCAACCTGGCCATAGGCCTGATGGTGCCGGCGGTGATGGTCGGTCTTTGGCTGGTAGTCTGTACGGGGCTTCCCTTGTTGTGGATAGGTGTTTGTGGAGCTTTGTGTTCGCTGCTTTATCCGTGGCTGAAATACCGGGCTTTCGGAGATTTCGTTATTTTTGTAGCTTATGCCATACTTCCTACTTTGGGTATATCTTATATTACTATGGGGAAATTCCTGCCTGATGTATGGTTGATAATCGTTCCGGTGGGATTGATTACAGTAGCCATCCTGCATGCTAATAATACGCGTGATATAGGTACGGATGTAAGGGCCCGGATTAGTACTCTTGCTATGAGGCTTGGGGTGAAGACGGATATTTACCTATATATGTTCGAGGTGCTTTTCCCGTTTCTGTGGATCGCGGCTTGTGTAGCGTTGGGATATTTTCCGTGGTGGTCTTTATTGACGATAGTAGGAATTCTGCCTGCAATAGCCAATGCACGGACTATGTTGCGGTTGCCGAAAGAAGGGATTGGTGTCATATCCAATCTGGATGAAAAGACGGCGAAACTGCAACTCTTGTTCAGTTTATTGTTTACTGTTACATTCCTGATATAGTATGAAACGAATTATTATTCCTTTATTGATAGCTGCTTTCTTGTGGTTCTTTATGTTTTCTCCCTGGACAAGCGGAATATTCAACTTCTGGACGGCCATGAGCTTTTCGGCTATTGTGTTGATGAATATGGCTTTTGCGCTTCGTTCGCAGTGGTGGATAGAAGATGTGAAGTTCGATTGGAAGAATATTGCCGGAGGGGTGGGATTGGCTGTTGTTTTGTGGGGAGTATTCTGGTTGGGAGATAAGGCTTCCGCCTGGCTTTTCGACTTTGCCCGTCCGCAGGTGGAACTGATTTACGGAATGAAAACCGGTGAAAATCCTTGGTTACTCTCCATATTACTACTCATATTGATAGGTCCTGCCGAAGAAATCTTCTGGCGGGGATATGTGCAGAATGCACTTTCGAAGCGCTGGAGCCCGAATGTCGGTTTTATAGTGACAACATTAGTTTATGCATTGGTACATATCTGGTCGTTCAACTTTATGCTGGTGATGGCGGCGTTGGTGGTTGGTGCTATCTGGGGATTAGTTTATCGATTGTATCCGCAGAAATTGGGAGCATTGATTGTGTCGCATGCAGTGTGGGATGTGTCGGTATTTGTTGTGTTTCCGATTTAATATGACTCTTTTGCGGTAATTTTTCATCCGCAGATGACACAGATTACACGGATTTATAAATTGAAGTAAAAGAAATCTGCGTTATCCGCGCTATCTGCGGATGAAGAATGAAATCTTGATTTACAGGAATATAGAATATAAAACAAACAGCAATGAAATACAATTTTGATGAAATCATTGAACGTCGTGGCACTAACTCGGTGAAATGGGACGGTGTAAAGAATATCTGGGGGCGTGATGATTTGCTCCCTATGTGGGTGGCCGATATGGACTTTCGTACTCCGCCTTTCGTGATGGATGCTTTAAGAAAACGCCTGGAACATGAGGTGTTGGGATATACTTTTGCTTGTGAAGAGTGGTATACTTCTATTTGTACATGGCTTCACGACCGTCATCAGTGGGATATATCCCGAGAGATGCTGACATTCGTTCCGGGAATCGTTCGCGGGCAGGCTTTTGCCCTGCAATGTTTCACTAATCCGGGGGATAAGGTAATGGTGATGACTCCTGTTTACCATCCTTTCTTCTTGGTAACTGAACGTATGGGGCGTGAAGTGGTATATTCACCCTTGGAATTACAGGATGGACAATATCATATCAATTTTGAGCGTTTTCGTAAAGATTTGCAAGGTTGTAAAGTTCTGATTCTCTGTAATCCCCATAACCCCGGCGGACGTGTATGGACAGCAGAAGAGTTGAAAGAAATAGCGGCTATCTGTTATAGTAATGGAACATTTGTGATTTCTGATGAGATTCATGCCGATCTGACTTTGCCTCCTTATAAGCACCATCCGTTTGCTACGGTTTCCGAAGCAGCAGCATCGAACTCACTTGTCTTCATGGCTCCCAGTAAAGCATTCAATATGCCCGGATTGGGAAGCTCGTATGCGATTAATGTTGATAAGGATATTCGTGAACGTTTTCAGACCTTTATGGAGGCGGGTGAGTTTTCTGAAGGACATTTGCTTGCCTATATCGGTGCGGCAGCTGCTTACATGCATGGTGCAGAATGGTTGGAGCAAATGCTTGATTATATAAAAGGGAATATAGATTTTACAGAAGAATATCTGAAAGAACATATTCCGGGCATTGGCATGATACGCCCGCAAGCTTCTTATCTTGTTTTCCTGGATTGCCGGGATTTGGGGCTGACACAGAAAGAGTTAACCCGACTTTTTGCAGAGAAAGCACATCTGGCTCTGAATGACGGAACTATGTTTGGTCAACCGGGAGAGGGCTTTATGCGGTTGAATATCGGTTGTCCCCGTTCAGTGCTGAAGCAGGCTTTGCAGCAATTACGTGAGGCTGTTGTGCAGTAATATCAAAAAGAAGAATCTATTTTTGTTGGCCGTACAGGTCTATACTACATGAAGAAACTCTTATATCTTTTTATTGTAAGTGGTATTCTGCTGTGTGCTTGCAGGCATACCGATAGTACTGCTTTGCTCCGCCAGGCGGATGCGGTGGTTTATGGTAATGCGGATAGTGCAATGAAACTCCTGTCGTTAATCAAGAATCCGGAGCGGTTGCCGTTCGAGGAAAAAATGTTGTATGGCTGGCTGCGTACATTTGCACATAATGTACGGGGAGCCTCCATGGCGGAAGACTCTTTGATTTTACCCGCATTTCATTATTTTGTCGCCGGTCCGGACACGGTAAAGATGCTGAATTCATTCGTGTTGAAATCCAAATATTTATATTGGCAGAAAAAGCATGAAGAGGCTATGGCTGTATTGGATAGCGGTATTGCGGCGGCTACGGCATGTAGAGATACTTATCTGATGGTCAATATGCTTTCTGAGAAAGCAAACAGGCATGTGTACGTTGAGAAGGATTATAAAAAGGCAATAGAAGCACATCTCAGAGCGATTGCCATTCGTGAAGATGAAGGCCTGTGCTATTCTTTGGGTATTGCCATGGGATTACAGGGAAATGATTCGGCTTCTTACTATATGGACCGAAGCATTGAACTGGTGGAGAAAAAGAAAGATACGATGCGCTTGGTGCATTATCTGCGAAACTACGCGCAGTTATTGTCCTATATAAACAATGATTATAAAAGGTCGGCAGAAGTGTCAAAACGCCTGCGGAATTTAGCGTCTGATGAAGGGCAGGTTGCCATGACTGACTTGGTGCTGACGGAATGTTTCCTGAAAATGGGAGAGTTGGATTCTGCCCAATACTACCTCGATCAGGGCAGAGCACTATTTGGCCACCGGGAGAAGTTTTTAACTACAGAAAATATGATGACTTATTATCAGGGACTGATAGATTATACACGTCATCGTACATTTGATTTCCTGAAAGTGATGCGTTATAATGATTCTGTTCACAATGCCCTTTATGCCTTGCAAAGTACCATTCAGCGGAAGGATGAAAGTAAGGAATCACTTTCGAATGCCAATTTGCAGTTGACGGTAGAGCGACAGGAGACGCAACTGACGCTGTTAGCTTGTTTGCTGTTACTGGTTGTTACGGGTGGTGGTGCCTTTTTCTATATTCGGGCCCGTCGTCATCGTCTGATTGAAGCGGAAGAGCGAATCGAAACACTGAACCGTTTGCTGGCAGATGCTACGAAGGGAGACAGTGAACCAGAGACTACCGGAAATGTTAATCAGGAAGTGGAAGACGGACAGTTTTTCCGAAAAATACTTTTGCAACAGTTGGGCATTATTCGTTTGGTCGCTACGCAGCCTACATCACAAAATCAAGATTTACTTCGCCGCATATCCGGCATTACGAACCGGGAGTTGCCCGTAGAAAGTCTTTTGGTGTGGGAGGATTTGTATCCCGTGATCGATCGTATATACGATGGCTTTTATACTCGAATGAACGGACGTTTTGGTTCTGTACTAATAGATAAAGAACAGCAGCTCTGTTGTCTGCTTTGTGCAGAGTTCTCTACAAAAGAGATTAGTGTAGTGACGCAGCAAAGCATTCCGACTATTTATCAGCGGAAGACGAATATCCGGAAAAAGCTGGGAATGGGGGAGAAAGAGGATATCGTCGGTTTTATTCTGGAGAAATAACAAATATTACCTGCTTTTCGCACACTCTTATGTGTATTCGTGTTTGAGCGGTTATGAGCTAAATTGATACGCTGACGACGCGGACAAGGCGGACGAACGCGGATTTTTATTTTTCATCCGCAGATGACGCAGATAACGCTGATGCCTTTTATCTTCCGTTAAACATAGCGCAGCTTTAAAAGATCGGCGTTATCTGCGTTATCTGCGGATGAAAAGTTACTTGCACACCGAAGGGAACCAACGGTCAGCGAAGCTAAATCTTACTCCGCGTTCGTCCGCTCTATCCGCGTCGTCCGCGTACCCATTCTCAATATAAATAATAAATATTTATAAAACAAAACATTTGCGAGATCAGTCGCATACTTAGGGGGTCTCAGTATGATTATAGCACGCTTGATAATCAAGTATTTACAAAACTAATCTTTGGTGGTTATAAATTAGAACAAATAAACTATTGAAATAATGAATTGATTCGTTTCTTTTGCGGAAATGAAATAGGAGCTGTATCCGGTTCGCGGAAATGAACGCGTCTATTCATGCATATAAATAGTATATAGACTCTCAAAAGGCAAATATAGAGAACCTTAAATTTAATATGTTGATAATTAGTGCTGTATGCGTCTCTAATATAGAACTTTTATATCCCGATATAGAGTGCTTGAGACATGTTTCACCCCTAACTTTGCATCAGGTAAAAACGAAAAGTGAAACATTTAAATCAATCGAACGATGAAAGCAAATTCAATGAAGACTATCGGGAAAAGACTCGGATTCTTAATCCTTATCATGTGTGTGGCAGTTTCTATTTCTGCTCAAAGTTATCAACTCTCCGGTTGCGTACAGGACGAAAACAATCAGCCGGTGGAAGTAGCGAACATTCTGCTGAAACAGGCCAAAGACAGCACCTATCTTACGGGTATGCTGACGGATGCACAAGGGTGTTTTACCTTTACTCAACCTAAAGGGGAATATCTGTTGCATATTACTCTGATAGGTTGTGAAGATATCTATTTGCCCGTCTCCTTACAGGGAAATAAGAATGTAGGTATGCTCACCCTGAAATCCTCTTCTACCTTTTTGAATGAAGTAACCGTTACGGCAGCCCGCCCGGTAATCAAGCGTCTGGTAGACAGAGTTGTTTTTGATACACATAATGCCATCGCTACTGCCGGAGGAAATGCACTCGACCTTTTGCGTGAAGTGCCCGGTCTGCGCGTTGGTCAGAATAGTATTGATATCATAGGTAAAGGAGGCGTGAAGATATATATCAATGATCGTGAAACGAAACTTTCCGGTGACGAGTTGATTGACTATCTCCGTTCTTATGACGCTTCTCAGATACAGAAAGTGGAAGTAATTACTACTCCGCCATCCAAATATGATGCGGCTGGTAATGCAGGTATTATCAATATACGTCTGAAGTCACGTCCTAAAGATTATCTGGGAGGTACGGTGTCCGCTTCTTATAATGCAGGCGAAAAGGAGAATTACGGTTATGGTGGTGTAAACCTGAACATCAGCAAAGGTCGCGTATCTTCTTTCATCAATGCAGGTACTACACAAGGTAACTATGAGAACCGTGAGGCGAATCGTCGCTATTTTGCTCAGAATACTTGGGATGGGCGTACGGATTATAAGAAATATATGCAGAGTTATTATGGTCAGGCAGGTGTGGACTTTGCGCTGGAACGCAACTGGACGTTAGGTTTGCAAGCTGTTTACAACCACAGCAACCCTAAAGATTCCAAAGCAGTTTCTATTACGGAAGTTTATGATGTGGCTACTGCCCGTCTGGATTCTCTTTTATTCTCTGACAGTGAGGAAGGAACTAAAGCCGACCGCATCAACTTGAATTTCCATACTGACAAGTCCTGGGGTGATAAGGGTAAAAAGATGACCTGGGATGTGGATTACCTGTACGATAAAAGGGATAGTCACATGGGGTTCCTGTCTGACACTCAGACTCCTGACGGTGTAACTATACCCGGAACCAATTTTGATTACAGTTATTTGCAAAACCGTAAAGTAGATGTATTCTCTTCTGCACTTGACTTTACACTTCCGTTCGAGAAGTATAAGGTGACCGCAGGTGCCAAGGTTTCTTTCACGAATACACGTAACCGTATCAATTATGATACTTCGGACCCGACACTGGTGCAGGACGATTATTTCCACTATAAAGAACAAATCTATGCTCTTTACGCTGACTATAACCGCGCGTTTGGCAAGCAGTTCTCTATGCAGCTGGGCTTGCGTATGGAACACACCCGTACTACCGGCATTTCTGAGTCGGAGAATACGACGGACAAGCACGATTATACCCGTCTGTTCCCTACGCTCTATTTCCTGTATTCACCCAATGAGCAGAATGCGTTGAACCTTAGTTTGTCCAATCGCATTTCCCGCCCTTCACAGAATATGGTGAACCCTTTCCCGTTCTATCAGAACAAGTATACCTATGCTTGCGGAAAGGAAGACCTGAAGCCGAGTTATACGTATAATGCCGAATTGGGTTATACATTCAAGAACAATCTCAATATCTCTGCCTTTTATTCTTATTCGGACGATGTATTCTTTCAGGTTGTAGGTTTAGATCCGGAAACGAATATCAGTTCTTTCCTGTGGGATAACTTTATGGAGACACACTCTTTCGGGTTGAATAACTCCTATACATTCCGTACAAAATGGATGCAGGCTTATGTTCAGCATGGTGTAAACTATAGCCGTACAACTTCCAGTGCCGCTTCCACATCAGCCGAAGAGAAAGGATGGGCTTATAATGCCAGTTTGCGCAATACATTCTTCCTTAATCCGAAGAAGACATTTATCGGAACGCTTTCAGGTTGGTTTACTTCACGTCAGTATAGTGGAGTATATCTGATAAAACCTACTTATGGTGTCAGTGCGGGTTTGCTCTATCGCATGCTGGATAATAAGCTCAGTCTTAGCCTGAACGTCAACAATATTCTGATCAGCCATTCGAAGCTTGAAACTGTTTCCAATGGAGTCCGGATGACGACGGACAATCAGTTTGCCTTTACCGGTTTCCGCATCGGTGTTTCCTACACGTTTGGTGGAGATATCCGCAGCAAGGGACAACGTAATAGTAACTCAGATATTCAGAACAGATTATAAAAATTGCTTTCATCGTTTTTACCTAGCTGAAAGCACTCCCGTGGCGGGAGACGAACGGCTTGTCAGAGTGAAACAGTGGTTTCACCGGGCAGGCCGTTCACTTTGTTTCCATAAAGTATATGAATCATTCCTCCTTTTCTACCAGTTTTTACCCCTTACTTTCTTCATGATTGCCCACTTTTGCATACCAACAAACAAATCTATAAGAGGAAGTATATGAAAAACAAAATGAAAAACCGAGTAATAGAGATGAAGGACTTATGCCTTTTATGGCTCTTCTTGTTCTTATTAGGTGGAATACCGGCAGGAGCGACTACTATTTCTGATGATGAATCAGCATCCGGTACGGAAGAATTAATCGCTTTCCCCGGCGCTGAAGGTTTTGGCCGGAATACTACCGGTGGTCGCGGTGGTAAAGTTTATCACGTCACTACATTGGAAGATGGAATGCAGGCAGGAACGTTACGTTATGCGCTTGCGCAAACAGGTGCACGTACGGTGGTTTTTGATGTAGCCGGGACTATCTTCCTGAACAGACCTTTAAGAATCACTAACGGAGATTTGACTATTGCCGGACAAACGGCGCCGGGGCAAGGTATTTGTATTGCCAGACGTCCGGTAACTATTAACGCCAACAATGTTATTGTTCGTTATGTACGGTTTCGCGTCGGCAATGAAGGCGGTGGAGAACCCGACGGACTTGGAAGTACCGATTGCAGGAATGTTATTGTAGACCATTGTTCTATCAGTTGGTCGGTAGACGAGTGTTGTTCGGTGTACGGTGGTGAAAACCTGACTGTTCAGTGGTGCCTTGTTTCCGAAAGCCTTCGGACGGCCGGTCATGCCAAAGGAAAACACGGATATGGGGCCATCTGGGGGGGAGCGAAAGCGTCTTTTCATCATAATCTGCTGGCACATCATGAAAGTCGTTTTCCCCGACTTGGTCCCCGTCCTTTCACTCAGGAACGCGAGCATGTGGATATGCGGAACAACGTTTTTTATAATTGGGCGGGAAATGGCTGCTACGGTGGAGAAGGAATGCATGTCAATATCGTGAACAATTATTATAAACCAGGTCCGGCTACTCCCAAAAACAGTCCTGTACGCTATCGTATTGCCGCTCTTGGAGTGCGTACCACGAAATATTGTACCAAGGCGGATGGCAAACCCAATGTTTGGAAACCTATGGAACATGTATGGGGGAAATTCTATGTGGACGGTAATGTAATCGAAGGTAATAAGGAAGTAACCAAGGATAACTGGACAAAGGGTATTTACGAACAAATCAACAACTCATCCTGCGATAATACTTTCACTAAACAAGTGAAGAAAGAGATGCGCTTGGCCAAACCTTTGGATGCAGGTATTGTCACTACACATACTGCTGAACAGGCGTATGATCTTGTATTGGCCCACGCCGGTTGTTCCAAACAACGTGATATTATAGATATACGTATTATAGAGGAAACCCAAAATGGTACGGCTACTTACATTGGCAGCGTGACGAAAGGTGCTGAAAATGCTCCCGGATTGATCGACTTACCGGCAGATGTGAAACCGGAGGGAGCTATTAGTGCTTGGCCGGAATTAACGAATGGCGGTGTTACAGCCGATGAGCTAAGAGATACTGATAGCGATGGTATTCCGGATGTATGGGAAACAGCTCATGGACTGAATCCGAAGGATGCTTCCGATGGTATTACTACTACATTGAGTAAGGAAGGTTATACCAATTTGGAAGTCTATATGAACAGTCTTGTACCGTAGGAACCAAGAAACAATTATCAAACATAGAAGTATGAAGAAGATTATTTTTACTGCACTACTTGTCGGAATCTTATCCGGAGGATGTGCACAGGAGAAGGAAGCAGTCTCTCCATTTCAGGCTGTAGTGGCTCAGGATGGCAGCGGCGACTATGCAACTATTCAGTCTGCCGTAGATGCGGCGCCGGAGAACCGGCAGGAACCATGGCTCATTTTCGTAAAGAACGGTTCGTACCGTGAACAGGTAATTATCCCTGAGACCAAGACTTACATTCATCTCATTGGGCAGGATAAAGATAAGACAATCATCCATCACCGTCTCAATGTAGGCGGAAAACCCAAAGAAGGTACTGCGCCTGAGAAGACCGCTTTCTGGAAACATTCTGTTCATAATCCTTCCTCTGAAGTTTACAAATTAGAAGGCAGCGTTGTTTATGTGAAGGGAGCCCATTTTTATACAGAGAATATTTCTTATCTTAATGATTGGGGGGTAGATAGCCAAAGTGGTCCTCAAGCTTTGGCTATGAGTAGCCAGGCTGATTGTGCTGCATACAATAATTGTATTTTTCGCTCTTTTCAGGACACCTGGATGACTTCCAGAACTGACTCTCACCGTCTTTATGTGAAAGATTGCTGGATTGAAGGAGCGGTAGATTACTTTTATGGCAGTGGAGATGCTTTGCTTGAGAACTGTACATTATATAATGTACGCAGTGGTTCTGTAATAGTTGCTCCCTCTCATAAAAATGTGAGGTTCGGATATGTATTTCGCAACTGTATAGTGGATGGTAATGCCGCTGCTGCCGATGGTAAACAAAAGTTGGGACGTCCGTGGCATAATTCTCCTCGTGCAGTTTATATACATACCACTATGCGCATTCCTCTTGCTCCCGAGGGGTGGACAAACATGGGGGCTATTCCGGGCTTATTTGCAGAGTATGACAGTCGCGATGCTGAAGGTAATATACTTGACCTGAGTCAACGTAAGACTGAATATGACGGACGTGGTCCTAATAATCCACCGAAAGGTTCCTGTCGTGCAACAATCACCAAGGAAGAAGCGGATGGCTATGTATACGAACGTATAATTCCAGGAGATGACGGATGGGATCCCCGTGTGATGATGGAAAAATTGCCGTCTCCCGCAAAGTTGAAGAAAAAGGGGGTGAAAGTTAGTTGGAAAGCAGTACCTGCTGCCGCCGGATATGTCATTTTTGATAATGATCGTGTCATAGGCTTTGCCAAAGAGCCGATCTATACTTTGCCATCTGAAGTAAAAGGAAATTTAAAAGTATGTGCTGTCAATCGTTATGGTTCATTAGGAACAGAGAGTGTCCTTTAGTTAATGAATTGTAATGGTGCTATAACATATTGACATTTTTTGCATGTGGAATCCCGGGCTTGTGAAAGTCTGGGATTTTTTTGTTAAAACTACTCAGTTATAGTCTCAAACTGAATTATTACTCCCTTTCTGGATGATTTTACTCTTTAAATACTCTTCTAATTCTGAATTTTGCAAAAGAATTAATAACACAGGTTAAGTTAAGAAATGAAAAGCTTTACGAAAAACACTGTACTTATTGTTTAACTAAATAATACTATCATGAAACAAGAAATCGAAAAGATGAAGAGCAGGTTACTTCTGTTGGCATTCATTTTAATGGTGCCTATTGGAGTGTTTGCTCAAAACATTACGGTAAAAGGTAATGTGACTGATTCGGAAGGAGAACCGATTATCGGTGCCACTGTTATGGAAAAAGGTAAAAGCCAGAATGGTGTCATCACTGACTTAGATGGTAATTTTACTCTGAATGTGTCAGGTAAAGGAAAAAAGATTGTTATTACCTATATAGGTATGAAAACGGAAGAAGTGGATGCGGTAACCGGAAAGACTTTGAAGATTGTCTTGAAGGATGATTCGCAAACACTGGACGAAGTAGTAGTAGTTGCCGTAGGTTATGGTAACGCACGCAAGAAAGATTTGACTGGCGCTATTTCTTCCGTAGGTGAGAAAACATTGAAAAACATCCCAACTACTTCAGCTTCAAGTGCCATTACGGGACGTCTGGCGGGTGTAAGCGTTATTACAACTGAAGGTTCACCGGATGCAGCCGTTAATATTCGCGTACGTGGTGGTGGTTCTATCACGCAGAGCAATGAGCCGCTGTTCATTGTAGATGGATTTCAGGTGAGTAATATTAATGATATTCCTCCGACGGATATTGAAAGCATTGATGTGTTGAAGGACGCTTCTTCTACTGCCATTTATGGTGCTAAAGGAGCTAATGGTGTAATTTTGGTTACTACAAAAGGTGGTCGTGCCGGTAAGACAGAAGTGACATTCAATGCATCATTGGGTTTGAACCGTTTCTATAATGAAACTGAGGTTCTTTCTCCCTATGAATATGTTTACTATCAGCGTGAATTGGACCCGGCTAAGAATGCAGGCTTTTTTGACCGCTATGGGCAGTGGGAAGATGTCGATATTTATAAAGGTAAAGAAGGGCTCAACTGGCAACGTAAATTGTTTGATCGTACCGGATTGAAGCAGAGCTACAACGTAAACATTAACGGTGGTAGTGAGTCTTTGATTTATAGTATAAGCTACACACGTGATGATGAAACTTATATTATGCAAACATCCAAATATCGCCGTGATAATCTGAACTTGAAGTTAAGCAAGAATTTTAATAAAAAGTTGAGATTGGATCTTAATGCTAAAATGAGTAATAATGTTATTGACGGGCCCAGTGTATCCAGTGGTTCCAAACTACGTGACTGCGTGAAGTATCCCCCTATTGGTACGCTTACTGACCTAACGGAAGACGATCTGGCTGGTGATAATGAATTGATCCCTGAAAATATCAGTAACTTGAATGACCCCTTCTACAATATTACCAACGAGTATAAGAAGCAGTCCAAGTTCAATAATACCTATAATGTTGCTTTAATATGGGACGTTATTAAAGGATTACAGTGGCGTGCAGAAGGCACTTATGGCTTTACTTTTGATCGTACTGATAATATTTATCTGAAGAATACAGGTGAAGCGAATGGTAAGGCCGGACAGCCTGTTGCCTATCGTCAATATTGGAATGGTTCAAAATGGACATTTCGTACTTTGCTGACTTATAAATTCAAGTTGAAAAAGCATCATTTTGACGTTATGGGCGGTATAGAAGCTAATAACTCTGAAAAGGATGATATGAAAGTCAATTCAGACTATTATCCGGGTGATTATTTGGCTAATGACATTCTGGCTATGTGGAACAATGGTACTGCAGAACCCACTTATACGACCATTAATGAACCCGACCGCAGCATGTCCTATTTCGGTCGTGCCAATTACATTCTGAATGATCGTTACTATCTGACTTTTACGTTGCGTGCAGACGGTACTAATGTGTTTGCACCTGGAAATAAGTGGGGTATTTTCCCTGCTGCATCTGCTGCATGGCGTATTTCGGACGAAAGTTTCATGGAATGGTCTAAAGACTGGTTGTCCACTCTGAAAATGCGTGCCAGTTACGGTAAGTCCGGTAATGCTCGTGTCGGTTCCTATTGGCGTCAGACTTATAGTCCGGTAACTTCTACTAAGAATCTTTATTATCAGAATGAGATTGGACAGAGTAGCTTGCAACCTGCCAAACGTCTGCGTAATGAAAATCTGACCTGGGAGTCTAAGTTCTCAACGAATGTAGGTTTTGACTTAGGTTTCTTCAGTAATCGTATAAATCTGACATTTGATTATTATAATGATGTTACTAAGGATTTGATTATGGAAGTGCAGTTGCCCTCTAATGCAGGTTATAGTAGCCAGTACCAAAATCTTGGTCAGACCACTAATCGCGGTGTAGAGTTGTCGTTGAATGCGAATCTCGTTCAGACGAAAGATTTCTATCTTGACTTTAATTTTAATATTGCTTTCAATAAGAATAAGGTAGATGCATTGTATGGTGCCAATGGCGACGAGATGATTCTTTCTGGTGGTGGAACAGAGACTGGTAGCGATAACTATCGTGTTTTTGTAGGCCAGGAAGTTGGTTTGATGTACGGTTATGTGTCTGATGGTATGTATTCTTTTGATGATTTCACTTTCAATCCTACCACTAAAAAGTGGGATATTGTGACGACTAAAGATGAAAATGGTGTACCAATCGTTACAGATTGTTCGGGTGTACTTTCTCGTGCAGGAGGTTATTTCGGACCTGGTCACATGAAATTGAAGGACTTGAATGGTGATGGAGTTATTGATGCTGATAATGACCGTAAAGTAATCGGTCATGCGTTGCCGAAACACACCGGTGGTTTTAGTTTTAATGCCGGTTGGAAAGGTTTCGATGTTACAGCGATGTTCAACTGGTCGTATGGTAATGATATTCTGAATATCAATAAAGTAGACTACACATCTTATACAGGTTCTAAACGTTATCAGAATCTGAGTAATGATATGAGATTGGCAAATCGTTTTACAACAATAGATCCTGTTACAGGACTTAATATCTATTATGGTGAATATGCCAACCCTGAACGTTTGCAGGAAATTAATTCCAATGCTTCCATCTGGCATCCGTTAATGAACAATACGATTACCACAGACTGGTTGGTAGAAGACGGTTCGTTTTTGCGCTTAGGCGTTCTGACGCTGGGATATACTCTTCCGAAATATTGGACTCAAAAGTTCGGTGTGAAGAGCCTGCGTGTCTATGCTACTGGAAATAATTTATTCTGTCTGACAGGATATAGCGGTCAGGATCCGGAAGTAAATACAAGTTCCAGCAATATGACTCCTGGTTATGACCGTTCGGCTTATCCGAAGTCCAGATCCTATATTTTTGGATTAAATGTTACATTCTAAACTAATAAACTTATGAAATTACAGAATATAGTATATGTATTGACGGTGGGAGGTGCGCTGTTAACCTCTTGCAGCGATTTTCTTGATACGGAATCTCCCTCGGTACAAAGTAGTACTGTTACTTTTGAGAATGAAGGTATGACGCGTTCGGCTATTATGGGAGTTTACTCCGAATTAGCAGGTACGTATGTTTATGGACAGAAAATGTCGGTTAACTGGCAAGGGGTTTCTGATATTGAATTGGCTAGTGGTTATGCTACTGACCCATCCAAAGATCTGACAAGTGATACAGGGGCGGCCAATTATTATTGTGATTGGTACAACAAGACCCTGCAATGGGGATACATTTTCAAAATGGCAGAATTGGCCAGTACGGCTGTGGATGGCATTCGTGCTTCAGCGCTTTATAAAAGTGGTAATGCGGCGATGAAGCGTTATTTGGGTGAGGCTTTAACATTGCGTTCATTGTCTTATTTTGAATTGGTTAGGCGTTGGGGAGATATTCCTTTTAAGGAAGGTATGTCCAACTCGGATCTTTCCAATGTATATATGGGAAAGATTAATCGTGATAGTATTTATTCAAGTATTGTTCGTGACATGCAGGAGGCAGTAAACTATTTGCCTTGGGTAGGAGAAAATTCTGATTATAATTGCGAACGTGTGAATAAAGGATTTGCCAAGGGATTATTGGCTCGTATTGCTCTTTTCGCAGGAGGATGGTCTGTTCGTGACGGTAATCAGTTTCCTGATGATTCTAATGTAGAACACTATCCTAATGTTGAAGGAAATCCCGGTATGGAGGAAGTAGGAGGTTATTATGTTGGTAGACCTAAGAATTGGCGTGATTATTATGAAATAGCCGAGCAGCAATGTGCTGAAATTATTGGTGCTCCGGAGAATCCTCATCAATTGGATCCTGATTATGGACATATCTGGAAAACAGTTTGTGGCTTGAATTATAACGAATATAATGAGAATCTTTTTGAAGTAGCTAATGGAGTAGGGTATAGTGGTGACATCGGTACATTGATGGGACGTACAATGGACGGTGGAATCGGGTATGGCAGCCGTGGTTTCGGTGGTTCTTATGTATGTTCAAATGCTTATTATTTCTATTCATTCTCTCCGACTGATACTCGTCGTGATTATGCTTGTTACTGGCCTCAGTATAAGAAAGATTCAGATGCGAAGAGAAATCGTGAGGTGATGCAGACTGATATAATGAACGTGAAATTGGGCAAATGGGGCTTCTTCTGGACTTCTAATGCATATCGTTCTATAGCACAAACAGCTACGGCTCGTACTCCTACTGGTATTAACTGGATTGTGATGCGTTATTCAGATGTCTTACTGATGTTTGCTGAAGCTCGTTATATGTTGGGTAAAGGAATTGATTCAAATAGTGAAATAGCTAATATCAGTGCACGCAACGCATTGGAACAAGTTCGTACGAGAGCTTTCGGTGCCGGTTCTGAAGAAGTAAATAAATATGATGCTGATTTCTTTGAGGCTATTGTTAACGAACGTGCCTGGGAACTGGGTGGTGAAGGTATCCGTAAATTGGATTTAGTTCGTTGGGGATTACTCGATTCTAAAATAGAGGATATGAAAAAGGCGATGCTTTATTTGCTGGACGGTACTCATACCATACAAATCTTCGATAAAACGTATGAACCAACTGATTTCCCGGTGAAAGTGTACTATAGATATGATAAGGAAGGTGAATTCATAGATTTGTCTTCAGCCAATTTCTATCGTAACTTGGCCGATAATCCCGATACGGAAGTTTATTCGGAAGCGAATTGGTTTCCCCGTTCTTATTGGAATTTGGCCGAAGGTAAAGAAAGTTCTTTAGTTGATAATTCTGTAAAGATATTGTCTTGTGCCACTGGTTTGCGTAAATCTTATGATTATACGGAATTGCTGGGTACTTTGAAGTATGGCGAGTTGATTCAGGCTAAGTTGAATCTGATAGATATAGGTAATGAGATCTGTAATTATCGTCATTTCCATTCTATCTATTATGATGATATCTATAAGTCAAAAGGGTATTTGAAGAATTCTTATGGATATGATAAGCAAAAATAAAAAGTTAACTTATTAAAGAATGAATATATGAAACTTAGAAATATATATTATATCTTATTGGGAGTTCTGGCATTTTCTGCCGTTGCTTGCCAGGAGGATGCCAATGACTGGGGGATAGAACCAGGTCATGACCGGTTATTCCGTACTACTGAATTTAAAGTGACTGATAATACATCTCCTACTTCTATAATGTTAAGTTACAGAGGTATAACGGATGCTTCAAAGTATATTTTTGAATTTAGTAAAGGAGATAGTCTGGAATTTACAAATATTGTGAAGACTGTAGAAATTCTGGCAGATACCTTGACACCGTATCGCCAGGAGACTACTGCGGTTAAAACGGAATATCGTACATTGTTCACAGACTTGGATGGAACCAGCCGTTATTCAGTACGTGTAAAAGCGATAGATGGAAAAACAGGTAAAGAGTCCGGTTATGTGGGACTTTTCTTTGAAACTCCGGATGAGCAGATATTTACGGAGGTTATTCCTTCTACTTCCGGTGCTGTCTTGAAGTGGAAAGCCGATAAGACCGCTACTCATATCCGCCATGCCGAATTGAAGTTTACGGTGGAAGGAGAAGGGGAAGAACAGACTGTTTTGATTGATACAGTATGGGTAGAACCCGCTCACGAGTTAACAGCAACTGAAAAACAGGCAGGAACTTATTCCATTAAAGACTTGAAGGCAGGAACTAATTATCTGGCATATATCCTGAATGGCGATGTGCTTAGAGGCAAATATAGATTTTTGACACTGGGCTCTTCTGTAGGAGAAACAATAGACGTACAATCAGGAGATGACATTAATGCTTTGCTAGCTTCTGCTCCGGTAGGACCGGTAACTCTGGCTTTCAAAGGTGGAGAAAGCTATACGTTTGGTGAGATCACTGTGCCGACAAATGTGAAGGCTCTTTATATGGCAGGTAATGTGATTGACGGTCAGCTGCCTCAATTGACGGCTACCAAAATGACATTTGCTGCTCCGCTGGGAACTGTGAAATGGCAGAATATCGATTTGATAAGTGACGGACAATCTCAATTCTTCATTGAAATAGGCAATACGAATTGCTTCAGTACTATAGCCTTTGAGGGATGTCATATCAGTGAAATTCCACGTAGCCTTGTGCGTTTGAACAGTGGTGATGTAGAAATAAGTGGTATTACAATCAGTAATTGTATTGTGAAGAATGTAGCATTGAGCGGCTATGGTCTGTTCAATTTCGGTAAAGCTAAATCTCTGAAGAAACTCGTTATTGAAAACTCTACGCTTTGTGAGATTGGTGATCAGTTGATGGATGTTCGTTTTGTTATTGATGAAATAAAAATGAATAAATGTATCTTCTGTAATTATACAATTGGCATGCCGAAGGTATTCCGTTTGGATAAGCAACCGAAGTCTATTGCTGTGACAAGCACTGTCTTTACCGGAACGAATGGTGGCAGCAAGATCAATTCTGGGAATAGTGACTACTCAGGCTTCCTCGATTTCTCTGGTTGCTATTTGACTTCTGACTTCCAGGTAGACTCCAGACCGTTCACGAATGCCAAGTCTTTGTCTATGACATCTCTGGAATTATTCGTAGATCCGATGAATGGGGATTTCCATTACAAACCGGAATTGAAATTTGAGGGTGAAGGCAAAGCCGGTGACCCGAGATGGTGGATACAATAGGTAAGATTCTATATAGGAAAGATTGTTAATGATGGAGGGAGGTTGTTCATATGAACAACCTCCTTTTGTGTTTAATCTGCTCTGAGAAACTTTTCGAATTTTGGGATAGTGCACTTATAGTACCTGAATTTCCCCCATAATACCTAATTTCCCCGGGTGTATTTGCATAAAATGATTAACAATAACTCTATAAAAGTAACAGACTATGAAACGATGGATTTTGATTGGTATGGTCATAGCTTCCGGTATGACTATACAGGCACAAAACAAATTGCCCAAAAAGTTTCCTTACCAGGATACAAGTTTAACTGCAGAAGAATGGGCGGATGATTTGCTCAAAACAGGGGAGGCTGTTACGGAAGTGCAGCAATCCACCCCATTCTTATTTAATACCGATGGGGCTGCTCCTTTTGCACGGGAGTTATTTTAAGAGGATTTTCTGCTGAATATCGTTCTGTATTTCATCCGGAAAAAACGGAAGACGTTGTTTTTCGTATTCAGATGCGAGGCGCCTATGAACTTTATATTAATGGTAAACTGGTTAAGGAAGACGAAGGAGCCGTAAAGCAAATGACTTCCATTTATACGTTGAAGGCAGAATCAGGAAAGTCTTATGATATTTTATTAAAGTATCGTCATTTTGACAAAACGGCAAATCTTAGCTTTGATATGGGAGTAAATGCTCAGATAGATGTGAAAGGATTGTTGGAGCGTATCAAAGATGTAGATGTAGTTATCTTTGCGGGTGGTATCTCTCCGGCACTGGAAGGAGAAGAAATGCCTGTGGATGCAGCTGGTTTCAGGGGAGGAGGTCGCACCGAAATCGAGTTGCCGGCTGTACAGCGACGTGTTGTTGAGGCTTTGAAAACTGCTGGAAAACGGATTGTGTTTGTTTATTTCTCCGGTGCAGCTATAGCTTTGGAGCCGGAAAGTCTGAATTGTGAGGCTATCCTGCAAGCATGGTATCCCGGGCAAGCTGGTGGTCAGGCTGTTGTCGAAGTTTTGTTCGGCGATTACAATCCGGCTGGAAAATTACCATTGACATTCTATCGTAACCTGGCGCAGATTCCGGATTTTGAGGATTATAATATGACCGGATACAGGTACATGAAAGAGACTCCTTTGTTCCCATTTGGTCATGGACTTAGTTATACTACATTCAAATATGGAAAGTTAAAAATGAATGGTGATAAAATTGCTGCCGGTCAAAATCTGAACGTGGTGATTCCTGTAACTAATACAGGAAGTCGGGATGGAGATGAAGTGGTACTGGTCTATCTTAAAAGAATGAATGATACAGAGGGACCGGTTAAAACGTTGCGTGCTTTTAAGCGTGTGTGTATTCCGGCAGGTAAGACGGTTGAGGTTAAATTATCTTTGGATGATACCCAGTTGGAATGGTGGGATGAACAGAGCAATACAATGAGAGTTTGCCCGGGAAACTATACTGTTATGATAGGAGGTACTTCCTGTGAGAAGAGTTTATTATCACGGGCATTTACCATTCGGTAAAATTATGGAGAGATGATAGCTGAAATGTTCAACTATCATCTCTTTTATTTTCTTTGTATTCCGAAGGCGTCATTCCCATTTGTCTTTTGAAACACTTTCCGAAATATTTAGGATCGTTGAAGCCTGTCATGTAAGCCACTTGTGAAAAGTTATATTCTCCGCTGTCTATTAATTGTACGGCACGTTTAATTCTAATTTCGCGTATGAAGTCCACGGGAGACAGACCGATGATGGATTTTAGTTTCTGATAGAAGACAGAACGTCCTAAATTCAGTAACTGGGCAAATTTGTCGACTGTAAGTTCTGAGTTTTCCATTTGCTCTTCCATTACTTGCATCACTTGCTGCATGAACTGCTCATCGTATGAAATGATCTGAGGTTGCGAGGGGGTCAGTTTCTCTTCCAGAGTGGTTTCCTGAGTATTGTTTAATTTTTCCGACCATGCTTTCCAGTAGATTTCCTGCAATTCTTTACGTTGGTGAAGCAAAGACTTGATACGGATTTTTAGATACGTTGCACTGAAGGGCTTGGTGATATAATCGTCTATCCCTTGTTCCAGTCCTGATATGCGATCATCCAGCGATGATTTGGCAGAAAGCAGAATGATAGGTATGTGACATATTTCTCTGTTCTCCTTAATATTCTTTACCATATCAAGGCCATCCATAGCAGGCATCATAATGTCACTGATAATCAGATCGGGAATATATTCCCGGGCTTGGTCCAATCCTTCTTGTCCATTGGTGGCGGTGATTACCCGATAACTTTCTGACAAGATATCTGATAAGAAGTTTCTTAGTTCTACGTTATCTTCGACAATTAAGATGGATATGGGGTCTTCTTCATTCGATATCTGATTCGGTTCATTGGCTGTCTCTGAAGGAGTAATGTCAGCCATTGAAGCTATTTCAACCATGGGTCTTATTTCATTTTTCTTTTCAGCGGGGGCTGAATTTCCGTCATTCAATATAAACTCTGTATTTTCTCTTCCCTCATAAACTTTTTGATTCATTGGTAATATAACGGTAAACTCGCTGCCTACACCGGGTTGACTTTTTACTTCAATGTTGCCACAATGTAGTTCTATCAGTTCTTTAACAAGTGATAGTCCTATGCCTGACGAGGGCTGCAATATGTTGAATTTTACCAATGTTTCAAAGCGTTGGAAAAGTGTTTGCTGTTTTTGAAGATCAATACCAATGCCTTCGTCTTTTATGGAAACAATTAATCTGCTACTTTCCACATTGGCAATGACGGTGATAGACTTATTGGCCGGAGTGTACTTGAATGCATTGGATAACAAATTAAAAATGATTTTTTCAAACTTATCCTGATCGATCCTGGTTTCTATAGCTTCCTGGTTTGTTTCCAATTGGTAATTGATATTCTTTTCTTCAGCAATAAGGCGGAAGTTATCCATTACTTTTTGTAATAGACTGAGGACGTCTGTCTTTTCCAGCAGCACTTTCATTTTTTTATTCTCTATTTTCCGGAAGTCCAATATCTGGTTTACTAAATGCAACATACGCTCCGTATTCTTGTGCACCAGGGTTAAATGTTTACGGGCATTGGCTGTGAGAGTTTCGTGTTCCAGAATTTCACTAACCGGACTGGCTATGAGTGTTAACGGAGTACGTAATTCATGCGAAATATCGGTGAAAAAACGCAATTTTATATTTGCCAGTTGTTGTTCAATATTTATCTGATGACGTAACCGGTATATGTAGAGAATGATATAGACGATAGTTGCTGTAGATAACACAAATAATACGACATATAGAATCCATGCCCAGTATGTCTCCCAAAAGGTTGGAAGCACGGTTATAGGCAGGATACGTGCTTTTTCCATCCATACTCCGTCACTGTTGGTGGAACGTATTTGTAATTCATATTCTCCCGGAGGCAGGTTGATATAGCTGGCTGAACGGCTGTTATCAACTTCATTCCATTTTTCTTCCAATCCTTTCAGACGGTAAGCATAGCTGATTGATTCCGGAGCTACATAATCCAGAGCTGCAAATTGGAAAGTAACATTGCGCTCGGATGGTTTCAGCCGTAGTTCTTCCAGATCATTAATATCTAAATTCTGGGAAGTTCCCTGTATTTTAAACCCGGTGAATACAATGGGAGGAACATAGCTACTTTTCTGAAGGTGTTCGGGACTAATTTTGAGTATTCCGATGTCTGTTCCTAATAGCAATTGATTATTTTCCAGCACAGGAGCTGCCTCTGTAAAGTAAAGCTCTTGTTGCATGTACTTTTTATCATAATATTCAAATGTTTCCTTTTCCGGATTGAAACGGGTGAGGGCATTTTCTGAAATTACCCATAAGCTTCCTTCTTTATCTTCTATCATAGACTGGACTAGGTCGGATGGTAAGCCATCTTTTGTCGTATAAGGTTTAAATTCGATGTGTTCACTTAATAGATTTTCAGAAAGGATTTTATTGATTCCTCCGGTAAATGTAAGAATGTAAGTTGCTTTCCTGTTATCTGTGTAGACATAGGTAACATCATTGCTGCTGAGGCTGGATACTTCATTCGGGTGACGTAGATTTCTATAGAAACAGATATCTTCCGGTTGATTAAATTCACTGGAGAAAGTCAACAAGCCCTCCGTAGTGCAGACAAGAATGGCATTATTAACTTCGGTGATGTAACGTACTTTGGTAAAATGGTTTTTAGGGTATTCCTTCAGCTGATTATCATTATGTATGAAACGAATTTCTCCTTCAGCTGTTTCCTCTAATAAATTTAGCCCTCCACCATAGCAGCCTATCCAGATTCGTTTCTGGTGGTCCTGATAAATACTGTAAATACTATTATAGCTCAAACTATACGGATCGTTTTCCTGGTGAGTAAATTGACGTATCTGAAAATGATCTTTGCTGTCTCTTGTTAATCGGAAAAGACCATCCAATTTACTTCCCATCCAGATGATTCCATTTTCATCTTCCATAAAACAATAGATGTTCTTTTGGAAAGATATGGGCTGTGAACTGATGCTACCTTCGGGAGTCAGATATCCTTTTAAACTTCCATCCGGTTGATAAATTCGTACATATCCTTTTTTGCTGGCTGTCCAAAGCTCATTTTTTTCGTCTATCAGGAAAGCACGTGTCTCAAAACCGGTATCCATGGCTTGCAGAGAGCATGCGTATGTAGAAAATGAGATTTTTGTAACATCCCAGTGATTGCATATCCAGAGATTGCCTTGTTGATCTAAAAAAGAGTTCAGAATAACGGGGGTGAATTTTGTTTCAGGATTATTGTAATCAGTATAATAAGATTTCAGTTGTTTGTTTTTTCGGTCATAATAGGAGAATCCACCTCTATGCGGGACCATCCACAGTGTTCCTTGCTTATCTTCAAATATCAGGTCGCGGCTTAAGCGTTCGGCTTTCGGCAGGTCTTCTTTCGGAGTAATATAATGTTGTTTCTCTTCTGTTTCTAAATTGTAACGTACTACTCCGGGCATATCGGAGTATAACCATAATTCTCCGAAACTATCTTTGAATACAGACAAAACTTCGATGGAGGGATTAGTAGGAGTACGGGGATCTATTAACCGGTATCTTTGATCTTTTGCAAAGTAAATATAGAGCCCGTTGTCTGTGCAAAGTCCTATGCTGTCTTTTCCCAGTCTATTGATAGAATTGATAGTATTGGAGGTTGAAAAGGGCATTTCATGAAATTGAAGTTGCTGTGTCTGGGGGAGATATATTACTAGCTGGTTGTTGGCAGATACCAGATATATATTGCCGTTATCCTCTTTGATATTCTTGAATGGGATATCGGATTCTATATTCTTTTTGCCAATGATAGAAACTCCTTTGTTGGTTAATATCCACTCGTCACCATCGCTATCTTGAAAAATGGTGATTATTTGATCTCCTTTCAGATTCTTCTCTTCGATACTATATAAGGTTATTCCTTCTCCTTCCTGATCTTTGAATGCTTGTTCGTCGATGCGGAATGCTCCACGGTCACATACGACCCAACTTACTCCTTTAGGTAGTGCATAGACACTCTGCACAGCGTAGGTCTGCTGTTTGGGGTCTTCGTAAGGACGTAAGATGTCTATGAATTTCTCTCGGCGGCTATCGAACAGATAGACTCGCGAGTCATAAGTCTGACACCAAATGTCACAGGTTTGTGTCTGTATGATTTTGGCTATGCGGTTACTGGTTAAGGTACATCCGTCTCCCGGAAATGCTTTATAGTTCTTGAAAGTGTATCCGTCGAATTTATTTAAGCCATTCCAAGTGGAAAACCAGATAAATCCTTTGGAATCTTGTAGGATGTTAGTGACAGACCTTTGTGCCAATCCGTTATAAGCGGAGAAACGTTGAATTTGGCAAATCGGTTGTGCAATGGCTACACAAGGGATAAAAAGACAAATCAATATTAAATAATAGACTTGTAGTATAATGCACTTTTTCATAGTATTGACTGATTTGTTACTGTTGCGCAAAGATACGAATTATCCATTTTATTACTATGTATTAGAGGAGGAAATATGGATGTGGAATTATTAGGTGACTATGTGGAATATTTGTTTTTCCCACCTTGGTTATGTGGACTACAATTAGCCAGAAAGCTGTTTTTAAGCATTAAGAACATTCGTTTCCACCTATTGCGATAATTTTTCCCCCTTTAACCAAATGCCTTTTCTGACTTTTGCATCAAAAAATACAAGTGATATTTTCTTAAAAATCAAAAAGCTATACTATGAATATGAAACGCACATCAGTTAATAGTAGCAAGCATTTTGATTATATAAAGAAAATATTCCTATTGTTAACTATTACAAATTAATATTCTTATGAAAAACAAAAGTTTAAACTTCTCGGGGCTAAAACAAATGTGTTGCTATGCTCTATCTTTGGTTTGTTTTACATTTTTCGGATGTGCTAATGAGCTTCCTTTGAATGAGGTGGATAATGCTACAACAGGGAGAGTAAGTACTCGTACTGAGCTATCGGATACTATAACTGTTGGAGGCATACAATATGAAGTTCTTGACTGTTTTAGCTTTATAACCACTATCGGATGTGTCTATGCTACTACTACATCGCACTTGGATATTAGAATAAGCTATCCTACTGTTAATTCGCAAGGTTTAATGGTTTATAAGGAATCTCAAGATTACTATAATTACCATTTTAGCGGTACTAATATTTATGAATGGTGTAATCCCATTGTGTCTATAGTGGAGGATCAATTAGATATAGATGATAAGATATGTGCGCCTGTTGATGGATCTGATACTTATTTATATCTGGATATAACGGCAAATGATGGTCCATATACCTGGGGAGGAGAAAAAGAACATATCTGGATTAGATATTATTTTACACATAAAGATTATAAGTTTAAATATCTTATGTTAGAAAATAGCAAAGATGACCCACAGCATTACAAGGCTCGTCTTGCTGTACCATTCAATTCTGCTGATGCTTGTGGGTATATATATTTAGGTGATGTTCGGATTTCAGACAGCTATGGAAATTGGGGACCTATGTATTTAGATTATTGAAAAAAGAGGAAATTAATTCTATTGTTTAACCAAATATTCTATTATGAAACAAAATTTTAGAAGTATGAAAAGCAAATTAATCCTTTTGCTGGCACTACTTTCGTTTGTGCCGATTGGGGCGTTTGCTCAGAACATTACTGTGAAAGGCACTGTACTCGATGGAACGGGTGAAACGATTATCGGTGCTACGGTAGTGGAAAAGGGTAATACCTCCAATGGTGTTACTACTAATTTGGACGGTCAGTTTACATTGACTCTTCCTAAAGGAAAGAAATTAGTGATTTCTTATGTCGGCATGGAAACTCAGGAGGTGGACGCTGTTGCCGGAAAAGACTTGAAAATTGTATTGAAAGATGATTCACAGGCACTTGAAGAGGTGGTGGTTATCGGTTACGGTGGCAGTAAGGCAAGAAAGGATTTGACGGGTTCTGTTGGTTCTATTTCGGGTGCCAAGTTGGCGGCTGTTCCTGTTACATCTGCTGCGGTAGCTTTGCAAGGTAAGATTGCCGGTGTACAGGTAACTACGGTAGATGGTGCTCCGGGAGCTGATATTAACATCCGCGTCAGAGGGGGTACGTCAGTAACCCAAAGTAATGACCCCCTTTATATTGTTGATGGTTTTCAGCAAGATAACATCAATGATATTCCTCCTTCGGATATCGCTTCTATCGATGTCTTGAAAGATGCCTCCTTGACGGCCATTTATGGTGCGAAGGGTGGTAACGGTGTAGTAGTGGTCACTACAAAATCGGCTAAAGAAGGTAAAGTTCAAGTTAGTCTGAATGCACAGATGTCTGTTAGTCACTTGTCTAAGAAGCTGGATTTAATGGATGCTTATGATTTTGTTAACTATCAGTACGGATGGGCTGCTTCTAAAGGCAATCGTTCTGATAAAGCAAAATATTTCCGTGCCAATTTCGGTAATCCTATGGATCTTGATATCTATAAGCGCGCTACTACACACGATTGGCAAGATGAAGTAATGGGGGAAACTCCGTTGAACTACTCTACGAATGTAAATATTGGTGGTGGCTCTGAAAAGTATCGTTTCAACATTTCGTTGACGCAGTCTGAAGATAAAGGTATTATTATGGGGTCAGGAGTACGTCGTACTAACTTGAATATTAAGTTACACACTCAGTTGTCCAAGAACTTGTCACTTCAACTAAATCCGAAAGTTTCTTATCGTCGTGATACCGGTGCGGGTGGTGACAAGATTGGTAGTGGCGGTATTATAGATGTATTGCGTTATCGTCCAACGAACGGTTTACGTGAATTCGCTTACTGGGATCCTGCTACGGTTGACCCGGATGATGAAGCTATCTTTGAATATACTAATCCGAAAAATGATATCAAGGAAAATACTCTGAAGAAGCATTCTTATAGCTACACCAATCAGCTTGCATTAGAGTGGAAGCCTATTGAAGGACTGGTATTGCGTACGGAGGCTGTACATGCCATGTCTTTTAACGATGAAAACCGTTTTTACGGTGCTATGACTGAGGATGGGCAGAAACAAAATAAACTTCCGATTGCCTCTATCAAGAATAAACGTACGGAGAAGTTTACTTGGACTAATACGGCTACGTATGGTTTCGATATTGAAGGTTTGCATAACTTTTCATTCTTGTTAGGTCAGGAGGTGCAAAGCAAGCAGACGAAAGAAACATTCATGAAGAACCGTTATTTTCCTCGCTACATTACAGCTGACAAGGCATTGAATAATATGAATCTTGGTAAACCGTGGGAAAGTACTTCCTCGCTTTCTACTCCTGAACGCACTGCTTCTTTCTTTGGACAGGCCAACTATAATTACGATCATAAGTATTTGCTGTCTGTTACCATGCGTGCCGATGGTTCTACTAAGTTTGCTCCGGGTGAGCAATGGGGCTACTTCCCGGCTGTTTCAGGCGCATGGGTGTTGAGTCAAGAGGGATTCTTGGAAAATAATGAGATTATCAGTAACCTAAAGTTACGTGCAGCTATTGGTTTGGCGGGTAATAATCGTATTGATGACGATATGTGGCGTTATCTCTATTCTGTGAATACGACTTCTGGTCCGGCCTTTGGCGAATCTACAGAGAATGGTGAGCCGTATTATGGATTGGGAGATGGAAAAACTTATCCCAATACCAGAATTAAATGGGAAACCACATTGACTCGTAATGTCGCTTTTGACCTGGGTCTTTTTAACGACCGTTTGACTATTACACCGGAATTTTATTGGAATACCACGAAAGATTTGCTCTATACTTCAGATGTGCCTACAGTGTCAGGCTATACCAAGCAGATGCGTAATATCGGTCAGGTAACGAATAAAGGTTTTGAATTGAGTATTAACGGTGATATTCTTCGTGGCAAGGATTATGTATTTAGTGGTAACTTTACATTCGGTTTCAATAAGATGATAGTTGACAAACTGAATGATACCGATGATGTGATTTGGGATCAAAATGACCGTTGGAAATCTAATTACAATGATTATTGTCTGAGAGTAGGTGACCAAGTAGGCTTGATTTATGGTTTTGTGTATGACGGTCTTTATGGCATGGATGAGTTTGATTTCGACCCAAATCAGAACTTCTTGGCTATTCCTAAAAAGGGTACAATTATCAATACTGTATATGATAGCAGTAATTCAGGCGATCCTACACTTCCGGGTAAAATCAAATTTAAGGATATTAGCGGACCTGATGGAAAACCGGATGGTGTGATTGATGAGAACGACCGTACAGTAATTGGTAATACTAATCCAAAGTTTCAAGGTGGTTTTGGCTTCAACGGACAGTGGAAAAACTTGGACTTCACCATCAACTTCAACTATATGTACGGATTTGATGTGAACAATGCTACTGCTTATCAGTTGTCTTCTTCAGAAAGTAACGATAAGAAGTTCTATAATGTACTTTCCAAGTTCAAGGATAGTTGGCATTATTTTAATCCTGCTGATGGTGAACACTACTATAAGAATACTAATGTAGAAAATTCAGTAGACGTTTATGGAGCTGCCAATGCGGGAGTTACTTTGTGGAATCCGACTGATGTGACAAAGAAGGTTACACATTCTTATTTCATTGAAGACGGTTCATTCCTTCGTTGCCAGGATATTACGGTTGGTTATACGCTGCCTAAGAAGCTGACTCAGAAATGGGGAATGTCTAAGGTCCGTTTTTATGCTAGTGGCTCCAATCTCTTTATTATTACCGGATATTCCGGCTATGACCCAGAAGTGGATGTGCAGACCGGCCTGACTTGCGGTATGGACTACAACCGTTATCCACGTAGCCGTAGTTTTGTGTTTGGTACTAATATTACTTTCTAATTAACTAAAACAGATAGAAATATGAAATTGAAATATATTTTTATGACCAGTCTGGTTGCATTAGGACTTTCTTCGTGTAACGACTTTCTGGAAGTAGAGGCACCCTCGAAATACGAGAACGGCTATGTCTTCAATGACAGGACCGAGATAGATCGTGCTCTCAATGGCGTTTATGCTCAGTTGTTGAGCAGTGATACTTATGGAAGTGCTTACCTAAGTACTTTCTGTTTAAACAGCGATGTGGATATGGCAATATATACCAATGATGTAGCGACTAATAATAGCTATCGTCGTTTTGATTGTTCTCCCACTGGTGGTGAAGTAGAAAAAACGTGGAATGCTGCATACAAAGGTGTGGAGTATGCCAATAACTTTATCTATCAACTTGAAAACAGTGAATTATATGCTGAAGGCGACGAAGAGTTGAATCAGATGATGGGAGAGGCGAAAGTAATGCGTGCGATGTTCTATCATGATTTGGTGGTGATGTTTGGTGATATACCGTTCTCTTTGGAACCGTCTTCTGGAGCTGAAGATAACGGTAGCTTGTTACTTCCTGTCACAGATCGCGAAGAAATACACAAGGTTTTGATTGCAGACTTAAAGTCTATTGCGCCTAAAATGCAATTGGCTGCTGACCTGAGTGCCGGAGTGGAACGCGTTTCTAAAGAATTTTGTTGGTCTATGATTGCTCGTATGGCGTTGACGTGTGGTGGTTATTCACTTCGTCCAGATCAGGCTAATACGGCGAGTTATGGTAAAATGGAACGTCCGGCTAATTATAAAGACTATTATGAGATTGTCCGTCAATATTGTGACTCGGTTATATCCTCTGGTAAGCACTCTTTGAATCTTTCTTATCGCCAAGTATTTATCGATGAGTGTAACTATAAAGTAAATAACAACGATGACCCCATTTTTGAGATTCCGTTTGGCAAAAACTCTACGGGGAGTATCGGTTACATTCAAGGGCCTTCAAGTGATTTATTTGAGGGTAATACTAGTGGTACCAATATTTGGGGAGAATGCAAAGGGAACGCTCGTCTCAATGCTCTCTATCGTTTTTTGTTTGATGAAGGCGATACCCGTCGTGACTATGTGACTGGCCTGTGGTATTATCAATATGATGGTACACCGAAACTTCGTAATGACCGTACGGTACACAATAATAAATGGTCTAAACTTTGGACAACTGCTAGTATGGGTGCTAACAGTCAGGGTAATACGGGTATAAACTATCCTTATATGCGCTATGCTGATGTATTGCTGATGTATGCTGAAGCTGTCAATGAATTAGAAGGAGGAGTTGACGGTACTAATGGTTCGAAAGCTGTAGAGGCTTTGCGACAAGTGCGTAACCGTGCATTTGCTGGTGATGCAGGTACGGTGGAAAATTATTTGGCCACTGTCAGTGCTAATAAAGATACATTTTTGAAAGCTGTATTGGACGAACGTAAATTTGAGTTTGCGGGTGAGAATATGCGTTGGAAAGACTTGGTTCGTAATAATATGTATGGTGAAGAAGTTTATTATTCCTTTATGCGTTATTACGGAATAGCAATGAATGGTGAGTCAACTATGGATATGGAAGATATTTCTATACATGACGGTAAGAATGCCGATTTTTGGGAATCTATACCTTATACCATATTTTATAAAGATGATAAAACGGGTGTAGCAAATCCGAATGACGTGAATGTTTATCCCAACACGAGCATGAATATACTTACGTTTTATAAAAATTGTCTTTATGACAAGAAAAGTAATGCAGATACAGACGGAGAAACAGATTGGACAAAAGCGACCCTCTTTGGTTGGTGGAACACTACAGATGGTATTCCGGAAAATCAGATGCTTTACTCGTACTATGGCTATATACGTGGTGATTATCGCGGTATTATTTCTGTGATTCGCGACGGTAACCCAGAAATACCTTCTTTGGATAACTTACCTCCAGTTCGTTACATTCTGCCTTATCCGAACTCTGCCATTCAGCGTAGTGCGGGAGCTTATAAAAATTATTACGGTTATTGATAACTATAAATCTTTTATTGAAATATGAAGAATAAAACATTATATGCCTTGTTGACTCTCTTATGCATTTCCTTCTATTCTTGTAAGGATGATGAAGTGGTTGTCAACCCTGATGGCACTAATCCCGACAGGGAGTTTATGACCATGTTCCGCAAAGATGATAATACGGGCAAGGGAACTGATGAGCCTTACGCAAGTAGGGTGAAAGATTTGAATGATATTCAACTCTATTGGTATGGCGTAAAAGATTGTGCCGGATATGAGATAAAGATGGCGTTGCAGCCTAATGTATCTTCCGGTTTGGCGGAAGACTGGAACAATCCAGCTCATCTCTTGATGGATACGATTGTAGGACCGGATGTGTTGAGTCTGTTTATTAAAGATTTGAATTATAGTACGTCTTACCGCTTTGCCATTCGTACTCTTTCTACAAAAGGAGAGGATTATCATTCCAAATGGTACGGTTATGGTGACCAACGGCATTGGGCGGACTATATGCAGATAGATACAGATACCCGTTATCCTACTCCTGACTTAGTTGTAATTGATAATATTACAAAAAGCTCTTTCCGCTTGAATATAGATCGTGTATATGCTACATCAGGTGATCCCGGTAGTTATAAGCAGTATTTTGAAGTGGATGAGGAGGGGAACTTTGTGGTACATACTATCTCGGTAGTTCCTTCGCCTACCAATCCGGATGCGCAAGTTCCTGACAAATGGCGGAATTATACAGTTAAGCAGGAAGATTTTGAACGGGGGTACATTGATATAGATGGTCTGGACATGAACAGTGTATATGTAGTGGATGCTGAAAACAAGAATATTCTTGTTCATGTAGATGCTGTTTATAACACTTGCACGGTACGTACAGATGGTGAACCGGGTGATCCGATATTCTTGGCGCATGTGGTAGACCCCAATGATACCATTCCGGGTGCTGTGGAGTATCAGGCGATGTGTTTGGATAAAGTTCTGACGGATTATACCACTGACGCTGCTTTGACTGAAGGTACCATTTTTGAATTGGAAGGTGGAAAAGCCTACTATTTCGCTACTAACCCGTCTCTTTGCAAGGGATTGACAGTACGTACTCGTCAATCTGATTTGGAAGCAGGTAAAGGCAATGCTAAGATTTATTTGAATGGTATGTCTAAAAAACCTGACGGTTCAGGAGTCTCCTGCAACTTTATGTTTGGTCGTCAGCCACAGCAAGGCGAAAGTGATGCACCTATCAACGTAAAGTCTGTAATCTTTGAAGACATCGATTTTGACAGTCCAGAGGCGACTAACTACGGCGATGGGAAGGCTACAGGTAATTACTTTGCCAATATGTATCCTAATGGCATGGCGGTAACGTTCAGTTCTTTTGAAGTTAGAAGATGTTCGTTCCAGCGTATGGTTCGTGGTTTCATCCGTGTGCAAGGTTCTAAACGTAAGGTGTTTGAAAAAATATTGATAGAAAACTGCTTGTTCTACAATTGCGGATACTACGACAATAACGGTAGCGGTTATGCCTGGATAGCCGGTGATGGTAAAGATCCGAAATCTAATATCTTCCGTGATATCACTTTCCGTAATAATACGTTTTATGATTCACCTCGCGTTAGCATCTTTACAGATAATAATAAGACTTTGGCATGGCCTGCCAGCGTTCGGTATAAGATGACTCTTGAGAATAATACTTTTGTAAATTATAGTACGCGCTCTTCCGGGCGTAATATGTTTAGCTTTAAGTATATACCGGGTGGTAGTGAGATAATCGTGAGAAAGAACCTCTTCATTCAGGCTAAAGCGGCAGATGACGATCGTAATCTTTACTTTGGTGGTATGGATATTCGTGACTTTGCAGGTACAGGACCAAGAGAAATTACGTTTGACATTGCAGACAATTATGCTGTAACTAGTGAAGAGGGTAAGCAGAAGGATGATGGTATCTTTACAGGTGGTGCATTCAGTGCCAAGAAGAATAGTGCCGGTGCATTCCTTGACTATTTGCCAGGTGTTATCAATGGTGCCGAACAGTTGACGGTGAAAGTAGGCTCTACTCCGCTTGCCCCAACTGATTTGATGGTCGATCCGAATCCGCCTTATAAGAATGGCGACAAGGATATGCATGAAACAACTACGGAGAAGCTGATGAACGGATTGAAATTCAAGAATACCGATCAGGTTCGTAATCATGAGATCTATAAGTTAGGCATTGGCGACCCGAGATGGAGACAGTGATGACATAGGTATTATTAAATATACTTGTCTATATGAGGCTGTGAAGTTTTGTTAGACATTCTTTGCAGGAAGGGCGTTTCATTCGGAGGAACGCCCTTTATGTATATAGTAACTTATGAGGTTTATGATTGCTATAAAATAAAGCATAGAGTATTTTCTGATATATTTCAATTACCGGGATGAGTATTGATAGTCAGTCATCATCCCTTCATCTCCCTATGCTAAATGAATTAGCGTCACTACAAGACGGGTGCAGCATGGCTGCAAGATGGTGCAGTATCCTGTAAACTATAAACAGAACGTTGTAACACAGCTATAACGCTATATTACTTCTTATAAAGCAATGCAAGCAAAGTAAAGAAGCGAGGTTTTCATAACCCTACAAGAAATGAGCAAAAGTGGTAAGCGGGCTGTGTCTAAAAAGTGAATTATCATTTAGCTCAAAGCATGCCGAAGGCTTGCGAAATTTATGAAGTGATACGGAGCTAGTTTGTTCTCCATATTTACTTCCATTAGTTGAATTTATTTGTCAGTTATCGTTTTGTGCGGAGATATGAGATGATGATGTCTGGATTGAGTATTTTCCCAACGTGCGGCGCTTGATGAAAAAGAACGCAAGGAATCCTTATAAGAAAAATGCAAATAGAAAGCGTATGTGGGAAATGAAAAGAATATCGCATGGTGATGCTTTTGTAAAAGACTCAAAATGTCCGTTTAATGTGAATTTTCAATCAAATAGACTTTGTAGAAACGAACGTGGTATACCGAAAAGTAGCGGATAAAACCTTTTTTAGAGGAAACTTACGCTCATATTTCGGGCAAAATAACCTTTTATCCGGTAGGGCTACACCCTTTTAAGCGCATGGCTACACCATTTGGGGCACATGGCTACACCCTTTCGGGCAAATGGTGTAGCCCTTTTAGCCGCAATCTTCCTGTATTTAGATCCATTTCCGCTGCGGGGAACGGCAGTTTCCCCTCGTGGAAACTCGCGTTTCCCTTGATGGGAACGATAGTTTCTCTTAATGGGAACGACAGTTTCTCTTAATGGGAACGACAGTTTCTCTTAATGGGAACGACAGTTTCTCTTAATGAGAACGACAGTTTCTCTTAATGGGAACGATGGTTTCCTACCATAGAGAAACTCTAATCAATTAGTTCTTAGATTATTAAAGATACCTTTTAGGAAGCATTAAGAATAATACAAAAAACGCATGGCAAAGCAGGGAATTGACGGAGGGGGAATAACTGCCGGATTAAGAAGTGATATAGAGAAAAGTCATAACAATGCAGGAAAGACTTTTCTTTATGCTTATCTTCTTTCCTTAAACGTCATCCCGAATAAAAAACAAGCGGATTGCAAATCCTCTTGAACGAGGGTTGCCATCGGCTGTTCCTCCGTCAAAACGGCTTAGCCCTTCCTACTCTTAAATTAACACCTATTGGTTTTGAAATTCCGAAGGACTTACTCCGTATTTCTTCTTAAAGCATTTACTGAAATATTTCGGGTCGTTGAAGCCAGTCATGTAAGCTACTGTAGAAACATTGTATTCTCCGGTCTCCAGCAATTGCATGGCACGTTTGATACGCATCTCACGAACAAAATCAACGGGTGAGAGACCTACAATGCTTTTTAATTTTTGGTAGAATACTGTGCGCCCCATGCCCAGTTTTTGGGTAAATTCGTCAATAGTCAGTTCTGAATTATCCATCTGATTATGCATTATTTCCATTACCTGCTTCATGAATAGCTCGTCAAAAGGAACTATTTGCGGTTTTTCCGGTGCTATTTCTATGAAAGGTGTGGGGGAATTTTTTTTCTTTTCCGACCATTGTTCCAGATAAAGTTCCTGCAATTGTTTGCGCTGCTGCAACAATGATTTGATACGTATCTTTAGATAAGTGGAACTGAAAGGCTTCGTAATATAATCATCGATACCTTGTTCCAGGCCTGAAATCCGGTCGTCCAAAGACGATTTGGCTGAAAGCAGAATAATAGGAATGTGGCAAATATCCCGGTGTCCTTTGATTGCTTTTACCATATCCAGTCCGTCCATGACCGGCATCATGATATCGCTGATGATAAAGTCCGGCATGTAGGACAAGGCCTGTTCCAGTCCTTCTTGTCCGTTAGTGGCTTCAATGACTTTATAGGTTCCCGATAAAATATTGTTCAGGAAATCCCTCAGTTCGACATTGTCTTCCACAATCAGTACGGAAATAGGATCTCCATTCGTGTCGTCATCGGCAGGAGAGAGGGCTTCTTCTGTTTCTTCTGCATTCTTTTTTTCATCAACAGGCTGAGGGAGTGTCTTCTGATTGTCTGTAGAAGGAATATCATTCAGAATGAATTCCGTGTTTTCCTTCTTTTCATACACTTTTTGGTCAAGCGGTAATGAAACGATGAATTCGCTGCCTATTCCGATTTCAGTATTTACCCGGATGTTGCCTTGGTGTAGTTCAATCAACTCTTTTACTAATGATAGACCGATGCCGGAAGAAGGTTGCAGAATATTATTATTCACCAGTGTCTCAAAACGCTGGAATAAGGTTTGCTGCTTTTTGGGGTCGATTCCAATGCCTTCGTCTTTAACGGAGATTACTAATCTTTTTTCATTTACAGAAGCGCATACAGTGATAGACTTGTTGGCAGGGGTATACTTGAATGCATTAGACAGTAAATTGAAAACAATTTTTTCTAGTTTGTCCTGGTCAACCCAACTGTAGAGGCGTTCTTGATCGGTTTGCAGGCGGAAGTTGATATTTTTTTCTTCAGCCATAATTTTGAAGTTATCCATCACTTTCCGTAATAGGCCGATAACCTCTGTTTTTTCCAGCAATAATTTCATCTTCTTGTTTTCTATTTTGCGGAAATCGAGTATTTGATTGACGAGCCGCAACATACGTTCCGTATTGGAATGTACCACCGTAAGAAGTTTGCGGGCATTGTGAGATATCTTTTCATTCTCCAAGACTTCACCCACCGGGCTTGCGATAAGAGTTAATGGTGTACGTAGCTCATGGGAGATATCCGTAAAGAAACGTAGTTTTATATTGGCTAATTGCTGTTCAAGGTATATCTGGTGACGTAACTTATATATATAAAGTATAATATAGACAATAGTTCCTGTAAATAGGATGAATAAAATAGTATAAAGCAACAAAGCCCAATGCGTTTCCCAAAAAGTAGGTATAACGATAACTGAAAGTTTCCGCACGTTATCTGTCCATACTCCGTCGCTATTGGTCGAACGTATCTGAAGCTCATATTCTCCCGGAGAAAGATTAATGTAACTGGCTGTACGGCTGTTGTCTACTTCATTCCATTTTTCCTCCAATCCTTTCAGGCGGTAGGCGTAGTTGATGGAGGCCGGATCAATATAGTCTAATGCGGCAAACTGGAAAGAGACATTTCGTTCATCGGGTTTCAGGCTCAGTTCTTTCAGGTCGTCAATGTCGATATTTTGTTGGGTTCCTTGCAGTTTTAGCCCGGTGAAGACGATAGGGGGGGAATAAGCACTTTTACTGAGTAATTGGGGATTGATTCTTAGGATGCCTGCATCCGTACCCAATATCAACTGATCTTGTACGATGACAGGCGCGGCTTCGCTGAAATAGACCTCTTTTTGGAGGTGTTTTTCGTTATAATGGTCGAAAGTGCCGCTCTCGGGATCAAATCTGGCTATTGTGTTCTCTGATATAATCCATAAATTATTTTGATGGTCTTCAATCATTGACAGAACCAGGTCGGATATCAATCCGTTTTGCTTTGTATAGGTTTTGAACTGGATATGGTTCGTTTGCAGATTATCTGAAATGATCTGATTGATTCCTCCCGTGAATGTAAGTACGTACGTATTCTCCCGGCTGTCCGTATAAATATAAATAACATCATTGCTGCTCAGGCTGGATGCTGTATCAGGTATACGTACATTGGAGTGGAATTTGATATCTTCCGGTTGTTTGAAGTCACAGCCGAAAGTAATTAGTCCTTCTGTTGTGCCGACAAGGATGGTGTTATTAACCTCTTTAACGATGCGTGCCTTGGTGAATTTGTCTTGTGGATAGCCTTTCAGTAAATTGCCGCTATGCACGAAGCGGGTTTTTCCATCCGGCGTTTCCTGAAGCAAGTTTAAGCCTCCACCATGTGTAGCTATCCAGATGCGTTTTTGGCAGTCTTGATAAATGCAATAAACGCTGTTGTTGCTTAAGCTGTAAGGGTCATTTTCATTATGGACATATTCTTGTATCCGGAAATCTCCGTTTTCCTTTTTTCTCAGCCGGAAGATACCGTCCCATTTGCTGCCTAACCAAATATCTCCTTGCTCATCCTCCATAAAGCAATAGATATTCTTGGAAAATGATACGGCCTGCTTACTGATTTTTCCATCGGGTGTCAGATAGCCTTTGAGGGATTTATCCGGATTGAAAATCCGGACAAATCCTTTTTTATTCGCTGTCCATAGATTCTTTTGCTTGTCGGTCAGGAGAGCACGCGTTTCATGGCCATTATCAAATACTGTCAGTTGACTGGCATTGGGAAAGAATGAAACTTTGTCCATCCAAAAGTTATTGGTAAACCATAGATTTTTTTGATTGTCCAGATGAAAATTGGTGATGACAGGAGTAAATTTAGACTCGGGTTTGCTGTAGTCAGTGTAATAGGGCTTGAGTTCTTTGCTCTCACGGTCATAATAACTCAGGCATCCCAGGTGTGGCACTATCCATAATGTTCCTTGATTATCCTCAAAAATCACATCCCGGCTTTTGAGTTCAGCCTTTGGCATATTTTGTGATGGGGTCTCATAATGTTGTTTTTCTTCGGTTGTCAGATTGTATCGTGTGACTCCGCGTTCATGACTGAATAACCATAATTCGTTGTAGCTATCCTTGAATATATATCTTATGATTGACGGACAGCCGGTATCTATAAACTTGAATTGGTTGGTTTGCGCGAAGAATAGTATGACGCCGCTGTCGGTACCCACTCCGATGGTATCTTTTCCCAAACTGTGTATGCAGCTTAACTTACCGTATGCGAAAGGTATCGTTATATCTTGAAGTTGTTTGTTCTGCTGCTGGTAAGTAGCTAAACGGTTGGCGGATATTGTATATATATTCCCATTGTTTTTACAAAGACTTGTAAATCTGGTGGTATCAGATAAAACCTTCTGACCGACTATACAGACTCCTTTGTTCGTAAATATCCACTCATCTCCGTCGGTGTCTTGCTGAATGTTCTTTACATTTTTGCCCGGTAGGTTATTTGCTGTCGGACTGTAGAGTGTAATGCTTCCTTCATCCCCGTTTTCAAGCATTCGTTCATCTATTCGAAAGGCTTCTTCTTTGCACACAATCCAGCTGACACCTTTGGGCAGAGTATATATTTTCTGTACTACATATGTTTTCTTTTCATTTTTCTCGATGAATTGGAGAATATCAATAAACTTCTCGTGCTGGCTGTCGAATAAATATACCCGACCATCGTAAGTTTGACACCAAATACTGTTATATTGATTAGGAGTAATTCGTAATATACGATTACTGGTTAGTGTACACCCGTCTCCAGGGTATGCCTTGTAGTTTTTAAAAGTATAGCCATTAAATTTATTCAGCCCGTTCCATGTAGAGAACCAGATGAAACCTTTTGAATCTTGCGCGATATCAGTAACTGTTTTCTGTGCCAGTCCATTGTATATTGAAAAATGTTGAATTTGACATATTGGTTGTGTACAAAGTATACTTGGAAATAGTAGTACTAAATAAAGTAATAGGATGGTTTTAAGCTTGGTGTTCATGTATATATTAATATCTTTAGGTTAATAATTTAATTTCGATGAAGCAAAGATACGAAAAAACTGTTGTTTTTCTTAATCTTGTTTAAAATAGCTGTTGCTCTTATCAAACTTCTTGAGATATATGATATATTTGTGATATTAAAATGATATCAATTAAATCTATTAAGTATGGAAGCTAAAGAAAAGAATTTCAGTGGTTTTAAGATGAATGGATTCTTGGGGCTATTTATTCATCTTATCGTGTTGCCTGCGCTTATTTATTTCGGTTTTGTCACTTGTGTTTCGACAGCGGTTGTGGCAGGTGTTTTCTGCCTTGTCTGGCTGATAATGTTTGCCGGTTATATGCAATTGGAACCGAATGAGGCTCGGGCTATGGTGTTTTTTGGTAAGTATAAAGGTACATTCAAGGAAACTGGTTTCTTTTGGGTGAATCCATTTCTGGATAAGAAGAAACTTTCTCTTCGTGCACGTAATCTGGATGTAGAGCCTATCAAGGTAAATGATAAAATAGGTAATCCTATTCTGATAGGGTTGGTATTGGTATGGAAACTTAAAGATACCTACAAAGCTATGTTTGAGATTGATTCGCAGACAATGGCTTCATCTGTCCATACGGGGGGGAATGCCAACCAGATTAATATAGGTAATGCGGTTGCCAGCCGTATGAATGCTTTTGAGAATTTTGTGAAAATACAAAGTGATGCCGCTTTACGTCAGGTGGCGGGACAATATGCTTATGATGATAACGAAGCGGATACTGAAGAACTGACACTTCGTTCCGGTGGTGAAGAAATCAATGAACAGTTGGAACAAAAGTTGAACGAACGTCTTGCCATGGCAGGTATGGAAGTAGTGGAAGCACGCATCAACTATCTGGCTTATGCTCCTGAAATTGCTGCGGTAATGCTCCGCCGTCAACAGGCTTCGGCTATTATTACTGCCCGTGAAAAGATTGTGGAAGGTGCCGTTTCTATGGTAAAAATGGCTTTGCATAAACTTTCTGAAGAAGAGATTGTTGAACTGGACGAAGAAAAAAAGGCGGCTATGGTCAGCAATTTGCTGGTAGTACTTTGTGCCGATGAGGCAGCACAGCCGATTGTTAACGCAGGTACATTAAATCATTAATCAAGATAATATGAGCTTTTCTTTTTTATATAAGTGGGCATTAGTGCTTGGTTTATTGCTGGGACATGTAGCAGCGGTTTTTGCTCAGGATGCAAATATGGACCGTGCGAAACATGTGTACGAATTGTTTGTGGCGGATCAGGGGGATAGTATTCATGTTCTCTTGAATAAAAATTTGCAGGAAAAATTATCACCGGAAATTTTTAAGGACATGTTTAAGCAATCGGAAAAGCAGTTCGGAAAACTTCAAGCCAAAGGTGAGTGGAGGCAAGAGAGTGCTGAAGGTATAACACTTTATTATCGCGATCTGAAGTTTGAACGTTACAGTCTCCGTTTTTTGTTGTCTTTCGATGCTGACGGAAGTATGAATACCATTCGTCTGATGCCTGTGCCTGCCGCTTCTACAGCCAAACCGGTAGCTTATGATAAAGAGAAAATGCAGGAACGGGATATAACGGTGGGAGCGGATGGTTTTAAATTGCCCGGAACACTGACGTTGCCTGTAGGCAAGAAAAAGGCTCCTGTCGTAATCCTTGTGCATGGTTCCGGTCCGCAGGATCGTGATGAAACTGTCGGTCAGAATAAACCTTTCCGTGATTTGGCTTGGGGATTGGCAGAACGTGGTATTGCAACGGTTCGATATGATAAGCGTACAAAAGTATATGGTGCAGCTTTTATTCCGGAAGGCCAGAATGCAAACTATGACACTGAAAGTGTAGATGATGCTGTAGCCATTATTGCTTGGGTGAAGGGATTACCGGAGGTTGATGCGGACAGTGTTTATGTATTGGGACATAGTTTAGGGGCCACATTGGCTCCTCGCATTGCAGAACAAGCAGATGGGGTGACTGGAATTATCCTTGTTGCCGCTTTAGCCCGTCCATTTGAAGATGCTATTGTTGAACAAATGACTTATATATCTTCTCTGACGGACTCTTCCGCTAATGCCAAAAAGCAGATTACAGAAATAAAAAAACAAGCGGATAATATAAAGAAGTTGGGTACTCCAGAATATGATGATAGGATTCCTTTATTGTTGGGTGTTCCTCGTTCTTACTGGGAATTTGCTAATGCCTATAAACCGGTAGAAGTGGCATCTAAACTGACTCTTCCCATACTTATATTGCAGGGCGAACGTGATTATCAGGTGACTATGCAGGATTTTGGCTTATGGCGCTTCGGGCTGATGCGTAATAAAAATGCTTTCTTTAAATCTTATCCTAAACTCAACCATATGCTACAGGAAGGTAGTGGTAAGGCTACTCCGTTTGAGTATAATCAGGCGTCACCTGTAGCCGGATATGTCATGGATGATATTGCGTCGTTTATTCATAACGGAAACCTGTTATAATACAAATTCAATTGTAAATTGTTAAATAGTAAATAGAATCGTGGCTAAAAAAGAAACTTCAACCAAAAGCTTTGTTCTGCGTGTAGATGCTGCAACTATGGATGCCATTGAAAAGTGGGCAGCCGATGAGTTTCGTAGCACTAACGGGCAGCTCCAGTGGATTATAGCTGAGGCATTGCGGAAAAGCGGGCGGATGAAGAAAACAAAGAATACTCCTCCGCCTGAAGAACCTGAGTTGTAGTTTAGCGATAAGTTGTTAGTGATAAGTGATTAGTAGTTTGAATTATAATTCATATATTGTTTATGTTAAATCTTGGTCCATATTCAACTAAAGAGTTTCCTAATATCCGGGTATATCCCACTATAATAGATCGTATATTGGAAGGTGTTGCCGTATTGTTGGCAATTGCTGCCTGGGTGTGTGCAATATGGGTGTATATCCATATAGAGGACAAGATTACAGCTAATTTCTCCTTTATGGCTGCGGGATTAGGTACTTTATGTCTCCTTTTAGTTGGTATTTCTGCCTATCTTCCTATTCGTTGGATACGTTTTCCAGTACGTATCACAGAGCGCAATGTCGCGGTACAGTATTTTATGGCAGCCCGTATTGCTCGTATATTGAATGTGTTTCTTACTTTACTTTTCCTAACTCTTGTTTTTAATAAAGTAGAGATGGGATATGGTATTCCGCAAGGTCTATGTAATATGATTACGAGTGCGGTCGTTGGTTTGATGATATTGGCACTTATAGTCTATTATATATTGGCGTTTAAGTATAAATAGAATTGTGGTATAAAGTTCTGCATGGTATAGAAATAACTTGCAAGATTTTGATTGCTTGATTTAATGAATTATCTTTGTATTTAGATATTATAGTATCTGAATATAGAGGTTTTGAAATTAATCAAATACAATAGTATGCCATTACTTTATAACTTTGACATAGATTCTGTTGAAGAATTATTAGCTATTCTTGCTCAGAACCTACAAAAGCGAAGGCTTGAAAAAGGACTTTCCCGAGAAGCTTTGACTGAACTTAGTGGTGTTCCTACTCCTACTATTGCTAAATTTGAGCAAAAACATACTATTTCATTGGCGTCCTATGTGGCATTAGCGAAGGCTTTAGGGTACTCTAAAGTGATAAAGGAACTTTTATCCGTACCTTTATATAATACAATGGAAGAGCTGGAGATAATTCATAAGAATAAAAATAGAAAAAAGGGGCGTAATGAAATTGGTAAATAAACTAACGGTAACCTATCATACTCGGAATGTTGGAACACTTAGTATGACACCCGACAATCGCTTGTGTGCATTTCAATACGATAAAGAATGGTTGGCTACTGGATTTTCTATATCTCCGTTCGACCTGCCTTTAAAGTCAGACCTGTTCATTGCTAAGCCAGAACCATTTTGGGGAAATTTTGGTATTTTCGAAGATAGTCTGCCTGATGGATATGGTCGCTACTTACTTAACAGATTGCTGAAGAAGCAAGGCATAAATGATGATGAACTAACTCCTTTACAACGATTGAGTATTGTCGGAACCTCAGGCATGGGGGCCTTGTGCTATCTTCCTGAAACATATGTAGGTGAGGAGAAGGCCCTTCCTGAATTGGATGATTTACAACAGATGGCGTTAAATGTACTATCTGAAAAGTCGGAAAAAGATGAGGATATACTTTATTTCAATAGTGGTAACTCTGGTGGATGCCGGCCAAAATGTCTATTACAGGATGCAGAAGGCTCTTGGTTAGTCAAATTTCGCCATACGTATGATCCTAAAAATATGGGAAGGATGGAATTTCGTTACAATGAGATTGCCCGTAAATGCGGAATAGCTGTACCCGATTTTAAATTGATGGAAGGAAAGTATTTTGCAAGTAAGCGTTTTGATATCGAAAACGGAATCAGGCTGCACATTGCTACTTCCGGTGCGCTTCTGAATGAGTCTATATTACAACCCAGGTTGGAGTATAAAACATTGCTCCATCTGACTGGTTATCTGACTCAGGATCCGAAGCAGGTGGATGAAATGTTTCGTCGTATGGCATTCAATGTGTTGACTGAAAATAAAGATGATCATGCTAAAAACTTCACTTTCATTTGTCGGGAAGGTGTTTGGTCGTTAGCTCCTGCTTACGATTTAACCCGATGTAGTAACGGATATAACGGAGAACATGCCACTTCTGTTAATAAACAAGGGAATCCGAGTATTGAAGATATGCTTACTGTGGGGGAAAGTATTCGTATTTCTCGAAAAAGAGGATTGGAAATACTTCGGCATATAGCGGGCTCTTGTGAAGAGCTATTAGCTGATAAGTACAAATTTATAAGAAAATGAGCGATTATATCTGGAAATACCTAGTTATGACTATTACCACCTTTCATTATACCTTGTTTTAGGGATTGTGACATCTTCGCAAATGCCCTACTTTTGCAACATCAGATTTAATGAATTAGTTAGTCATAATTACGTAACCACTTTTATTAAGGAAAAAAGGTTCCCGTCTTCCCCGATGTGATATCGTGAAAGAACGGGAATTTTTCCATTTAGTAACGTAGGGTATCGTGCACTTGAGACTTGCAAAGCTTTTATTGAATCTCCTTTATAAAAATCAGTTGTCGATCTGCTGCCCTATAGTATTGTAAGTCTTACCGTCTTTTATTATAACGATGCGGCCGTTTCTGATCTGCTTGACAGGAACGCCGGAGTCTTCAACGGAGACTTCTCGAATGCCGGTGGGGTCTTTGGTCTCAACACAGTAGAGGGTAATTATGACACAGCACTGTTTTACCTCAAAACTGAAGTCAAGATTCTGCTGGGCCGGCTTATCCGAAAGGTCTATGGTGTGCCGCACGTAGGTTGCTTCTCCGTCCACTTTGGCGGGAAACACATAGTCGGTCGCAGAATATTCCACGCCATTAAGTTTGCGGAGGTAGGCTTCTACGTCATAGTTGTCATAACCATAAAAAGCTACCTTGACCACTTTCAGATCTTTGGGAATGCTGATATTGTACTCTACGCCTTGTGAGAACTTCAAAGTGTTGGACTGGCCATTGGCATATTGCTTTCCTTTGGCGTTGGATATGGTAAATCCGTCCCGGAAGTTGTAGGTAAGGCCATCGGCGGAACTTGATGTGTAGGTGGTACCCGACAACTCGTGCAGGGTGGCGTCCCCCGCCTCATTGCCGGCGTCAATTTTTTGCTTCCATGCGGGATACTCGTCCTTAATCACCTTTTGGCACCAGCTGCCGAGGTATTGATAGCTACGGCGGTTGTCGGCAGTGAGCGAGGTGGCGATGGGGCACCCCTTGCTGTCAACTACGGGATCAGTGTCATCGTAGTTGTAGAGGAAGCGGTAGTAGAGGTGTGCCACTTCATCCGAATAAATGGCAAAGATGGGTTGGTAGGCTCTGTCTTCACGATAGGATATCCTTGCAATTTCCTCCTCGGTATAGGTGTAGGTCTTACCTTGATAGGTATAACTGCGGCTTTTGCCACGCTCTCCCAACATGTTGAACAATTTGTTGTAGACCTGCTTTCCTGTTTCACCACCCAACTGGATGAAGCGTCCCCAGATGGCACTTCCGGGTTTGTCCACAATGCGGCGGTCTTGTTCTCCGGCAACATTAACGTAATCTTCAATGGCCTTACCCTCGATTTTATGTTCATCCAGCCAGGTCACGGCGGCCGTGATGGCGTCCTGTAATTCGGGGGAGGGGTTTTCAATAGTCATAAGGAACGATAGGAGGGTTGCCGACTCGCTGCCGCTAATCGAGGGAAGTTCGTGGGGGCGGCCTACGGCGGGGAGCAGATCAGTCGGATCATGCTGAGCGCACCATGCGGCCTTTTTTCCGTTGTCGTCGACTTGGCAATCAAGAATCACTTCAATACCTTTATCGAAGGATGCTTGACAGTGTTCACGTTCGGCTTCACCGACAATGTCGGCGAAGTCTCCCTTATTGTCATGAATATTACGCAACAGTTTCATAATGTTAGTGATAAGGTCATCGTTGAAGGTTATGTAGTCCCTATAACCTCCGTTGTCGTCAAGGGGCCAGTATTGCGACCATCCCCCGCAGCTTTTTTCGGCCTCGAATATCATGTTGAGGGCTTTACCAAAGGCTTCGCGATATTTCTCTACTTTACATCCCTGCCATACTTTGGCGAGGAAGCACATCTCCATAGTTGTCGAGCCGTTGTCTAGGCATGAGTGGTCATTACGCGAATTCTTCAACTCGGCTAGGTCTGAAGAGGAGAGTTTATGATAATCGTAATTCTTCATCCAGCCGCCGTTTGTCTTTTGGACTTCGAGCAATACGTCGGCTATGGCTTGTGCCTGTGCAGAGCTATACCATTCGGTTCCCATGGCTCCCGAGCAAACCTGTGACCATTTCAGCGTGGATACATCGGCTGCCGATGCGCTGAAAAATAATCCCCAAAGGACTAATGTACTAAGTATAAGTTTTTTCATGATGTAAGGAATTTGTTTTTCATTGATAAAGATATTTATTGAATTTACATTGTTTATTTAAAATGTATGCTCCTAAGATCCAAAAGATTGTCGGGATGCGGACCAAAGAATCTCAATATAACGTTATGGACGCTTTTGGTTTTCTTCACGGGACAGGATACCATATGCCATCCTGAACCGGTACTTTCAATTCTGCATGTACCCACGATTGAGCCTGATGTATCGTCTAGTACAATCTCAATCTCGGCAGCCTCTTTGTTGGAATTATTAACCTCCAACAGTATTTCGGTGGCACCTTGTCTGCCAAAATCCATATTGGAGAAGAGCATATAGTCAAAATTATTGCAAGAGGTGACATACTTTTCCCCGTCGGCATTTTGCTTAACTTCAATACCCGCTTGCTTATCAGCCATATACGCCGGAATAAGTTCAAACGGAGACAACTTATTGGGTTCATAGGCAAGTGTAAGGGGTTTCTCAGGCTTAGCGGGAGTACTGGAAGAGGGGACCTTATATACTCCTTCTACCTTGACGTCTATCTTGGAATATGATTTGCCATCAAGATTTACAAATAATTTCTTCGCATATCCGGAACCAGTCTCAATATATTTCATCGGCTTACCGTTGACCTCAATCCTGATATCACTTTGAAAGTCATTCTTAAGATATAAGCGGGAGACTTCCATCGGGTTTTCTGTTTTCATCACTATCTTTCTCTTCATCATCCTATTGGCGACGCTCTCTTCACAATCAATAGTACCGGAAGTCTGTGGAGTAATAAAATAAGCGTTTTTCAAAGATTCGCTCATTGCTGGATATAGTATCGGTTCCAACCATAATTCTTTAGTATTAGCGTCCCTGTGGAATCCTATTACATTGTAATAGTTTCTCCATATTGCGGGGATGCTGATGTATTGCATCTTACTTCTATAGCTATCGGAAACAAAATTGGACTCGGTAACAATCGGGAGAATGTTGAGCGGGTGTGCGAACACTTTGTCACGGTTCATATACTGACGCATATAGCCGTCCTTTTGCATCACATACCAACGGTCGAACTGACCGGTGTTGAGCATCAGTCCTCCATAATGTGCAAGTATATAGGGAGTCCATTCGTCATATGTACCCTGAGGATAACCAAGTCCCCAATAGTAAGGATAATAGAAATTATCAAGCTTATTAAGTATGTAATCAGTATCCTCAGCATCCATAATCTCACCAAGCTTGAGATGAAGAGCCAACCATTGTCCGGTGCTTACCGATTCGCAATGCTTGCCCATAAAGGGTTCTTTGTCTCGTATATAGCGGGATTGGAATCCTTTGCGAGCCTGTTCATAAGCGGATTGATATAGTGATTGAAGTTTTTTATCTGACATGGAGGCCGCCATTTGCGTCATCAACTTATATGCAACAACGGAAAGCGTGGCGTTATATGGATCCGGATTTCCTCCGGCATCGTAAGAATTCTCGGAACCTTCAAATGTATAAGGGTATTTTTTACTTCCGTACAGCTTCACTTGGTCAAGAATACGCTGTCCGGCTTTTTTTACATAGGGCTAAAGTTTAACGAATCTGTCCTTGTCGCCTGTGTAACGATACGCCTCAAACACAGATATGATGAGCCCGGAGTTTAAGTCTACCCATTTCTGGATGTTTCGGTAATCCTGATGTTCTGTGTCATCCCATGCCACAAGTTCCGACCGTTTAGCTCTCTGGTCTTTTGCATCCATCAAATTGAAATCATGGTGAATCTGGCCATTGTTCATTTGTGTGCGCCCCCAATATTCAAGTTCTTGCCATGCGTAATAAGGCACAAACTGATACATTATTTGTCGTGCGATCCACATCTGATCCATAGTTCCGAAACATGTCCATTGTCCTTCAGCAAACGCCACGCGTCCGTCTTTCTTGTACATTGAATTGATCACAATGGAGGCGAGTGCGTTCAGAGTCTGATTCTTAATCCATTCCGGAAGATTGGAAGCGCGCATTCCGTTTACGAGTTTCTCAGCATTATCTTTAAGTTTGTCAAATACATTCAGACCATGGTGCGCTATTGTTTCCGGATTGTCATACAGGTTCATGTAATATCCAAGCTCAGGATCCTCCCTGTTATACCATGCCACTACAAATCGAACGTGCTTGGTTTCTCCCGGAGAAAGCTTGGCTGTCGCAGTTACCAAGCCATCACCTTTTCCGGATAGAAGATCGCTTGACACTTTCATTTTCTTTTCCATGCCGCATGCCAATATGCTCCATTCATCATTACTTATTCCGTAATGTTTGACATTCTGAAACGTCTTGCCGTTTGAATGCCACATTAATGATAATGCGCCATTAACCTCATGCTTCATAGTGTTAGTGAGACTAATTTCATAGAGGGCATATGGAAGGTGCATATTGTTAGTATTGTGATTAGGATCTATGGGGGAAATACCTACCATTTTGACTTTTACCCCATCTATAACTCCGAAATCAACATAATGCAGCGGCCACACAGCGTCATCATTTGGCCGGTTATTAGTAAGCGAAGCCTTAAGTCTATGGGAGTTGCCTTGAGTATTATCGTCAATCACTCGCAACGAAAAAGCAGCTCCGGTAACAGGAGCAAAATCATACGCATCAGCGGGAGGACGCACCATAGCGGAAAAAGTTCCATTGTTTGCATTAAATTTTATTCCTCCGCAACCAAATCCTCCCAGTGGAACTCCGCTAGTACCGTTTACCACTGATTCGTCAAAGCTGTAGAAAGCTGTATCCTTCTGCACGACTTTGCCGTCAGCAGAGGCGGCATGTACAATATGTTGTACTAATAATATTGCTAAAAATATGAAACGTTTTTTCATGATGTAAAATATATGTGTTTTTTAGTTTATTTCTTTTCTTCTAAAATTTTGTTTCATAATACAATGAGCACTTAAACAAAAAATAGTTTTTTGCTATAAGAATATATCACTTAGATGATGCAAAAAAACGGGAAAATGTTGGGTTAAAGGGGGAAAATTTAGCGAAATAGGTAGAAATATTTATTGAATTGACGATTTTATAAAACAGACAAGCCTATATAGAAGTTGTATAGTCGGTCGTAATATCAAAGTATCAATACCCTGCCGACAAGAAGTTAAGAGTTTGTCGACAAGGAGTTAGCTTCTTGTCGACAGGATGTTGACTTCTTGTAAAGTATTGATAATCAGTATCAGTTTTTGCTACTGGTTTTACACCGCTTTATTCCTACTTTCGTGTCTTATTCAGTGCTCCGATGATGTATTTCCCATTGCTATTTACTACGCTCCATTTGGTGTTATGTACTATTTTCCAGACTTCATTTCCCAAACGTCCGTAATCTGACAGCTTCAATATTGCTTTTACCTCGTCCGGGTCTTTGATATGTACTTCTTCAATTTCTGCACTTTTTATAGATTATCCTTGATGTCCTGCAATTCCACTAACTTATTCACAATAGCGTAAATGGTGAGACCTGCCGGAGAATGTATTTGTAGTTTGCGGGCGATGTTCCGACGGTGGGTGATAACGGTATGGATGGAAAGGTAAAGTTGGTCGGCGATGGCTTTATTGGTCATGCCTTTCACAACGCAGGTTATTATTTCTTTTTCACGCTGGCTGAGCGTTTCCTGCTCGTTTTCTTTCTCTTTTTCTTCGTCGGTGCAAAGCAATTGGTTTATTTTAGTGGAGATTATTTCTGTATCATCGCAGATAGAGAGGTGGTCGTCGTACTCTTTTAGTGAATTATTGTCGATGACCGAGCATACAAGTGCCAGATATTTAGTTTCTACCTTTCCATTTTCTGTTTTGAACGTTGTAATGTCAAACCAACTGCCGAAGGTTGGATTGACAATGAGGATATCCGGTGTGTTCAAGTGGATGTAGCTCTGTAGAGATTCCGGGGAAGAGATTTCTATTGGGTGTACATTCAGGTTGGGCAAACGCTTTAGTACTGTTGTAAGTCCACTCCGGATGATGACTGAAGTCTCTGCAACTGCTATTTTTATAGAAGAAACATTATTGTTCATTTTTCATTCTCCTTTCCAGTTGTGCCACGGCGGGAACAAACATATAGTCTTCTACTTGGCAGTGTGAAGCAAGGTCATGCTCACAGTTGAAGATATCGAAAAGAACAGCATTGAGCTTGTTGTTGTTCTCTTTCTCGGGATAATACTTAATGATAATATTTTTCAGTTCTGTCAGCTTGGATTCAATCTGATTATGCTTACTGGCAAAGGTTGCTATATCATAGTCCTCTGCAAGTTTGCCTTCGAGTAGTTTTTCGACATAAGTGAACACAGCCTCGTTTTCATATTCCATGTGGCGGCGTACCTCTTTGGCATATTCATCGAAGAATTTCAGAATGAGATAGGCAATATTATCCGAACCTGAGCAATCGATAGATTCGATGAGCTTACGACGGATAACAGGTAATTTAAAATCGAGAAAGTAAGTGTGCGCCCGTTTCAGGTAATCCATGAGGGCTGAGATGGAAAATACGTTTTCCTCTCCACTATAAGTATATTGTTCTTCACTGATGAAATTGGCTACTGCGAGAAAGGTACGGTAGTCTACGCCTTGTGCTTCACAAACGTCCTTTACACTCTTGTCTCCGAATCCTAAGGACAGGCCGAAACGGCTCATAACCATTAATAAGGAGTAGTTATCACAGATAAGGTCGCTCATTTTGTCTGTGGCGCAATACTTATGCGGTTCATTCATTGCAGATTATCCTTTCTTTCTTTATTTATTCGTGTGCAAAGTAACGGATTTCCCTCGGGAATTGCAATCGCTATATGTAGGTATTTTGTGTTTAGTCTTATTTAACGAGAAAAATTAGTTTATAAACTAAATATTTTAGTTCTTTGCGAAAAACAAATGAAGAGTTATGAAAGGATTGACTGCGAAAGAAGAGGAAATCATGGGATTTTTCTGGGAGAAAGGTCCGTTGTTTGTGAAGGAGATGCTGGCTTTCTATGAAGAACCGAAGCCGCATTTCAATACGCTGTCCACGATTGTGAGGGGATTGGAAGATAAAGGTTTCCTGGCACATAAGACTTACGGTAATACGTACCAGTATTATGCTGTGGTGAATAAGGAAGACTTCAGTAAGGGAACGCTGAAGAAAGTGATTAGTAAGTACTTCAATAATTCATATCTCAGCGCAGTATCATCGTTGGTAAAAGAAGAAGATATTTCGTTGGAGGACCTGAAGCAGTTGATTGCAGAAGTGGAGAGAGGAACGAAATAGAAACTTTAAAATGCCAAGAATTATGAAAAGCATAGCTATAACTTATTTTGTATTGATAGCTGTTTGCGTAGGTTTGCAGGCGAAAAAGGTTGTGAAAGCTCCTTATTTCATGGCAACGAATACGCGTAGCCTTGAAATAGAGAAGGTGACATTAGGAAAAGATACTACTTGGCTTGAAGTGAAGATTTATAATAGGCCAGGCGAAGGGGTGAGGATAGACTCGACTGCCGTATTATGTGTGGCAGATAAAAAGTACGCTCTTTATAATAGTGAGGGCTTTTCGCAGAAGGAAGAGTGGACGCGTCTTCCTGCTTCTGGTGAAATGGCGGCAACGTTGAAATTTGCTCCACTTCCACAAGAGACGGAAAGCTTTGATTTTATTGAAATGCCGGGCAGCGATGAAGGTTGGAATGTCTATGGTGTACGTTTAGACGGTAAGAAACCTCAGGTAGATGTGCCCGAAGAAGTGTTACACCAACAGTTGGATTATACTCTACCCTTACCGATACCTGAACTGAAGGCCGATAAAGCTATTGTAAAAGGTAGATTACTGGGGTATAAACCGGAATACGGTGTGAAGCTGTTGTTCTACAATTCGGCGTGGTTCTTTTTTGATTTTTTTGGTAAACAAATAGAAGTAGCGGAAGATGGAACTTTCAATTATGAAACCGATGTATTGTTACCTTGTGGTTGTACTCTATGGGTCGCTGGATGTCAGTTTTATTTGTTTATTGTGCCAGGTGGTGAATTGGATATAACGATGAATCTTCCCGCTATCTTTTGGTTGCGAAGCCATTTGTTTGGAGAAAAACAGAGGACGGATGAAGAGACCCAGGTTTGGTATCAGGGCGATTATGCTGGGCTGAATACAGAATTGTTACGTATTGGAGGAATGATGAGAGTTGGTAGTAACGATAATTTCTGTGCAGATATCTGTGGGATGACACCATTGGCATTTAAGAAGTATATTTTTAAGCAGTATAAGACTCTCAGGAAACAATTGGAGGGAGAAAAGAATTTGAGTCAGGCAAGTCGTACTTATGCTGGGGTAAATCTGGATATGAGTCTTTTTAGTTGTATCTATAATTATAAAAGTAACCTTAGTTATGCTCCGATGATTTCAGGTAAAAAAGGGGTGAAGCGAGCGGATATGACTGTAGACAGTACTTCCTACTTCAAAGAGATTCTGGAACTGGATGTTTTGCATTCACCTGAGCTGAAATATTACAATTATTATCCGGACTTTGTAAGAACAGCAACGAGTAGTCTTCGGGACAGATTTGTACAAGATCCTCTTTGGGTAGATATAATGCTGGGCATGCGTGCTGCCTCTAACTTAAGCCGGCAGTTACCGCTAAGTCCTAAAGAACGTTTAACATTGGACAGCATCCATACACCAGCAATCCGGCAATTGTTTTTGAAGAAGAATGCGGATATTGAAGCTCGGTTAGAGGCTGTTAAGAATAAGACCGGCTATACAGCTTGCCTGTTGGATACGGCAGTTACTGCAGATAGTCTATTGGCAGTTGTCACCCGTCCTTATCGTGGTAAGGTGGTTCTGATAGATATGTGGAATACTTGGTGTGGCCCTTGTATGCGGGCTATGAATAGCCTGAAGCCGGTGAAAGAAGAATTGAAAGATGTAGTGTATATCTATATAGCAGATGAAAGTTCACCTGAAGGGAAGTGGAAAATCACCATACCTGATATTCATGGAATACACTATCGGATCACGAATGAGCAGAGTTCTGCATTAGGTAAACTATATGAGTATCCGGGAATACCTACTTATTTTGTGATAGACCGGGAAGGGAAGCTCTCATATAAAGTTACCGGATTTCCCGGTGCGGAGGTGATGAAAGAAGAACTACTGAAGGCTGGGGAATAGTAGCTGTAAATTATTAAATAGTACGTTAATATGGGAATTTTCTTTGTCTATATACTGAAGTCTTCGGTTTGTTTGGCGGTATTTTACCTGTTTTACCGCTTGTTACTGAGCCGTGAGACGTTTCACCGTTTCAACCGGGTAGCGTTGTTGAGCATATTGTTGCTATCTTGTCTTTTGCCATTGGTGGAAGTTACTGTGGAGAAGCAGACAGAGGTTCATCAAACTATGATGACACTGGAACAGTGGCTGATGCTGGCGGATATGATGAATACTACAAATGTGGAGGAATTGCAGATAGAGGAAGTGACGGTAACTTGGATACAGGTTGCATTATTGGTGTACTTGGCTGGTATTTTACTTTTTGCTTTTCGTAATGGGTATTCGTTGCTGAAGTTGGGTAATTTGTTAAGATCAGGCAGAAAAGAAGACTTGAGTAAATATACTGACGGTGGTGAGAAAGTGACTTTGATAGTGCATGACCGCGATATAGCTCCGTTCAGTTGGATGAAATACATCGTTATTTCACAGAAAGACTTGGATGAGAATGGACGGGAAATACTTATTCATGAGTTGGCTCATATACAGAACCGGCATTCGTGGGATTTGCTGGTAACAGATATCTGCATCTTTTTCCAGTGGTTTAATCCGGCTTCGTGGCTGCTGAAACAGGAATTGCAGAATATCCATGAATATGAGGCGGATGAAACGGTGATTGAAAAAGGCGTTGACGCGAAACAATATCAATTATTATTAATTAAAAAAGCTGTCGGCACAAGGCTCTACTCTATGGCCAACAGCTTTAATCACAGTAAACTTAAAAAACGTATCACTATGATGTTAAAAGAAAAATCGAATCCGTGGGCAAGATTGAAGTATTTATATATACTTCCGGTAGCTGCCATTGCAGTAACTGCTTTTGCCCGTCCTGAAATCTCGGAAACCGCAGAAGAGATTTCAAGAATGTCGGATGCACTCGGAATAGAACAAGCAAGCTTGCTCTTCTCTCGTTTGCACGACATTTCTGCCGTCAAAGTTAATGATTTGACAGCAATTGTGGAAGCAAAAGCCATAAAAACTATGGAAGAGCCAGTACAGGTAGCTCCAGCACTGAAAGATACAGCTAAACCCGTGGAGGTGAAGTATATCCCCGTCGAAGTGACTGAGAAGCTACAGGGTACTCCCTTCTTCGAGGTGGTGGAGCAAATGCCGGAGTATCCGGGTGGCATGGCTGCTGCGTTGGAGTATATTCAGAAGAATATGCGTTATCCTGAAGCTGCAAAGAAGAATGGTACACAAGGACGCGTTACGGTACAATTTATTATTGATAAGGGAGGAAATGTGACGGATCCGAAAGTGATTCGTGCTGTAGATAAAGATCTGGATGCTGAGGCTATCCGGTTGGTGGGAGCAATGCCGAAATGGAAACCGGGTATGCAGAAAGGACAGGCGGTAGCAGTGAAGTATACACTGCCGGTAATGTTCAGACTGGAAGGGGGAGAGATGAAGAGTTCCCGTACCGTAGAAGTGAGCAGACGCCCTGGAAGTTTATTGGATAGTGCTTTGGTTATAGTGGATGGCAAAGAAGTTACCCAGTCTATATTGAATGCAATAAATGTAGACAGGATAATGAGTTTTAGCATCTTGAAGGATGCGGCTTCTACTGCAATATATGGAGAAAAAGGCAAGAATGGAGTTATATTGATCACTTTAAAAGATGATAAAGAAGGATATCATTCATCAGAAACCTATACACTAAAGAATACAGATGATCCCGTGGTTTTGGGAGTGAAAGGTACAGGTAAATTTACTACTGTCAATGGAGTGCAAGGTATCTATATAAATAGTAAGAAGGCAAACCGGGGAGATGTGACCTTTTTTGTAGATGGTGTGAAAATTGATTCCAGCGTAGCGGACATAGGTGAGGTAGTATCGGCTGAAAGAATTGAAAGCATGAGTGTTGAGAAAGGAACAGATGGAAAGGGGCAGATTTATATCACTACCAAAGACAAAAGAGGAGTTGAGAAGACTTCTGCCAAAGGTGATATGAAAGTGGAAGGTATTGTGCAGGATAAAGACGGAGAACCTGTCATAGGTGCTGCCATACTGATAGAAGGAACAAAAAGCGGCAGTATAACCGATGTGGATGGTCGCTTTGTCTTATCTGCTTCAAAAGGCGATAAACTGGTTGTTTCTTATATTGGCATGAAAACTGCTAAAGTAAAGGCGGAGCCGAAGGTGACAGTTACTTTGAAAGATGAATAATCAAAGATATTTTATATGAAAAGGAATTCTCTCTTTTTGTTTCTCTCTATGATGTTTGTTTGGGTGGGGCTTTGCTCCGCCCAAACTAGTAGTGATAAGTATGTTCTCATTGACGGATGTTTTTTCAATGGTATGCCTCCGGGAATTCGGACTGATGAAGGTGCCCAGATGATTATGCTGACAGATGGGGAAGGACATACCGCATTGGAAATACGTCTGAATAAAGGAAAAACCTTACCGGACTATGCAATGAAATATCGGGTTCCCGTAGAAAAAGTACCCGGAGGAGAGGAATTATTGCGGATTTCCCGTTCGGGAGCGCAAAAGCCAATGGCGATTGCAGCGACTAATACAGTAACTCTTGATAAATGGGTAGGAAAACCATTCCCGGACTTTAAGGTAAAGGATACGACGGGGCGGGTATGGACGAAGGCGGATATCATTGGAAAGCCTTTCGTGCTGAACTATTGGCATACTGGTTGCAGACCATGTATCAAGGAGATGCCGGAACTGAATGAATGGATGAAAACCTGTCCGGGTGTGACTTATTTTTCTACTACCTGGAATACAGCGGAACAGATAAAGAAGATAGTGGAAAACCGTCCTTTCCTTTTTACGCATATTGCCGATGAATTATTTTTCTTCAATTTGTTTAAAGTACAGGTCACACCGACTACATTGTTGGTAGATAAGAAAGGTATTATCCGTTATTGGGAAGAAGGTACAAGCGAGAGTAAACGGGCCTATTTGCTTGATAGACTAAAGGAATTATCAGTCGAATAATCAACTTTGTTTCTTATTTCTTTGTTTAAATCATTACTTTTAAGTATTTTTGTTTGAGACGGTTTAGTATTCTATCACTTAAAAGATAATGCTATGAGACAAGGAAAACAAATTCACCAGGGATATAGCTTCTTTTGGGGAGTATTTCTATTATTAGTGATGTCTGCCGCTATATCTATTCATGCTGAAGCTCCTTTTGCCAAGGAGGTGGTGCTTTTCAAAGATACTTTGAAAAATCAAACTCTCGTGACGCAGTCTCCGAAGAGAGACAGTACTTTGGTTATCAGAGACCGTGTTCCTATTCCATCTGCTCAACCTCTGTTTATTGTAAATAAGATAGAGGTTTCTTCTGAAATTGTTGCAGCATTGAACCCTGAATATATTGAAAGTATCGAGGTTCTGAAAGATGCTTCATCTACTGCAATCTATGGTACGCGTGGAGCAAATGGAGTTGTCATTTTTAAATTGAAGACCAGTGAACAGGTAAAAGAAGAAAAGACAACTAAGCAAATTGAAGCGCTTCTGAAGCACAAAGGTGTGGATAAACGTAATGTACGTTACTACATTGATGGCAAAGAAGTCCCGGCAAGAACCGCTTACCAGACAGACATTGAGCAAATGGAAGTAAAGACCGGTGCGGACGGAATACTGGAAGTTTATATCAAGCCGGCGCTTTACGTAAGGGGAGAGTATGAGTAAAAAACGGAAGTCTCGTCAAGAGCAGATTTACGGAACATTAACGGAACGGGAGGGCTTAGGCTTTCCCGTTCTTGTTTTTGGGGAATAGATGATGTGTTTACCCTGTTTACATCATCTGTTTGACCCCGGCAGATGGTTTGTTTTGGGTGATTACATGGTATGTTTTGCCTCATAACAAGGTATGTTTTCCCTGATTTCATACTATATTATACAAAAAAAGAGGAACAACCCGCGTCGCTCCTCTCAGTGTATTCTTCCTGAATCTAAATCAGGATTACGGTTACAAATATACTACATTCGTAAGGCAAAGTCAAGCATTCCGGCTTTTTTATTTGCCTATTTCTTTTTCCAATAAATCTTTGAGCGGCTGATATATGTCGCTATATCCTCGCAAGAGTGTTTTGCCTTCGGGTGAAATCACCATCAGGATGGGAACACCGTTGAAGTAGTAGTCGGTTGCTATAAAGCTATTTTCTTTTTGTTCCGTATAAACAGTGGGCCAGGGAGGGAAGTAGAGCGCAGCCGCTTCCGTATTTCCGGAAAGATCCTGAGGACGCTTGTCTCCGGTGAAGCCCAGGATTTCGAATCCCTTATCATGATATTCTTCGTAGAGTTTCAAGAGGCGTGGATGCACCCAGGTAGTCCCCGGACAACCATATCCCCAATGATAGATAAGCAGATATTTCCCCTGATAATCTGACAGGGAAATGCGACTACTGTCGTCGGCGGTAACGGTAAATGCGCTTGGAGTGTTTCCCGGTTCAATATTCTTCATTACTTTGAGCAACTGCTCTATTTTCTTTCCGGTGGTCGATGATTGAATCTCAGGGGTAAAGCGGGCAAATCTTTCCTGTGCTTCTTTGTATGGTATCGCATGGAGAGACTGCATGTATTCCAAAGCTGCATATTCGCTATCGTCCGCTGTGTTATAGAAGTTGCGCAGAGCTTCGCTCAATTCCTTGGAATGGCACTGTCTGTAAGCCTGATTATAATAGATCACTGAATCCGGATTGGCCTGCGGAGTACCCCGTAGATCGGCGAAATGGCGTAGCTTGCGATAGAGTTTGTTCATTTCCACCGTTATGCTGTCGTCCAGGGTGAGGATGCGTTGCAGGCGCGGGTCGTCATACATTCCACCTTCTTTTTGCATGGCAGGGAAGAATTCTATATCACCTTTCACCTTCAAATGGTCGCCCGGCCGGGCATAAAACGAAAAGCCGCGATTACAATAGATCGGGGGTTCGGTTTGGGAAGGATGGTATGCAATATTATAAAGGCCTGTTTCTGCAATAATTTTACTGAAAGAGAATTCTCCTTTCTTGGTAGCTACAAGTGTGTCGCAGCTGGTTTCCTTCCAATCGGGCAATGAGTGGTGGGTGAAGATAAGCGTATCTCCTGCCAGTATGCCTTGTGTAGTGGCGTCTATCTGAAAAATGGGAGCTGTTGTGCAGGAGCTGATTAGCAACACGGATGTTAATAACACTGTTAAGGAGAGTCGTTTCATAGTTTCCAATTTTTAGTTGCAATCAAAAGTAGGTGTTTTCATTGGGATATCCAATGTAAACTAAATAATTCTCATCTTTATGGGTACTTCTTTATCAGAAAATCTTATTTTTGTATCGACTTCTTAATACCTTGTAATCTATGTTGAAACAACTATCCCTATTGGCTCTGTGCATAGTAGCCATTGCGTGCCCGACTAATCCGGTGCAGGCCTGCACCTCTGCTGTCGTATCGGGCAAAGTGACGCCCGACGGTCGCCCCCTGCTTTGGAAAAACCGTGATACGGACTTTATGCGAAACCATATTGATTATGTGAAAGGCGAGAAGTATAACTTTATTGCTGTAGTGAATAGCGCCAATGCATATCTGAAAGAGGCATGGATGGGAACTAATTCCTCAGGATTTGCTTTGATGAATACACAATCGTATAATCTGGTGGATGTAAAGGGCGATGAAGAACGGGGGGCAGCCAATGGGCGTGTTATTTATCGTGCACTCGAAGTTTGTGCAACGGTAGAGGACTTCTGTCATTTTCTGGATACCATTTCCAAGCCCAGCGATATCGAAGCTAATTTTGGTGTAATCGATGCACAAGGCGGGGCAGCTATGTTTGAGGTAGATTATCATAAATATGTGATGTATGATGCCAATAACCCGAAGGACGCTCCTTATGGTTATATTGCCCGTACCAACTTTTCTTTTGCTGGTAAGGTGAACGAGGGTGCCGGTTATGTACGCTATATGGAAGCAGACCAGGTGCTGATGAAAGCTTCGGCTACGGGTAGCATTACCCCACAGTTTATTTTCAATGATTTATCGCGTTCATTCCGTAATCGTATGCTGGATATTGATTTGCGTAGCGGGGCATATAATCGTCCTCAGGCATCGGGTTGGTTTGTAGATCAGGATTTCATTCCGCGTAGCAGTACATCGTGTTCGGTAGTGGTACAAGGTGTGAAACCGGGTGAGAAAGCCGAACTGACTACCATGTGGACACTGTTAGGTTATCCTCCTACCGGTATAGCTGTTCCGTTGTGGGTGAAAGATGCCGGTAAACTTCTTCCTGGAATGGTACGTTTCGGCAAAGAACATGAGGCAGCTCCGCTCAGTGATTGGTCACTTCGTTTGGCAGACAGAGTTTTCAGCTATAAGCAGGGAATGGGTACCGGACGTTATCTGAATTGGGAAAGATTGTATAGTCCTGAGAAAGGTGACGGTTATATGACAGTGATTACTGCGGTAGAAGATGAAGTCTTCCGTACGACGAAGCCATTACTGGAAGAGTGGTATAAAAAAGGAAGCCTCGATCCCCAAGCAATACCGAAGCTGTACGATGAACTGGAATCATCTATCAGAATGATTTATCAGAGTTTACTGGAATCAGAATAGAATTTACATTATCGAACGGAGGTACGCCAGTATCTCCGTTTCTTGTTCCGGATGGAACCAACGGATTTCTTCATCTCTTTTGAACCATGTCATCTGCTTGCGTGAATAGATGCGGGAGTTCTGTTGGATTTTCTCTATGGCAAAAGGCAAGGTCCATTCTCCGTCGATATATTTGAACATCTCTTTATAACCTACTGTATTCAATGAATTAAGTGCCCGATAAGGATATACCTTTCTGGCTTCTTCTTCCAAGCCATCCTCTATCATAATCTCTACCCGCCGGTTAATGCGGTCGTAAAGTTCTTCCCGGTCGCGCGTCAATCCTATTTTGATGATGCGGAAGGGGCGTTCTTTTTTCTGTTGTGTACGAAATGAGGTGTAGGTCTTCCCTGTCATATAGCATATCTCCAGTGCATGGATTACGCGTTTAGGATTCTTCAGGTCTACTATTTTGTAGTATTCCGGATCGAGTAACTTTAGCTCTGCACACAATCTCTCCTGACCTTCCGTTTCATACTTATGCAGCATCACTTGGCGTGTTTCAGCATCTACGGTCGGAATATCATCAATGCCTTTGCAAACGGCATCCACATACATCATAGAGCCACCGGTAAGCAATACTGTATCCTGTTCGGTAAATAAGGTTTCCAGAAGTTTCAATACCTCCGCTTCATATTGGGCGGCACTGTAGTAATCCGTGAGTTGCAAGGTTCCTACAAGGTAATGTTTCACGCGTTGCAGTTGCTCGGGGGTAGGGGCTGCCGTCCCTATTTTCAAGTCGGCATAGAGTTGCCGAGAGTCTGCGGAAACGATGCAAGTTTGGTAATGCTCTGCCAGCCGCAGGCTGAGTTCGGTCTTTCCGACTCCGGTCGGTCCAATAAGCACTATCAGGGTTTTCATAAGGAAATGGTATTTAGAGAATCATTTCCCATCCGCAGATAACGCGGATAACGCAGATCTCTTCTAGGCTTAAGTCTTTCAAATCTGTGTTATCCGCGTTATCTGCGGATGAAAAATTTAAAATAATATTAGAACTTTTCTTCCTCGAACGGTGCTGCGCCACCTTCGCCTCCGCCCATGTCGAAACCTTCCTGGTCGAATTCTTCCAGATCAAAGTCCTGATCTCCATAGAAGTTTTCGTCCAGATCAAGCGATCCGCTGTTGGCTGTCATTTCTTCGAAGTCAATTGTCTGTTTCGGAGCATCACCTTCCTTCTTGGTACACTTGGCACCTTTCATTTCTTTTCCGGTAATGATCTCGGAGAGTTCAATGAAGAAACAGCGTTCTGTCATGTAGTCGAACACATAGAGTAACTTCTGCTTTTCATCTTCTATCAGTTCGCTGATAGTGGTGTCTTTCATTACCCAACTGTCCATCTCCGGATTGTCATCCATCTCTTCCAGTGTAATTTCCTTTCTTTTTCCCAATCATCATCACAGATGAAGAAAGAAGTCATCTGGTCGTTAGTATAGCCTACTGACTTCACTATAGCCTCATGGAAGTCGTAGAATGTAGCTTCCGGGTCAATTTGTATTTCTCTTACGAAGTCGTCCACTTCATCGGAGATAAGTGTAAATCTGTATATCATATTCTAATTACTTTATCGTTTTATCACCTAATAATACCACGTTCGGAGTCACGGATGAAGCTGACAATGTATTCTATTTCCGGGCTCGTCGGAATTTCTTCTTCTATTTTCTTTAATGCGTCTGAAGTGTTCAATCCACTCTGATAAATGATACGGTATGCGTTGTGTATATTCTCAATGGTTTCATTGGAGAATCCGCGACGGCGCAACCCGATAATGTTGATACCGCTGTAAGCAATCGGTTCCCGGCCTGCAATGATGTATGGCGGAATATCCTTACTGAAACGGCAACCGCCTTGTATCATGCCATATCCGCCTACACGGCAGAATTGATGCATCAATACATTGGCGCTGATAATGGAGAAATCGTCTATCACAATCTCACCTGCCATTTTGGTAGAGTTACCAATGATGCAGTAATTACCGACAAGGGCGTCATGAGCTACGTGTACACCTTCCATCAACAGGTTATTGTTACCGATAATGGTTCTACCTTTGGCAGCCGTACCACGATTGATGGTAACATTTTCACGAATGGTATTGTTGTTACCGACTTCAGCGGTACTCTCTTCTCCCTGAAATTTCAGATCCTGAGGGATGGCACCGATAACAGCTCCCGGAAAAATCGTATTTCCATTGCCGATACGTGAACCGTCCAGAATGTTGGCATTTGCCATAATCTTGTTGTTATCGCCGATTACCACATTCTTGTCGATGAATACAAAAGGAGCAATCTCTACGTTTTCCCCGATTTTTGCCTCGGGATGAATATACGCTAAGGGACTTATCATATTTAATTGAGAGTTACTTGTTCTTAACTATTTGTGCCATAAACTCTGCCTCGCAAACCACTTTCTCGCCTACGAACGCATAGCCTTTCATCGTGGAAATGCCACGGCGGATAGGTGCAAGCAGTTCTACGCGGAAGATAAGGGTGTCACCCGGCACTACCTTCTGGCGGAACTTCACACCATCTATCTTCATGAAGTAGGTGGAGTAGCGGTCGGGTTCGTCTACGGAGTTCAATACAAGCAGACCGCCTACCTGTGCCATAGCTTCAACCTGTAATACACCTGGCATGACCGGTTCCTGCGGGAAGTGTCCTTGGAAGAAAGGCTCGTTGGCAGTGATATTTTTCACGCCTACAATATAATTGGCACCTATTTCAATCACTTTGTCCACCAATTGGAATGGGTAACGGTGCGGCAACAGTTCGCGGATACGATTTACATCCATGATGGGTTTGCGGTTACAGTCGTAAGTCGGAGCCTGTATATCGTGCAGGCGGATTTCCTTACGTATCTGGCGGGCGAACTTGTTATTAATGGTATGTCCCGGACGGGTAGCGATGATACGTCCCTTGATGGGTTTGCCTATCAAAGCTAGGTCACCGATTACGTCGAGCAGTTTGTGACGGGCACATTCATTGGCCCATACCAGTGGTTTGTGGTTGATGTAACCCAGCTGCTCGGCATCCATGTGGGGGACTCCCATTACGTCGGCCAGTTTATCAAAGTCTTCCTGAGACATTTCACGTTCGTAGATTACGATAGCATTGTCCAGATCACCACCCTTAATGAGGCCGGCTTGCAACAATGGCTCTATTTCGCGTACAAATACGAATGTGCGGCTGGCAGCTACTTCGTCTTTGAACTTTGACATGTCCTCCAGTGTTGCAAACTGGTTGGGAATGATGGTCGAGTCGTAAGATACCAGTACATTCAGACTGAAGTTCTCGTCGGGCAACACGATGATGGAAGAACCAGTCTTTTCATCGCGGAACTCGATCTTTGACTTGATAATATAGAAATCTTTAACGGCGTTTTGTTCTTCTGTACCGACGCGCTCTATCTCTTTTGCATAGTATTGGGCGCTACCGTCCAGAATGGGAAACTCAGGACCGTTGACTTGTATCAAGCAGTTATCGATGCCTAAGGCATAGAGGGCTGCCATGCCGTGCTCTACAGTACTAACCTTCACACCATTCTTGGAAAGAACAGTGCCGCGAGTGGTTTCAGTCACGTTGTCCGCAACCGCATCAATGATAGGTTGTCCCTCCACGTCGGTGCGCTGGATTTTATATCCGTGGTTGTCCGGAGCCGGATTGAAAGTAACGGTAAGGTCAAGTCCCGTGTGAAGACCTTTACCACTGAGAGAAAAACTGTCTTTCAGAGTCTTTTGTTTCAACATTTGTTACTTATTTATTTGTTGTTTTAATTCATTCAGTTCTTTGCGCAATGCATTGATTTCCATATATAAGTCGGGTAATCTCTTAAAAACAACGGATGCCTTGAAATATTGTTTTGCATCGAAAGCGGGAGAACCCATCATCTGGCAATCATCTTTTACGTTTCCGGATACTCCACTTTGACCGGCTATGCCTACTTTGTTACCTATATGGGCGTGCCCGGCTAAACCTGCTTGTCCGCCTACTCTGCACCATTCGCCCACTTTGGTGGAACCTGCTATGCCTGCTTGTGCTGCCATAACGGTGTGCGAGCCGATTTCGTCATTGTGGGCTATTTGTATCAGATTGTCCAGCTTCACTCCTTTATGTACGATAGTCGCACCCATCGTGGCACGGTCTACGCAGGTGTTGGCACCGATTTCCACATTGTCCTCCAATATCACGATACCGATTTGTGGAATCTTCTCGTAACCTTCGGGCGTGGGGGCGAAGCCAAAACCGTCTGCACCGATCACGCAACCGGAATGCAGGATGCAATGATTGCCTATCCGGCAGTCATGATAAATGGTTGTATTGGCATATAAGATACAATCGCTGCCCACTTTGGCGCCACTGCCTACAGTAGCATGCGGATGTATCATTGTATTGTCTCCCACTTCTGCGTATTCGCCAATGCAAGCGAAGGGCGCAATGTAAACATTCTCGCCGATTTTCGCAGTCTCAGCAACGAAAGCCAACGGATCGATACCCACGCGTTTGGGCTTACTCTGTTCGTAAAGATTGAGCAGTTTAGCCAAACTTTCGTAGGCGTTATCTACTTTTATTAAAGTAGCTTTTATTTCCTGCTCAGGAACAAAGTCCTTGTTTACCAATACAATACTAGCTTGGGTCTCGTAGATATAAGATGTATATTTGGGGTTTGACAGAAACGATATAGCACCGGGGATGCCTTCTTCTATCTTGGCAAAAGTATGTACAGTTGCATTCTCATCTCCAACGATTTCTCCTTGGATAAATGTTGCAATTTGTTTAGCAGAGAACTCCATTGTCTTATTCTTGTTAGATGGTTTCAAATCACAAATAACGGACTTTTTTTTTATATTTCCTTGTCCTTGGGTGAATATTTTATACTTACCTATGCAAACGTTGGTAGCAAAGATAGTATTTTTTTACCTTCTTAGACAATAGGGAAATATTGAGCATGTCCGATGCTTCAGCAATATTCTTAATACTTCCGTCTTTATAAAGGATATCAATACTATCGTCTGCCGGGTCGTACATATTCTTCTCGATGCTGGGGGTAGAGACGAAATAGCTCGCTTCAGAGAGGGGTATGTCCAGTTGCTGACTGATTTGCAAAGTTAACTCTTTTTTTCTTTCTTCACATATTGGTTCGGTAGAAATTTCCACTTTAAAGATATTACGGTTAATCATACCGAGGCTCAACGTGGACAGAACCTTGTCGTTGTGGGTGCTCCAGACCTTTAATGCGGTCCATATATCATTGTCGTCCAGTTGGATAAAGTTCTCCAGACACTCCGGATTGTTATAGAAAGTTTCCTTGTTGATGTCATTGTAAAGGAAAAAACGCAATGCCGGTGAAGCAAATAATTCTACACCTTTACTTGCTAATTCTTTGGCACGGAGCAGGGCGCTGATGAGCATTTTCTCGTATGCCACGGACGTTTTGTGCAGATATACCTGCCAGTACATCAAGCGGCGGGCTGTGAGGAAGTTCTCAATGGAATAGATGCCTTTGGATTCTACCACGAGATGGTCTTCTTTCACATCGAGCATCTTGATGATGCGTGCCGAGCCGATGTTACCTTCCGTTACGCCGGTATAGAAACTATCGCGGCGAAGGTAGTCCATACGGTCCATGTCGAGTTGCCCGCTGACCAGTTGGTGCAGGAACTTCTTGGGGTATTCGTCCTTGAATATCTGGATGGCAAGTGTGAGTTGCCCGTTCATTTCTTTGTTGATACGTTCCATCAGCATGAGGGAGATATCCTCGTGAGATACGCCCTGTACGATGGTGTCTTCCAGTACATGAGAGAAAGGACCGTGTCCGATGTCATGCATCAGAATGGCTGCCTGTACGGCTTCGGCTTCACTGTCGAAAATGAAGTTTCCCTTGCTGGCGAGCTGCTGGACAGCTTCACTCGTCAAATGGAAAGCCCCCAACGAATGTTGAAAGCGAGTGTGCTGCGCACCGGGATAAACCACAGACGACAAACCCAGTTGCTTGATGCGGTTTAAACGCTGCAAAAGGGGATGTCGCACGATGTCGTACAGCAACCCCTTCGGGATATTGATGAACCCGAACACCGGGTCGTTAATGATCTTTCGTTCGTAGGGCATGTGTTATAATTTACTCGTTTTTATATAAAGTTTTTGTCTGATTCTAATGTTTATGTTAAGAAGTTCATAACCAATCTTGTCATAATCTCCTTTTCTTCTGTTTTTGATTCGGCTATCATGATGGTTATTGCGACAAGTGTGCTGTCATTGATGCGTTTCTCTCCGTTTTCATGATATAGAATTCTATTCTTTTGCAGAAAATAGAGGAATATGGTGGCTGCAATACGCTTGTTGCCATCGTTGAATGAATGATTCTTGGTTATGAAATAGAGTAGATTGGCGGCTTTTTCCTCAACGGACGGATAAACATCTTCCCCGTCAAAGGTTTGGTAGATAGCGCCGATACTGCTATAGAAAGATTTATCTTTTTCATTGCCGAAGAGGTCACTGTCTGTATTGAACTTCATGCTGTTTATTACATTACGGCACTCTTCGTAGGTCAGGACATGCGTTGCTTTACTCCCGTCGGGTTTTCTGATGCACTGATGGTCATAATCGTCCAGTAGGTCAAGAGCCATAGTGTATTGCTCTACTACGGCAAGCATTTGTTGGGCGTCAAGTTGGTTGGTGGTGCGTTTTAATATTTTGATGGCCTCTCCCAGCTGCTTTAAGCGATTGTCGTTGACGGCGATACCACGAATCAAGTAGTCTTTCAGAACAGAGTTTGCCCATATACGGAATTGTGTACCTCTTTGGCTCTTTACTCTGTAACCTACGGAAATGACGACATCCAAGTTATAAATCATTGTTTCATAAGTCTGATCGGCATCTGTGCCCACATGTGCAAATTTTGCACATGTGGTATTTCTGAGTAATTCACCTTCTTTATATACATTATTAATATGCCGCCCAATAACAGTTCTATCTTTTTGAAACAGCTCAGCCATTTGGGCTTGCGTAAGCCACACTGTGTCCTGCTCCAACTTCACATCAATGGAAGTCTTTCCATCCTGGGTTTGATATATGACAATCTTGCTTTGGTTCATGATTGCTGCTGGTTTTCTGATAACCTTTTCATTAAGTTTCTTAGCTATTCAGTGGCTATCAAAGGATAGCCTTCAACTGTTCCGCCATCTGCTGTTGCACTTCCTTTGCGGCGTTGCGTGCGGCTTCTGCAAATTTTTCAGTCTTATCAACATAGATGATACCACGGCTGGAGTTTACAATCAGTCCGCAAGTGGAGTTCATGCCGTACTTACAAACTTCTTCCAGTGAGCCACCCTGCGCACCTACGCCCGGCACAAGTAGGAAGTGGTTGGGAACAATCTTGCGGATATCTTCGAAAGCACGGCCTTGTGTGGCACCTACCACGTACATCATCTGTCCGTCGTTGGCCCATTCCTGAGACTTGCGCAGTACTTTTTCGAAAAGACGTTCGCCGTTGGGATCTTCCGTCAACTGGAAGTCGTGTGAACCTTTGTTGCTTGTCAGTGCTAAAAGGATTACCCATTTGCCTTCGTAAGTTAGAAATGGAGTAACACTGTCCTCACCCATGTAAGGGGCTACGGTTACAGAGTCGATGTCCAGTTCGTCGAAGAAGGTGCGGGCGTACATGGCAGAGGTATTTCCTATGTCACCACGCTTTGCATCGGCAATGATGAATTGGTCGGGATAGTTTTCCTTGATATATTTCACAGTCTTTTCAAAAGCGATCCAGCCTTTCACGCCCATGCTCTCATAGAAAGCGAGGTTCGGTTTGTAGGCGATGCAAAGGTCAGCCGTTGCGTCGATGATGGCTTTATTGAAGGCGAAGATCGGATCTTCTTCTTTCAACAGGTGTTCGGGAATTTTCTTGATGTCTGTATCCAGACCTACGCAGAGGAATGATTTCTTACGCTTGATATTTTCAAAAAGTTCTTGTTTATTCATATCGGATATATTTAGTCTGTTTATGATTCGTTTTACTATTTCCTGAATAAATAGCCGTTTATATTCAGTAAAAGAGCCTCGTTTCCTTCCTCTTGATAATCTAAGGAGAAGCCTGTCAGTATGAAGAGGCACTTATCGGAGTTACATTTGAATTGTGCAGGAGGCATTTCACCATATTTATAACGTTGAAGTGCTTCAATGTTTTTGAGGTCAATGTATACCGTATCGTTCATTTTGTCTGTCCGGGTACCGAGAGAGGCGGGCAATACTCCTGTTTCTATATACTTGCGTGGAATCTTGAGTTGCCTGCTTGATTCCGGTATGATTACGAAACGGCTGTATCCCTTAGGAATCTCGATGCTTGTCAGTGAGGATGCCTGAGCACTGTATGATATAGCCCGGTTATTGCCAGTGGCTTTATCGTTGTCGGCCGTTTCATCACTGTTCTGACCGAAACGGTTTTTGGCATAATAGAATGATGCGTCTTTGTCCACAAGGTTGGCTATGCTTTTTCGTCCGAACCAGTAGTGCAGATAACGGAGTCGGTCGTTTACTTGCAATGCGGTCTTTGCCGGAAGTGAATCCAGCCAGTTGTCGTACTGGTTGCGTGAGAGGGGCAAGTTTGTTTCACCACTGCGTGCCAGTTCCTTCTCTATGCTACGGCGCATGACGTTCCGGGTGATACTTGCATAGTTCACCGGCAATACGGAAGTCAGCAGGAAGATGATGGAAAATGAAATGGGAATCCAACTGATGCGGCGTGCCCGGGTGAGGACCAGTCCGAAACAAACGATATAACACCAGATATTGAGTGTGATCAGATAAAGCCGGTTGATTGTGACACCATAATCGTTGAAGCGGCGGATGATGCCGACTGTCATTAATATCAGTAACGGCAATACTAGGGCAGGCAGCCAGCGTGCAATCCATTCGTTTATGCGCTTTGATTCACTGACCCGTGCCGGATACAGTCCGAATTCAATGGCGATACATCCCGCCATGAGCGCCACTACGAGCCAGGATACCCAGCCTGTAGGCAGTTCCCAACTGATAAGGATGCGGGTGGCATAGATATAGAGCACAAGCAGATACCCTGCCATGAGCGGGAGAAAGAGGAAATGTATCGTTCCGTTCAGGAACTCCGACGGTTGCGGTTCTTGGTTGTGCTTTAGCTCATCTTTGGGCAACATACCGAGGAAGAGCAGCATCGGAAGCAATACACTGCATACAACAAGGATATACAGGTAACATTTCCAGCTTACATCCACATCGAAAAGTTGGTGGAGTGAAAAGACGAGCAGGCTTATTCCGCCACTCATAATCAGTCCCACCACGTTTGCCGTGACAAAAGCCCCTACGGTGTAGGAAGCAAAGTTCCAGCTCGGAATGTCATTCTTCTCTTTGGTGAATGAGAGGAAAAAGACTGAAAGCCACAAGGCGAGGATAGCCGCTCCGTGAGCTATGCTTATTTCTGTGAGCGACCGCTCTGGAGAGAGGCTGTAGAGATACACTGCGTCGGCAATAAGCAATACATGCATCACAATATGCACGCTGATTCCTTTAATCCGGTTCTTTATCTCTTCGCTCCACAGATGGAGAGTGAGTGAGAGCAGAGTACCGACAGAGAAGTAATAACCCAAAACCAGCGTCAGCTTCTCTTCGTCATCCATTTCGGTAGATACCAGATAAGCCAGATAGGCGGTAAGTGCAAGGACAAAGCGTACTGTGGTTGGAAAACGTTTCAGGCAATTCTGAAATGCTTCCGTCAGAGTATGAAATGCTTTATTTAAAAACTGTCCTTTCATCTTGTTCTGCCGTTGATGTTTCCGGGTCTACGTCTTTCTTTTAGGGTTACAGTTCACTCTCTTTCAGTCGTTCTGCATTTTCCGCTACAATCAGGTGGTCTATGCAGTCCTGGATATCGCCATCCATGAAGGCGGCAAGGTTATAAATGGTATAGTTGATACGATGATCGGTGATACGTCCTTGCGGATAGTTGTAGGTACGGATTTTAGCGGAACGGTCTCCGGTGGATACCATTGTCTTACGCTTGGAGGCAATATCGTCCAGATATTTCTGGTGTTCTTTGTCGTAAATAAATGTACGCAGGCGTGAGAGGGCGCGTTCCTTATTCTTCGGTTGGTCGCGCGTTTCGGTACATTCTATCAGGATTTCCTCAGAAGCACCCGTATTGGGGTTCTTCCAGACATAGCGCAGACGCACACCGGATTCCACCTTATTTACGTTCTGTCCGCCGGCACCGCCGCTTCGGAAGGTATCCCACTTGATTTCGCCTTCGTTAATTACTACATCGAACTCTTCTGCTTCGGGCAGCACGGCTACGGATGCGGCGGAAGTGTGCACACGCCCCTGAGTTTCAGTGGCCGGAACGCGCTGCACGCGGTGTACCCCCGATTCATACTTCAACGTTCCGTACACATTATCGCCCGTAACGCTGCAAATGATTTCCTTGAATCCGCCTGCTGCGCCTTCGTTGACGCTGGATATTTCCATCTTCCAACCTTTTGTTTCGCAGAATTTTGTGTACATGCGGAAGAGGTCTCCGGCAAAGATGGCGGCTTCATCACCACCTGTACCGCCACGGATTTCGAGGATGGCGTTCTTGCTGTCCTGTGGGTCGGCAGGCACAAGGAGGAGTTTGATATGTTCTTCCAGTTCCGGCTGGCGTGTCTGACAGGCATCCAGTTCTTCGCGTGCCATTTCCCGCATTTCCGGATCGGATTCGTTAGTGATGATCTCTTTGGCTTCCTCGATGCCGTTCAGCACCTGGATATATTCTTTGCGGGCATCCATCAGGTCACCCAGTTCTTTGTACTCTTTGGTGAGTTTTACGTAACGCTTTTGGTCGGCAATCACTGCCGGGTCTGTAATCAGCGTCGATACTTCTTCGAAGCGAGCAACGAGGCCTTCGAGTTTTTCTAATATGGTGTTGTTGTCTGCCATTTATACAGTCTTATCTTTTAAAATACTACTTCTGCATTTAATTCCGGGATTTATGCTTAGAATTGTGCCATATCGCATCAATGGCAAGATATTCTACGCATGACCAGCCTAATATGCTTATTGAACGCATAATGATGCGACCTATTTTCATCTCTGGTTCTTGAATATAATCTATCAGCCCTCCGATGAGGTCGATAATAACAAACAAGATAGCTATTGCACCCAGTTGAACTACGCTTTTAGGTACTTTGATATAGGTGCTGTCATTTTCTGCCTCCATCTTTGTTAGTATTTGAACTTTATGTACTTACATCTGATGATTAATTTTTTGGAGCTTGTTCTCTCATGATTTTCCTTGAAGTGATTGAGAGTAGAATGACTATAAGTGCAGTTACTATGATAACAGTACGCTTTTCAAGAGCATTGAAAGTAGCTAATGCAGCTATAGTCACACCTTCCAAGATAATAAAGAAAACAGTACACAATATGAGCTTCTTCATCTTTTAGTATCTAAATTCTCCGAACTCGCTCTTGATTATCAGTTCCTTCTTATCACTTTCCTCAATGTGTCCCACAATCTGCGCATCGATACCGAAGCTCTTGCTGATGGCAATTACTTCCTCGGCATGTTCGGGCGACAGATATACTTCAAGACGGTGTCCCATATTGAATACCTTGTACATCTCTGCCCAGTCCGTATTGCTCTGCTCTTTAATCGTTTTGAACAAAGGAGGAACAGGGAACAGATTATCCTTAATCACGCGGCAATTGTCACCTATAAAGTGCAGCACTTTTGTCTGTGCGCCACCCGAGCAGTGTACCATACCGTGGATTTCAGGGCGAAGTGCATCCAGCAACTTCTTCACTACCGGTGCATACGTGCGGGTAGGGGAGAGTACCAATTTACCAGCATCCAGCGGGCTGTCTTCTACGGCATCCGTCAGTTTCAACCCACCGGAGTAAACCAGTTCTTCGGGCACTGCCTTGTCATAACTTTCGGGATATCTCTCTGCCAGATATTTAGAAAATACATCATGACGGGCTGAAGTCAGACCATTGCTGCCCATGCCGCCGTTATATTCCTTTTCGTAAGTAGCCTGTCCGTAGGAGGCCATACCTACAATTACATCGCCCGGACGGATATTGGCATTGTCTATTACATCACTGCGCTTCATGCGGCAAGTCACGGTGCTGTCTACGATGATGGTGCGCACCAAGTCGCCCACATCGGCAGTTTCGCCACCTGTGGCATATACGCCTACGCCCATTTCGCGGAGTTCGGCAAGTAGCTCGTCCGTACCGTTGATGATGGCGGAGATTACTTCGCCCGGAATCAGCAGTTTGTTACGCCCGATGGTGGAAGAAACCAGAATATTGTCCACAGCGCCTACGCAAAGCAAGTCATCGATGTTCATAATCAGAGCATCTTGTGCAATGCCTTTCCACACGGAGATATCGCCCGTTTCTTTCCAGTACATATAGGCCAGCGAGGACTTTGTACCTGCGCCGTCAGCGTGCATGATGTTGCAATACTCCGGGTCGCCGCCCAAAATGTCGGGGATAATTTTGCAGAAAGCCTGCGGGAAGATTCCTTTGTCGATGTTCTTGATGGCATTGTGCACATCTTCTTTAGACGCGCTGACGCCGCGCATCATGTATCTTTGGTTACTCATGAGATTAATAAGTTTGTTCAATATTGATGGCGCAAAGATAGTGATTATTCTTCAGATACCTGCTTATTCTTTAACTGTTATTGTTCCGTCAATTAAAAGAAATGCGCTATCTTTGTATAAGATAAGCTGCATCTCGGCATAACTTTTTCATGCAAGCATGAAAGTTCTGCGCTCGATTTGCATTATCTTTGTAGAATAAAAACTAATAATAAGCCTTATGGAAGAGAAGAAGGAAAAACAAATAGAAGAAAAAGCTACGACTGAGGTGGTGGCTAAGAAGAAGGGAAGCAGAAAGAGAAAGGTGAGTAAGACATGGGAAGCCATGCAAAGACTGAAAGGTAGCCTGATAGTAAACGACCCTAAATTTCTGCTGTGATGCGTTATCTTATAGATACTAATATTTTTGTTTATATGGCATCTGATCCCGAATATCTAAGCAGGGATATAGATGCCATTATTAAAGAACCGGAAACGGTGCTTTATATGAGTGCCGAGTCTGTTCGCGAATTAATAGTTGCCTATCGCAACAAAGGCTTGTGCTCCAAACGATGGAAGTCAATAGAAGAGATGGTAGTCGCCATCGAAAACGACTTCTACGTTAAGATACTCCCTTTAAAGAAGGAGCACATGAAAACTTACGCAAAAATGGAAATAAATGAAGCCCAGGGACACAAAGATCCTTCCGACCATGTAATCATTGCCCATGCCATCACCGAGCATTTACCGCTCATCTCCAGCGATACCCGCTTTGAATTCTACAGAAATCAAGGACTCGATCTGATATTCAACAGAAAGTAATCCTCGTAAATCATAGATTGCATTCTACTGTTTTACTTTCAATCTCTCCCAAATCGTTTTCTTTTGAGACATTTTTATTAAAGCAACCCCCATCAGGCAACAAGCGCAACGCAATTCTTCTTTTGAAAGTGTATTCAGCTTATTCGTAATACAGGATAAGGGATAGTTTTCTTTGAAAAAGGCGAATACGTCGGCTGAGTTTTCTAAGTCGGTTTTCATCTGGCAGGAGCAGGTAAGAAATTCATCCATCGTGTTATAAGTTTTAAAGGGTTAGTCGTGTGTTCCTACTTCTCTAATGTAAAAAAGAGACGTGGGAACTATTGGCATTATTATTTCTTCCCAAAGGCTCTGGTAAACCCGTCAAGCAAACAATAAGCAATAGCCCCACGCCAGAGTGTATATAACAAAGTTATACGCAACCCGGACGTGGAGACTTCCACTTATTATCCGTGCTTGTAAAAATTTACCAGACTTTTAGGAAGACGAATAATAAAATGATATCTCCAAATCACAAAATAGATCTCTTTCCCAACGAAAGAAATATGCAACAAAGATACAAGTTTTTTTGAAAAAGTATGCATAGAGTGAGATAGAAATGAACTATAAATCTTTATAGTTAACCTCACTGAACAGTGATCTCTAAGTGAAGTAATTGTTGCTATTATATTGCCAATGTTTTGCCATCGTACTGGCAAGTTTTTGCCAATATAGTGGCAAGACTTTGCCAACACGATGGCACAACTTTGCCAATATGGTGGCAAAAGATGGCAGATGTACTTCGAGCGTGAAACAGCTTTAACTTACTTTTTTCTTCCCTCTTGCAACTAATTCCCTAACCGGGCGTCTTATGTATAAAAGACTATCTTAAGATGGAACAGAATACGAAAGAAAAACAGTTCACTTCCCTCATCGAGGAATACAAGCGAGTGATCTATAAAATCTGCTACATGTATGCAACGGATGGAGATAATTTTAAAGATCTCTACCAGGATGTAGTAATAAACCTTTGGAAAGGCTTCGAGGGTTATGAAGGAAAAGGTAAACCGTCTTCGTGGATTTACCGCGTGGGATTGAATACCTGTATCTCCTTCTACCGCCAGCAGCAACGCCGGGGCGAACATACTTCCTTGGATTCCCTCTACGGGCTGGAAGCAGAAGATAGTGAAACGACCAAACGTTTGAAAGAGATGTATCGCCTCATTGCGGGACTGGATAAGTTTGAACGTGCCGTCATCTTGCTGTGGCTGGATGAAAATTCTTACGAAGAGATTGCGGAAATTGTCGGCGTGCCGCGCAACACCGTAGCTTCAAGATTGAAACGAATCAAGGATAAACTTACGAAACAAGCGAATAGCTAAAGGAGGAGATAGAATATGGAACTGGAAGATTTGAAAAGGGATTGGAATGATATGGAAGAAAGACTGGGAAAACTGGAGATGGGACACTGTAAACTATTGAATAAGACTGTAAAGAATAAGGTAAAACAGATGGAAGAGCGTCTCTATCTGCGGCTTACGTGCCTTATTCTCTTTTTGCCTCTTTTTGCCTGGGCTATGGTGCGCAATCAAGTATATGATTTCAGTGTACTGACGTGGATATTGTTGTTTATGTTTGTAGTTGTGATACTCGCCCGGCAACTTACGTGGATGTTGCTGCTAAGGAAGATTGATTGCCTGAAGATGACTGTACGTGAAGTGTGTCTGGCGGAAAGTCGTTTCCGGATATCTTTCAAAGTGGGAATAGCTGTAAGTGTGTTGTGTGGCATACCTTTGCTGGCAAGCATGATATGGGATATGTCCCAAATGGGTGATCGCTATATATTGATAGGTGCCTGGACTGGGCTTGTCGTCGGGTTGTTGATTGGGATCCGTTTGTTTCTCAAAGCATGGAGCGGGATAAAGGAATTGAAGGAGGCAATATCGGATTTGAGATAGCATTGCTCAGTATTTAGTTCCTTTTCAGTTTTGAATTAACCGCTATAAAATAGAACGCCCCGCCTGCTTTTCATAAAACGAAAATCGGGCGAGACGAAAATGAATAGTATCTTGTGGCTATTTATAATTTTTCTATGTCTTTGATGGGTAAACCCGTCACCTGGTGGATGATTTCGGAGGAGATATTCAAGGATTTCATTGTTCGGGCGTTCTCTATTTTCTCTTCTGCTCTGCCTTCCTGTCTGCCTTCCTGTCTGCCTTCCTGTCTTCCTTCCGCTGCCGCCGTACTCAGCACATCATTCTGAATCATCACGGCATTGATATGTTCGTCATACGCCAGTTGTTCCGACCTGTCCATATTGTAATAAATCAGTTTGCGGCGTGCTTCTTCCAGTCCGGGAGCTTTCGTGTCGGGGCGGATGATGCCGGTTTTCAGATACTCTATCCATTCCTCAAGTGGGGTGACGGCCACCTTATTGAACTCATTCACCCGAATCAGGAAGTATTCGGGGAAGATTTCGGCGGGAAGCTTGCGCACGATAGCGTCTTTTTCTTTGGTGGTGACCTCCAGAAAGTCGCCTGTATGCACGCCCACAAAGGAGTTCTGGCCGTGGTACAAGTAATCGTTGCCCTTGCCAATGTCGAAATAGAGAATGCTGATGGAGTACACTTTCTTCACTTCCGAGTAAAGTTCTCCTAGTTCGATATGCTCCGTGATGGCCTTGGCAACGCCGAAGAGGATACGCTCCAGATAGTATATTTCGCGCGTGTTCTGCACCTCAACGATGATGATTTCATCCTTGCTATTGCGTGCCTTAATGTCCACACGGTTGAACTTCTCGTTTTCACGTTGCTGGTTGCCCTCGCTTTCCAGTATCTCGACGATGCGGATAGGCTCACCCAGCAACACGGTGAGGAAGCCTTCGAGGACGCCGAAGTTGGCCTTGTTGCGCAGCAAACGTTTCACAGCCCAATCAAAACGTATATATCTATCTTTCTGTTCCATAACTTATGTTTTTCTGCTTACGCACAAAGGTAAGCATAATTTCTGTTTCCAACGTGTCGGGAAAAGATTATTTGTTTTCTTCCTTTCCCGATAGTAATGAGCTAAATGATAATTTAGAGGAGAATGGGTACGCGGACGACGCTGATAGAGCGGACGAACGCGGAGTAAGATTTAGCTTCGCTGACCGTTGGTTCCCTTCGATGTGCAAGTAACTTTTCATCCGCAGATAACGCAGATAACGCCGATCTTTTAAAGCTGCGCTATGTTTAACGGAAGATAAAAAGGCATCAGCGTTATCTGCGTCATCTGCAGATGAAAAATAAAAATCCGTGTTTGTCCGCCTTGTCCGCGTCGTCCGCGTATCAATTTAGCTCATAACCCGTCAAAAGTGAACATATTCAACTCCTGATTCGCATTATTAACAGGTCTGAGGAACTGAGCCATATATGTGATATTTACAAATTAAAACTAGCAAGTTGAACTTGTGAAACATGAATAATCTTAAAACATAAAAGTACCCCTTCCTGGAAGCTCGCATCTAAAAGAGTTTCCAGGAAGGGATTGTTTTTTATAGAACCGTTTGTTACGGTAGGAATATACTTAGAACTGTACCTGCGGTGCTGTTTCAGCTCCTTCGGAAGCTTCAAAGTAAGCGCGCTTTTCGAAACCGAACAGACTTGCAAGAATGTTCTTCGGGAAGCGGCGGATGGCAGTATTGAAGTTCTTTGCTGCATTGTTGAAGTTGGTACGTGCCACGTTGATACGGTTTTCAGTACCTTCCAATTGAGCTTGCAGTTCCAGGAAATTCTGGTTTGCTTTCAAATCGGGGTAATTCTCAGTAATGGCAAGCAACTTACCCAATGCAGAAGTTACCGCACCTTGAGCTTTCTGGTATTCAGCCAATTTTTCCGGAGTCAGATCATTAGCATCTACTTTTATTTGAGTAGCCTGGCTGCGGGCCTCTACCACACCTTCCAAAGTTTCTTTTTCATGAGAAGCGTATCCTTTTACCGTATTAACCAGATTCGGAATCAAGTCGGCACGGCGTTGATATTGTGTTTCAACGTTTGACCATTGTCCGCTTACGTTTTCATCCATAGTTACCAGTCCGTTATAACCAGTGACACCCCAAATGACGAGGAGAGCTAAAACAACAAGAATGATAATAGTTGATTTCTTCATACTTTTCTTTTATTAAATGATTATTATTAATTAGCTACAAATTACGAACTACAAGCTACGAGTTGCTACGCTGTGATACCAAAGGCACTTGTAGCTTGTAGCCCGTAGCTTGTCACTCTGAGAGTTTCAACTCTCAGAATCGGGAACCGGCACCTCCGCCACCTCCCATACCTCCACCGAAGCTGCCTCCGCTGAAGCCACCGCCTCCTCCGCCGAAGCCTCCGCCACCGCCAAAGATGACCGGACCTCCTCCGCCACCTCCGCGATAGTTTTCATCATACGACTGTTTGCGGCGTACTACCTTGTGTCCGCAGTTGCGGCAAGTGTAGGTAACATCTTCCGTTTTTACTCCGTTGATCCGTGAAACCACTTTGCTGCTGGTACGTTGCAATTTGTGCTGTCCGCAGTTGGGGCATTTGCTTGCGGCACGTGCTGCCATCCAACCGATTCCTCCGGCAACAACAAAGAATCCGATAACTGCTGCCAGAATGCCGAAGAAGGAAATGTCTTCTTCATCATCTGTATCATTCACCATGCTACCGTCCAGTCTGCCGCATACGGCACGCACACCGGCAACCATACCCGCATCCCAGTTACCATCTTTCAGATAAGGAATCATGTCGCGCGTCTGGATACGTTTACAGATGGCATCGGGCAGATCTCCTTCCAGTCCATAACCTGTATAGAACTGGATGCAGCGCTGGTCGGTCACCAGAAGAATGACCAGACCATTATTCTTTTCTTTCTTTCCCACACCCCATTCATTGAGCAGGCGGTGTGCAAAGTCAAAGCAATCATCATTACCGATAGACGGAACTACGGCAACTACTGTCTCAATGCCGGTCTGTTGTTCCAATGCATACAGCATACGGTCGATGCTGTCGCAGGCAGCCTGAGAGAGGATGCCGTCCGGATTGCAGACATAGCGCATTTTGTTCTGAAGATGTACTTTGGGGATATTGTCTGTAGTATAGACCTTCTGTGCCTGCATGGATAGCAGCAGGCATAGGAATAAACTTATGGAGATTAATCTTTTCATACTAATGTATTTGTGTGGCGAATATAGGAAAAATCACATCAATAGATGTATTTTCCTACAAAATTCTTCACACGTTTGGTGTATTCCTCCGGGTGATCCTTGTAGGACATGGCGTGTGTGGCACCGGGGGCAAGCCACAATTCTTTAGGTTCCGATTTTGCCTCGTAGAGAGGATATACCATCCAGGTGGGTACGTATGTATCTGCATCGCCATGAATGAAGAACATCGGCAGTTTGCATTTCCTGATCTGATTCAGCGAAGAAGCTTCCTTGAAGTTCCAGCCGTATTTCGCGTTGCACAGCCAGCTGGTGGTGTACATCAACGGGAAAGGAGGCAGTCCGAATTGTCCTTTCAACTCGTAGGAGAATTCGTCCCATACGCTGGTATAACCGCAATCCTCCACAAAACATTTCACAAAAGGTTGTTGAGGCTCACCGGATACCATCATAGTGGTGGCGGCACCCATAGAGATGCCATGTACTACCATTTGGGTATTTCCGCCGTAAATATCGTTGGCAATGTCCATCCAGCGCAATACGTCCAGCCGGTCTTTCCAACCCATTTGAATGGCAGGGCCTCCACTTAATCCCTGATTCTGCAGGTCGGGCAGCAGAATGTTATACTTTAAATCTTTGTTGTAAAGGTAACCTATCATCAGCATACGGATGCAATCGTCCGTATAACCATGCACGATGACGGCTGTTTTGTGGGTAGGTTCGGGGGCGGCTGCGTAAATGGCATGCAGTTGCACCCCGTCAGGGTTGATAATAAAGGTATCACGTAAAGCACCGACAGTTTGCAAACTATCTATCCAAGGCTTGATTTGCGGGTACTCGCTGAGTATATACTCGTAGGAGCCGGGAATATCTTTCCCTTTGTTGTACTCCGGTCTCAGCGAGTAGCCGAGCATGTAGAAACTCGCACCTGTGAGGGCAATCATGATAACTGCTAACAGTCCGAGCAGACTGTACTTGATACCTTTCTTCATCTTTCCTTCCTTTCACTCTATTTGTTCCATATTTCCCATGCGGCAAATGCTTGCAATAACAGCATTTCCAGCCCGTTTTTAGTAACGGCGCCGTGAGCCTCTCCCTTTTTCATGAAAAGGGTTTCATTGGGATTATATAACAAATCGTAGAGTAAATGGTTGGGAGTTAATTGATCATAAGGAATATCCGGACAGAAATCCACCTTAGGATACATGCCTACGGGTGTACAGTTTACGATAATAGTATATTCCTGCATGATCTCCGGTGTCAGTTCGTCATAAGTGAGGTAAGACGATTCCTTTTTTGTACGCGATACGAATATGCTTTCGATGCCCAGATTGGCCAGTCCGCGATAGACGGCTTTGGAGGCACCGCCTGTACCCAGAATCAGCGCCTTCTTGTGATGGGGTTGCAGTAAAGGCTCAATGGACTGCGTAAAACCTATAATATCCGAGTTGTAGCCGACAAGCTTTACTTTTCCCTTCGGCTGGCGGATGATTTTGATGACGTTCACTGCGCCGATCTTTGCGGTATCTTTGTCCAGTTCGTCAAGAAAGGGGATGACCTGCTCCTTGTACGGGATGGTCACATTAAGTCCGCAGAGGTTGGGATTTTCCTCTATGACTTCCATAAAGTCATTGATGTTGGGTATTTCAAAGTTTACATATTCGGCGTCGATATTCTCCGATTTGAACTTTTCATTGAAATATCCGATGGAAAACGAATGTTTCAGCGGATAGCCTATTAAACCGTATTTCTGCATAATTCTCTTAGTGTGCTATGTCAATAATATAGTAATGGTAAAATGGTGGGATGGTAGGATGATAACATTGAATCTTAACATGTTATCATCTTACCATCCTATCATTCTATTTAGTCGCAGTATAAAGAGTGCATATACCGAATGTCAGTCTGCGGAAATTAACCTGACTGAAACCTGCTTTGCGAATAACTTCCTGCATCACTTCGCCTTGCGGGAAAGCACGGATGCTTTGGGGCAGGTAGGTGTAAGCACTATTGTCTTTTGACAGGCATTTGCCGAGCAGGGGGATGACTACTTTGGAGTAGATGGTGAAAAGTTGTTTCATCGGAAAACGGTCCGGTGTGGAGAGTTCCAGAATGACGAGATGTCCTCCGGTTTTCAGCACGCGGCACATTTCCGTCAACCCTTTGTCCAACCCTTCGAAGTTGCGGATACCGAACGCTACGGTTACAGCATCGAACGTGTCATCGGCAAATGAGAGAGAGGTGCAATCCTCCCGGGCAAAGGTAATTTTGTCCGAGAGGTGCGCCTGTTTTACTTTATTACGTCCCACGTCCATCATTCCCTCTGAGATGTCGGTGCCTATCAGTTCGTCAGGCTGCAACTCGCGACAGGCAAGAATGGCGAAGTCACCTGTACCGGTGGCTACGTCCATGATGCGCTTCGGTTGGAAAGGCTTTAACCAATTGATCGCTTTCCGGCGCCAACTGCGGTCGATGCCTAATGAAAGGGTATGGTTCAGCTTATCATAAGCAGGAGCAATGTTGTCGAACATTTCTTCTACCTGCTCACTCTTCTTTCCGTCCTCACCGTAGGGTTTGATATGCTCCTGTGGGTAATCCATGTTGATAGTGTTTAGTGGTTAGTGATAAGTGATTAATAAACCTATAATTACTTATCACTAAGCCGTTTATCACTTATTTAAGTATTCCGTTACGTTTTTCTCGATACGTGAAGCAATGTTACTGGTATCTTCCTTCACGAATTGCTCTCCGGTGATATGCTCGTACAGTTCAATGTAACGCTCACTGATAGAAGTTACGATTTCGTCTGTCATTTCCGGAACTTGTTGTCCTTCTTTGCCTTGGAAACCATTGTCCATCAACCATTCGCGAACGAATTCTTTAGAAAGTTGTTTCTGGGCTTCGCCTTTTTCAAAGCGTTCCTGATAACCTTCAGAGTAGAAGTAACGGCTGGAGTCCGGTGTATGGATTTCATCCATCAGGTAAATAGTACCGTTGTGCTTACCGAATTCATACTTCGTATCTACCAGAATCAGACCACGTTCTGCCGCGATCTCGGTTCCTCTGTTGAAGAGTGCCATGGTGTATTTCTCCAATACGGCATATTCTTCGGGAGTAGCCAGGCCTTTAGCAAGGATTTCTTCTTTTGAAATGTCTGCGTCGTGTTCACCGATTTCAGCTTTCGTAGTCGGGGTGATGATGGGTTCGGGGAACTTCTGGTTTTCCTTCATTCCTTCGGGCAACTTTACACCACAGATTTCGCGTACACCGCTTTTGTAAGTACGCCATGCGCTACCGCAAAGATAACCGCGTACAATCATTTCGATGGGAAAACCTTCGCACATCACACCCACCGTTACCATCGGGTCGGGTGTAGCTGTCTTCCAGTTGGGACAGATATCAGTAGTAGCATCCAGGAATTTGGCTGCAATCTGATTCAGCATTTGTCCTTTGAAAGGAATGCCTTTCGGCAAAACAACGTCGAATGCGGAGATACGGTCAGTTGCTACCATAACCAGCTTTTCACCATTGATGTTATAAACATCGCGTACTTTTCCGTGGTACACACTTTTCTGTCCCGGAAAATTGAAATCAGTTTTTGTTAATGCTTTCATATTACAGTTCTTTAGCTACGAGCTACAAGCTACAAGAGGCTGCGCTCGTATTGTTTATTTTTAATGAGTTTATTAGACCACAAGTCATTCTTATTATTTCATTTAGGGCATTTGAACTATTAGCATATTCTTCAGAAGTTATATAATGTAATTTCTCTGAGATAATAAGGAATGTTTCCAATTCGCTTGCCGAGCCTAAAGAAATATATAAAAATTGCATAAATTCTGCTTTATTTTTTCTGCCTGAACCTTCTGCAATATTAGCCGGGATTGATGTAACGCATCTTCTGATTTGATTAGTTATAGCATATAGTTTTTCTTTAGGGTATTGCTTGGTTAATTCATAGACTGATATGACTAACTCAATACTCTTTTGCCATATTTTTAAATCTTTATGCGTCCTAATTTCTCCCATTTATATTATTTTCTTTTCACTGCTTATTGCTGTCCCCTTACTTGTAGCTCGTAGCTTGTCTCTTGTAGCTGCTTCGAATTTCTCGTAGGCATCTACAATGCGGGTTACCAACTGGTGACGCACAATATCTTTCTTGTTCAGTTCCACAAAGCTGATGCCTTTCACACCTTTCAGGATGCGGAGTGCCTGTACCAGTCCCGAAGTCTGGGAAGAGGGCAGGTCGATCTGTGTCATATCTCCCGTTACGATCATCTTGGTGTTCATACCCATGCGGGTGAGGAACATCTTGATCTGCTGGGTAGTGGTGTTCTGCGCTTCATCCAGAATTACGACTGCATCATTCAACGTCCTTCCGCGCATAAAGGCGAGGGGAGCAATCTGAATGACGTTCAGTTCCATGTATTCTTTCAGCTTGGCAGCCGGAATCATATCCTGCAAGGCATCATACAACGGTTGCAGATACGGGTCTATCTTATCCTTCATGTCACCGGGCAGGAATCCAAGCTTCTCACCGGCTTCCACGGCGGGGCGACTGAGGATGATTTTCTTGATCTCTTTATTTTTGAGGGCACGTACGGCAAGGGCAATGGCAGTATATGTCTTTCCCGAACCGGCAGGACCTATGGCAAATACCATGTCGTTCTTGGCGAAACCTTCTACCAGTTTAAGCTGATTTTCACTGCGGGGGATGATCGGTTTGCCTGTCACGCTGAATACGATGACGTTACCCGATTTTTCTGCTTGCGGTGCATTTCCTTTGATGATGTCGATAATCACCTCTTCTTTCAATGAGTTGTATTCGGCGCAGTATTTTTCCAGCTTGGTAATGTTTTCTTCGAATGCGCACATCTCTTCTTCATCTCCCAACACTTTGATGACATTGCCGCGTGCAACAATGCGCAGTTTGGGGTACAAAGCTTTTATCAACTGCATATTGGCGTTATTCACACCGTAAAAGATAACCGGATCGATATCCTCAAGAACAATCAGTTTTTCTATCATTGAATTGTTTATAAGTTCATGTCGTTTTATAGGTAAAACAGTTGCAAATTTAGTGAAACGTTTGGATACTTAGCTGGTTCCGGCTGTTTTTTTTGTTGCAGGCTTCACGATGACGCCTTTTCCACTCTTGGTGCAGTGAATACACTCTTTGCGGAGTGTCCTTTCTTTGAAATCGAAAATGAGATTGGGGTTGAAATGCTGTCCGTTGATGCGGGTTTCAAAATGAAGGTGTTCGGTGCTGGCCCGTCCGGTACGTCCGGTCAGTGCAATGGGTTGTCCGGCCTTTACGACATCACCACTCTGAACAAGATTCTTAAAATTATGACTGTATATCGTTTCCAATCCCGAAGAATGGCGCACAACGATTACGTTACCGTAAGCACTGTAAGGCTTCGACATACGTACAATGCCATCGAAAGCACTGCGTATTGTGTCTTTGGCGCAAGTCTTGATATCAATACCCGAGTGACGGCCGCTACCGCGTCCGTAAGGAGAAATCACTTTTCCTCCGGGAAGCGGAAAGCAATAGGCGGTATCAGGTATTTGCTCCAGATGCAATTCTAACAAATTTTCGTTATCGAAAAGCCCCGGTGTAGTAACCCGGATATGATTGATTTCCATTTGCGAGAAACTTGGTTTCTCTTCGGGCGGAGTATAAGCCAGTGCGAATGATAGTAGCAGAAAGAATATGTTCATGATTAAAGGTCCTTCTTGTTATTCAAAATAGATAATTTCTCCTCCATTCGAAAAAGTATATTTTTTCAGTAACTCCTGTATCATCTCGGCAGCTTCCCGCAGACCTTCCTGTCCGCTGTAACCATTGACGATGGCAAGGATATGCTGGGTGCCTAAATCCATTTTGGTACGTTCGTTGTCGCTGGTGGGAGTACCGATACCGCCTACGGCATCGCGATAGACCGGAAGTCCTTCGATGTTCAGCACGCCCCGTCCGATACCTTCGAATGGTTCTTCAGCGCGTCCAACTCCCAGTTTGAGGTCAGTGCCCTGTATTTTGTCCGCATCGAAACCACCGATGGAATAACCGGTGCGCAGGGATACCAGATTAATCAGGTCAACCAATGTATCTATTTGGTAAAGGGCAATTCCGCGCATCAAACGGCGGCGCAAGGCTTCGGCAGAGGGACGGTAACGGCTGGGGTCTTTGCCGCAACGTTTATAAGCTTCGCGGGTAGCTGCAATGGCGGGTTGCAGTTTGATGTCCTCCGGCTGGGTAGTGGAAGTCAGTTCCCGGGTGAAAGTGTTGATTTCTTCCCAAAGCCCTTCGCAAAAGGCTGTATTGGTAACTTCTGCATAGACGGCTGCGCCTTTGAAGATGGGGCAGGCATTTTTTATTTCTTCTGATACGGTGATCTGGTACATAAACTAAAACTGCTATTTAAACTTTTCATGTAAAATAAAAATAAAATAATCACTCCGCAACTGATGGCAGCATCCGCTAAATTGAATACCGGACTGAAGAATACAAAATTGTCTCCTCCTATAAATGGCATCCAGCTTGGCCAGTCAAACTCAAAAAGAGGAAAGTAGAACATATCGACCACTTTTCCATGCAGCCAACCGGTATATCCTTCTCCTATAGGTACGAAAGTAGAAATCTCGGCGGGTGTACTCTTACTGAAAATAACGCCATAGAATATGCTGTCGATGATATTCCCGATAGCTCCTGCCAGTATCAACGAAACACATGCAATATAACCACGCTTATATTTAGCTTTAATAAGTATGACGATATACCATCCAATCGCGATGGCAAATATTGTGCGGGCAACAGTCTGAATGGCTTTAGGCACTATCTGCATACCAAAAGCCATACCGGGATTTTCTATAAAGCGAAGATAAAACCAATCCGTGATATGAATGCTTTCATTATAAAACATATTCGTTTTAACTTCAATCTTTATGACTTGGTCAAGAATCAAAATTCCCAGTACAATGAGGATCGATAGTTGCCCTTTGGACAAAATGTTCTTCATATTAAAAAAGTTATGGTTTTGTGTCTACTATCATAATTCCCGATAGTATACGTCCTGATTTAATCCCCAGCCGTCTTGCCGAGAAAAATTCTTCATGCCTCATATAGGTACAAATGCCAGATGTTTCTATTTGCTCGCCGGGTACACCGAAGTCGAGCAACTGCATCCGGTTCGCAGCCCATAGATCGATATGATGCTTATGTGTTTCCGGTTTCCATTCTGATATATAATCCATTGCAAAACCGTTCATGCGGAAAGCTTCGTACACTTCTTCGCCCACTTCAAAAGAAGGCAAGGATATGCCGGGGCCGATACAAGCGATTACGTCTTTTCCATCGGTTCCGTAGAGTGCCCGCATCCTGTCGAGAGTATATCCGGCTATGTAATTCACCGTTCCCCGCCAACCCGCATGGGCAGCGGCTACCACTTGGTTCTTGCGATCATACAACAGGATAGGAATACAGTCTGCCGTAGAAATACAAATGCAGCAACCCGGTTCCTTGGTGATTAGTGCATCCACTCCTTGCAGCATGGCCGTGCGCTCGCCAGATGTGGCATTGAGATACTTTTTATCAATCACCTCCACCTTTGTACCATGTGTCTGGAACGGAATGACTAATTCTTTAGGCTGTTGAGGCATGGAGTTGCAGAGCAATTCCTGATTGCGACGGACAGATTCCGCATCATCCCCCGTGTAAGGCGTACAGTTGAAAGAAGCATAATCTCCTTTGCTGAAACCTCCCCGGCGGGTAGTTGCGAAACAAAAAATGTTGGAGTACGGTGTCATAACCCCGTATCCCAACATTCGTTTATCTTCTGTCAGAGCAATCATTGCTTGTCATCCTCCCAGTCCTCTTCCTCATACTCAAAGTCTTCCAGGTCTTCCACGTCCTCGTCATCTTCCACATATTCATAGCTGAGGTCCTCATCCTCACCCATGTCTTTCAACTCTTGCTGGAGTTTGCTTACATCTTTCGGACGGTGAACGATAGCTTCTATTTTGTTGCTATCTTTATTCAACTCTTCCCAAAGAATATCTTTCAGCACGGAAAGTCCCATACCGGTAATGGAAGAAATGAATACATGCGGAACGTTTGCAGGGAGTGTAGGCTCTATTTCGTCCATCAATTCCTGATCGAGCATATCGCTTTTGGTGATGGCAAGTACCCGTTGCTTGTCCAGCATTTCAGGATTGAAAGTGCTCAGTTCATTCAACAGGATTTCATATTCTTTCCGGATATCGTCGCTATCGGCAGGCACCATGAAGAGCAACAGAGAATTACGCTCGATATGGCGCAGAAAGCGCAATCCCAACCCTTTTCCTGCACTGGCTCCTTCAATGATACCGGGAATGTCCGCCATGACAAACGACTTGCTGTCACGGTAAGAAACAATACCCAGATTGGGTTCCAATGTGGTGAATGGATAGTTGGCTATCTTGGGCTTGGCGGCAGATACGGAAGCAAGCAAGGTTGATTTTCCGGCATTCGGGAAACCTACCAGACCTACGTCTGCCAAGAGTTTCAGCTCCATGATTACTGTCATTTCCTGCATCGGTTCGCCCGGTTGTGCAAAGCGGGGTGCCTGACGGGTGGCTGTCTTGAAGTGCCAGTTACCCAGTCCGCCGCGTCCGCCTTTCAGCATGATAACTTCTTGTCCATGCTCGGTGACGTCGCAGATGTATTCGCCCGTTTCGGCATTGTATACTACTGTGCCACAGGGAACTTCAATAATCTTATCTTCTCCGTCCTTACCAAAACTGCGGTTCTTGGAACCGGATTCTCCATGTCCGGCCAGTGCATGGCGGTCGTAGCGCAAATGCAACAGCGTCCAATAGTTACGGTTACCGCGCAGGATGATGTGACCTCCTCGTCCTCCGTCACCTCCGTCGGGGCCGCCATTGGGTATGTATTTCTCACGCCTCATGTGCGTAGAGCCTCGTCCGCCCTTTCCAGAGCGGCAATATATCTTTACGTAGTCAACAAAGTTCGATTCAGCCATTTCTTTCCTTACGATTGATTTTAAAATACTTATTTTCTTTTTCGATGCAAAAGTAACGATTCTCCAAGACTACCTCAAACTTTTTTATTCCTTTTTATTTATTAATCCGTAGCGGAGGGCATTTCTAACTTATTTTTAGCACTACTCGTCTATAAACGGTAAGTGCCGGAGTTGCTTCATCCGTCAATTCTAAAATGATATGTATGTTTTTGCCCGCAGCGTCAGCAGGAATATGCACTTTGCATTTTTCCGCATTATCCCCTTCTATTTTTACTTCACCTTTGTAACTGCTTGGTTCAGTATAAACACTCCACTTGTATATCAGCTTGTTACCATCAGGATCAGTTGAACCGCCAGCATCTAAAACTATGGAATTTCCGGCTTTTACCTTCTTAAAAATACATTTCAGCGAACGGTCTCCATCAAGCACTGCATGCGGATGGTGATTCACCGCTTTATAATCATCGGTTGTAGTCCACAACATACGTGCTGCAAAATTATTCCAAATGTGCTGCTGCCATTTGTTGATGGCGGCACAGCCCTCTTTACAGCTTCCATGCATATAATAAGGGTCATATTGCGTTTCATCTTTCCCGCTGCGCACTATAAAATCCATACCTCGTATACCACTCGTCTTTTGATTGGAGAAACGACCGCCCCATCCTCCATATTCAAGTGAGTCGGGCACATTCAGACCATTGGCATATACATAAAAGAAAGCTGGAGAGTCACCTTCCGTTGCCCACTTCCGGTCAGGATAATGCTTGCCTAATGGCTGATGACTTTGAATATTCTGTTTAAGCCATTGATCGGAAGGTCCCCAACCATATACTTCTTTATTTCTGATATATACTATTTCCGGGAAGTTCTTGGCTATCCAGGCTCCGGCATCATCTTGCCCTAGAACATCATATATGCGGATTTTTGCAGTAAACTTCTTAAGGTCTTTCTCGCTGCGTGTATGCTTCACTTTCCATAAAGCTTGTGCTATCGTATTCATTCCACCCCAAGCTGCAAGCCATACGGGGCGTTGATCCTTTTTCTTATCAACTACCGAGATTATCAGTTCTGATCCCGGAGAATCTTTACCTTGACCTACTCCGGTCATATTAGAGGAAGGTTGCCCTCGTTTAATAATTGCCCGCAGTTGATTCAAACTGGGATATCCTTCTGCATGTTTATTCAAACGAGGAAGAACTTCTCCAAACTGTTCTACTACCTCTGAAATTTTAGCTGTTTTATCCGGGTCGTCCATCCAGACTTGTGAACTGATTAATCCCTCAATGTCGATTACATTAGAGCATAATAACAAGTGTATCATTGACTGGATATCATCCGGATCAGTTCCCCCTAAATCAGTGGTTACAATCAGCCGATGTTTGTCCTCATTAGCCACTTGCGCCTCTGAATAAAGGCTCCATGCTGTAAGAAAGAAAAAGAAGAAAAGTACTTTTTTCATGGCATTTAAAGATTATTTTTGCAAATTTACCACCAAAATGTGAATAACACTCTCTATTTTTATATACGAATATAATGAATTCCGAGAAATATTACAGTTTTGATAAGTTTCGTGAGGAGTTTAAACCTTATGGACTTACATGTGAGACATGGATACCCCGTGTTATGCCCAGATACGATAGGCATAATGAAATAGAGATAAATTACCTGCCCCAAGGGAATATCACTTACTTGCGACACAGCGAAAAAATAACGATACCCAATAAGCGGTTTACGATATTCTGGGGACTTATTCCTCACCAAATAATTCATTATGAGAATGTAGAAAAGTATTATGTATGTACCATTCCTTTTGCGCATTTTTTATCTTGGAAGCTTCCGGCACAGTTTGTAGACAGCTTGCTCAGAGGAGATATTCTATATGAACAAACAGATGAATATTCTCAATATGATGAGTTCTTACTAAATAATTGGTTGAAAGATAGCGGCGTAAATGTGCAATCGGATCTTATTTTATTAGAAATGCAGACCAGAATCACTCGTATGGCTCATCACTTGCAGTCTTCAGATGATGGTATAGCATTGGCTTCATACCAAACAACACTTATCGAAAAAATAACCATATATCTTACTAAGAATTATTGTAATGATATTAAAGCCAATGATATCGGTGATGCAGTAGGTCTGCACCCTGATTATGCCAATCATATATTTAAGAAGGCATTTGGTACTACAATAAGTGACTATGTTGCTGAGTTAAGAATAGCTCATGCACAACGTAAATTACTGACTACCGATATGAGCATTACCGACATTGCATACGAATGTGGATTCAATTCTGTAGCCCGGTTTAATGCTACATTTTTTAGGAAAATCAAATGTACCCCGCGTGAATATAAAAAGAAGATCGTGAAATAGTTACTTGTTATTTTAGGGCAGACGGGAGAATAACAAAGCGCGGTAATAACATTTTCATGGGTATTACCGCGCTTCTGAATTATGATTGTGTAACTTTACTTTGCAGCGTCAATCGCAGCGCAAACATCGGCAAAGATTTCTTCCAACGCACCTTGTCCTTTGATGTGCTGGTATTGTCCTTCCTGTTTGTACCAGTCAATCAGCGGAGAAGTCTGTGAGTGATAAACAAGGAGGCGTTTCTTGATAGTCTCTTCGTTGTCGTCGGCACGACCGGAATCTTTACCACGTTTGATGAGGCGGATCATCAGTTCCTCTTCAGGTACATCCAGGTCAAGCATAACACTTACTCCCTGATTTCTTTCAGCAAGCATTTTCTTCAGAGCCTCTGCCTGTGCAATCGTACGGGGGAAACCGTCGAAGATTACACCTTTGCTGTTTTCGAAGCTGTCGAATACACTTGCAAGGATATCAATCATCAGTTCGTCAGGGATCAACTGACCTTGATCGATATAACTTTTAGCTGTTTTGCCCAGTTCTGTGCCGTTCTTGATTTCTGCACGCAGCACGTCACCGGTTGAGATGTGGTTAATACCGTACTTCTCTACGATTTTCTCACTTTGTGTTCCCTTTCCTGAACCGGGAGCACCGAAAATTACAATGTTCAACATTTGTGATTTACAATTTAACTGTTACTTATATTATACCTAATTCAAAATTCTTTTCTACAAATCATGTCTTTGACCTTATTCGTGTAGCCTTACTCCGTATCATGTCCGTACATGCCCCGTGCTTGGTCCGTATCCTCTCCGTACTTGCTCCGTGTCTTCTCCGTATAAAGGTACTTTTATACGAAGGAGGTACGGACCGGGTACGGACCAGACACGGCTCGGGTATGGCTCTGATCCTTTTAATCTACCACTGTATAAATGTCCGCATAATTGCGCCCGAAGCCGTCATAATCCAATCCATAACCTACAATGAAGTCATTGGGAATTTCCATGGCTACGTATTCTATATTCAAATCTACTTTCAATTTATCGGGTTTCACCAGCAACGAAGCGATATGGATTTCTTTCGGGTTACGTGTGCCCAGCGTGTCCAACAGACGTTGCATAGTCAGACCTGTATCTACAATATCTTCCACAATCACTACCGTGCGGTCTGTCAGATCTTCGGTAATACCGATCACTTCCTTGATAACTCCGGTAGAGGACACCCCCTGATAAGAAGCCAGCTTCACGAAAGAAATCTCGCAGGGGATAGTAATGTTTTTCATCAGATCAGCAGTAAACATAAACGAGCCGTTCAGGACGCTGAGAAACAGAGGATTTTTACCAGCCAGATCGCGATTAATTTCATTTGCAACGCGGGTTACTTCTTTCAGAATGTCCTGTTCCTTGATGGAAACAGTGAACTTTTTGTCTTTTATTTGTATGGTGTCCATAAGGGATAGATTTTTAAAATTGGCACAAAAATACGATTTTTATTCCACTCCATGCATCATCTTCTGTAATTTCTTTGAGAGTAGGAAGAGGATAAGGGAGGCTACTCCGGACATGATAACGAATACCATAAAGAAGTCGAACATATTTTCAATGCGGAATCCTAGTAAGGTTTTCACCTTGCCGTCTTCGGGATAAAGGCCGGCAAGAGTCCCGGCAAATTTATTGGCGGTGGACATTGATAGATACCATATTCCCATCATCAACGAAGCAAAGCGGATAGGTGTCAGTTTGTTTACCATTGACAAACCGATAGGAGAGAGGCATAACTCGCCTACGGTGTGGATAAAATAAAGTCCGGTCAACCAGATAAGACTAACCTTTACGCCTGGTTGAACATCTTTTACGCCAAAACAAATAATCAGATACCCCAAAGAGAGCAAAAGTAAACCGATGGCCTGTTTGGTAGGAGAAGCCGGTTCTGCATTTCGTTTACTGAGGAATCCCCATACTCCCGGCATGATGGCAGCCAGAATTACGACAAAGAACGGATTGAAAGACTGTATCCACGAAGCCGGCATTTCCCAGCCGAAGACGAAACGGTCAGTTTGTTCCGCTGCAAAGAGAGTAAGCGAAGCACCTGCCTGTTCGTAGGCGGCCCAGAAGAAGATAACAAAGAAAGCTATGATATAAATAACGAAGATACGACTGCGCTCTATTTTAGTAAGTGAACCATCCAGTAAGATGCTGACAGGGAAAACAATACATGCAGTGAAGATGCCGATACTGAACCAGTCATTGCCGAAGCACCAGTAGAAGAAGCTGGCAATAACGATGGCTAATATGGCGAGAAGCAGGTATTTGCGAATAGTCTTATCTTTATCTATGGCAGTTTGTTGAGCCGTTTTGTTCTCTTTGGGATGTTCGCGTTTTGCATCCGGTATAATACCGAGTGGTTGTCCGTCAGGTCCGATAAGATATTTATTTTTCTGCGTTTGAAACAGAATAACCGTAAGTACAGTAACAATTGCCGCAATCAGGAATCCCCATTTGAAGTCGTTAGGGTCGCCTGTTTCACCGAAGTAGCCGCAGACTAATGGAGCAAAGAATGAACCCACATTTACTCCCATATAGAATATGGTATAAGCGGAGTCTAGTCGCCTGTCTCCCGGTTCATAAAGTTGTCCTACCAATGTTGTAACTGTCGGTTTGAAACATCCGTTTCCTAATATAAGAAAGGTAAGTCCTCCGTACATCAACCAGTGAGAAAGTTCCTTGACATCCAGCATCGAAGCGCTGAAGAACATCAGGAATTGCCCCACTGCCATCATCATGGCACCCCAGAAAACAGAACGCCGGATGCCCCAGTATTTATCTGCGATATATCCACCGATAAGCGGGGTAAGATAAACCAGTCCGGTGTAGCTGCCATAAATAGAGGCGGCATGCTCCTTGTCGAACAGAAGCGCCTGAGTTAAAAACAGGATGAAGATAGCACGCATACCATAGTAGCTGAAACGTTCCGCCGTGCTGGTAGCGAAGATAAGGTAAAGACCTTTAGGGTGTTTGGATGTACTCATTGATTATATGTTATGTTTTTCTTTATAGAATGCAAAGTTAGAGATTAATTCTGTATTTTGTTTTTTGATTGTGAATTTGCTATGAAAAAACTTGTTTTGTTGTATATATGTGCGTAAATAATTTGCACGTCTGTTGTTCGGTCAACTGAAAAAGTCTATTTTTGCATCCGAAGAGGATGAGGAAAATATTTAGCAGGAAAGAGGTGTAGTCGCCTCGTAAGCTCAGGAGCTTTCTTAGAATGTAAATACTCTGGTATAAATACCACGATTTACATTAGTAAATACTCATCCTCTTCTTTTTTATATATACATGTGAGATGAATGGAATTCTAATAACGGTACTTATTATTACCTGCCTGTTGGTCTATAGAATTATTTCTTCAAGCAAGAAACAGGAAGGTTACAAAAGGTGGAAAGCCGGTAACCGCAGCAATACGGAAGATGTTACCGATACTGAAACTACCCGTAAAGGATGGTTCAGCCAGTACTTTGGTACTTCTGCTTCGATAACCATTCCGTGGTTCGACGAGGAGGCGGTGGCAAAGTGTGCCAATCTGTTAGGAGTAGAAGAAGCTACTCTGAAGGAGATACTGAAAGATATTCCCGGGCATTATCGGGAATTCTGGATTGGTAAAAGAAAAGGAGGCTACCGTATGATTTCAGCTCCGGATAAAGAGTTGAAATCCATTCAGGACACTATAAATCATCGCGTACTGTCATTTGTGAATATTCATCCCGCAGCTACTGGTTTCCGGTGCAAGATGTCCATCTCCGATAATGTCCGGCCGCACTTGGGCAAGCCTTATGTGCTGAAAACTGACATTCATGATTTCTTTGGTTCTATACGCAGCCCGCGGGTACGGAAAATGTTCGAGGGCATGGGATATCCGCCGAAGATTGCAAGAGTGCTTGCTGCTTTATGCTGTGTGCACAGATGCCTGCCGCAAGGGGCATCTACCAGTCCGGCACTGAGTAATATCATTTCTTATGAGATGGATAAAAAACTGGCGGCACTGGCTACTGAATACAATCTGGTTTATACCCGCTACGCAGACGATCTTACTTTTTCAGGAGATGTCCTTTTAGCGCAACAGATATTGCCTCTGATTAAACAGATCATTCGGGAGGAAAAGTTTGAAATCAATCATAAGAAGACCCGTTTCCTGAGTGAGCATAAGAGAAAGATTATCACAGGCGTTTCCATCAGCTCCGGTGTGAAGCTGACCATTCCCAAAGCAAAGAAAAGGGAGATACGCAAGAATGTCCATTTCATTCTGACGAAAGGGCTTGCGGAGCATCAACGCCGGATAGGCTCTCATGATCCTGCTTACCTGAAACGTCTGATCGGAACTCTTTGTTATTGGCGATCCATAGAACCGGATAATGCTTATGTTTCCGATTCTATTGCTGCTTTGAAAGGTTTGGAGAAAGGATCTTAATTTTTCTTCTTCTGAGGAGTAGGTTCAATGTCGTAATATCCTTCCTCATTCTTTACGATCTTGCATCGTCCTTCTTTTACCCATTTGTTCCAATCGTTGAATAGTCCGATGATATATTGGAACAAATCTTCCGCTATATTGATTTCCTCACCCGATTTCAGATTCAAAACTAATTGGTTATTCTCGACTGAAAGGAATTTTTTAGCTCTATCTATTGCTATCACATAAACCGTTTGATTGTATGCCCGGTCTTCCATCAATCCTGTATGGTAATTGTAAGGACCGATTGCATCATCGGACATCGGACGTTTAGTCTTAAGGAAAGTAGAGTCGGTAATGGATTCGCGTACCTTGCGGGCTTCTTCCCATGCTTTCTTATGTTCTGAAGAAATCTCTTCGTTTCTAATGTCCTCTTGAACTTGTCTGTACAGTGTTTTAAACTCAACTTCTTTGCCTGAAATAGCAAAATAGCCATTTGGAATCCGAGCATTAACCCGAGGATTGCATACTACCTTATTGTTACATACAAAGCCGATATGTTTACCTATAGACCGTTCGGTTGCATCTGCCCATACTTCAATCGACTGTTCGTTTACTCTTCCTACAATTTGGTATATCATTTCGCCTGTCCGTTCATTTAAGGAAGAGTCAAGGCTTATGGAGGCAAAATCTTTGGTCGTTACGATTGGCTCTGTCGAAAGGCTGTCTTGTTTACCACTCGTGATATAATACCATCCATTGGGGCGATTCGTATCAATGGCTTTTTCACGAAGGTTCATAGAACCGTTGCCGTTTCCTCCCAATGAGCTTAAAGCCATAAGTGCTACTAATAAACTGAATACTTTCATAACTTTATTATTTAGGTTACTATTCGATCTCTATTTTTAGTCCGACACCCACTTCGTGTACGGGTATTGACTTATGTATTTCCGCTTTCGCTTTGAAAGAGACGCAATGGCATGGATACAGTTCTTCGATACCATTTTTTTGAAAATAATCTATCGTTCTCGTAAGCCTTTCCGACAACTTGAACAGATGAAAACCACCTATAACTCCGACAATCTTCCGTTCATTGCATACCTCTTTGGCATATTCAATGATATTGCATATTCCGCTATGGGAACAGCCTGTGATAATGAATAAACCGTCTTTTCCCTGGTGAACAATGGCGGAATCATCCATTACATAATCGTCATACCGTTCACTTTCTTCGATGACTCCTATGGCATGCCGGCGCTCAAAGTCATTCATCATCGGTATTTCTCCAAGAAAAGTTATGTTCTTACTTACTTTGACGGGCTGCTTGGTCAAATGTAAGTTCATCACCTTTTTTACATCTTTTTCTATCAGTGGAGAACCAATGTGAAGTTCATTGTAGATTCTCTTTTTAAATACGTCCGGATGAGCCACAATCTTGCAATTGCAATCTGGATATTGGTTCATCAGATATTTTATCCCGCCTGTATGGTCATTATGACCGTGCGAAAGTATAAGGGTGGATATTGCAGATAAATCTATATTCATCGCCTGTGCATTCCTGATGAATGCGTCAGAATATCCGGTATCAAACAGAAGGCGTTCATTGTCATCTTCTATGTAATAGCTCAATGCAGGTTCACCTATATAATATTCATCGATGTAGGTGTTGTTATCTATTAATACGGTTAGCTTCATATTCTTTTTGATGCATTATTCGGAAATGGATACTCTTTAAGGAATGATACTTGCAACAAAAATACGAAAAGTCAGGCATAATCTTCGGTTTAATATGACTTTTGTGTTGGATATGACGCATTTATCTTTCTTTTCAGGATGCGTGCCAGTTTGTTCCGCAATAATTGTTTCCTGAAAGGCGACAAATGATCTATATACAGTTTCCCTTCCGTATGCTCAAACTCATGTTGAATGATTCGTGCCGTATATCCGTGGTAAACCTTGACTTGCTCATTAAATTCCTTATCCTGATACTTTATTGTTATGGACCAGGGTCGTGTCACTTCCTCATACAGATCGGGAATACTCAGACAGCCTTCTCCCGTAGTCCATACCTCGTCACTGTATGCCGTTATTTCCGCATTTATGAATGTTTCTTCTATCCCGCAATCATCTTTTGCAAAGAAATGTTCCCTTTCTTTGGCTGACATGTATGCATAAGTGTCCCGGCTATTCACTATAAATAGTTTGATAGGGAGATTTATTTGTGGCGCAGCCAGACCGCATCCATCTGCATGTTGCAGTGTTTGCCACATGGTTTCTATAATCTCCCGAATGTTGGGATAATCCTGTTCTATATCTTCACATTCTTTTCTCAGTACGGGATTCCCGTAAATTGTTATCGGCTTAATCATATTACTTTTTTTAGGCAAAAGTAACCCATAGACATCAACCCTTATGGTAAATTTTAGACATATCGTTCTGTACTATCCTATATTTATGTACTTTTGCACACATGCCGGTAAGCCTATTAGAACATATCATATCACATCCTTTCGCTTCTCTTGAGGGGATAAGGACAATGACTCCTGCAAAAGATCTGCAAGAGTATGTCGATAGTTTCTTTATCTTCCCTTGCTGCGATTTATCCGATAGCCTGGCGTATAACGATGGAACACCTATGTTAGCATTCCTGTCCGAGGCGGAAGATGAAGTAGAGTTGGAGTATAATGAGGCAACTTCCAGATTCAAATCCGGTTGGTTCAGTACAAGGTCTTTTGAAAAGATGGTTGTCCGTTTCTCCGGAAAGGGCACTTATCTGCTGATAGTACGGTTTAAACCTGCATCTTTTTATCGCTTGTTTGGGTTGGATGCCAAAAAACTCAATATCCGTCCTTTCTGGAATCTGCAATCCGTATTTCATAATTCGGATGCTTTACTTGAAGAAATGCAGCAATGTGGGGAAGTAGGAGAGAAGATAGAACTTTTAGAAACTTGTATCCGCGATGTCCTATCCGTAAATGAAAAATCTAATAAACTGCTGGATGAGGCCATTCGCTATATCAGGTTGCATAAAGGAACATTATCCATCGATGAATTAAAGTCTCATTTAGGCGTTAACTATAAATGGCTGGAACGAAATTTTTCCGAAGCAGTCGGCATGACGCCTAAGTGTTACTCTTCTTTGCAGCGGTTCATCCATGCTTATACTGCTTTTCGGGTACAGAAAGATTTGGTTCGCGTTACTGCGGATAGTGGTTATAGCGACACGAATCATTTCATTAAGGACTTTAAGAAGTATACCGGACAAACTCCCATGCAATATTTGCGTGCATGCAATATGAAATCCTGCCTCACAGAATCGCGAAGCAGGATTTCTCTTGAAAAGTCTAGTTTAGATTGTTCCGTTATTTTGTAGAGAGCGGTAGTGATTCATACTCCCTGTATTCTCTGTAATCTTGTCCGGGAACAGTTATCGGATCGTCATAAGTTTCGTATATGTGCAATTTGTCGGTGGTCAGCTGTTTTATTTCCCAATATAACCCGCTATCCATATAGATAATCTTAAAATTAGGTATCGTAAACGACCAGCGGAAATAACCCATGTTTTCGGAGACTTCTCCATCGTCATAGCTCCACACGAATTTACGGGAGCCGGTGGCATCGCTTTTGAATATCCACAATTCATATACATCGCACTCTCTGCCATCATATGACGTCATGTGGTAGGAGCGTTCCCATCCCTTGTTTTTGGTCAAGTTGTCGATAATTTCTTGTTGCCCGTCGTCGTAGTAGCCCGATTTCTCAGCGCAGCCCGTCAGTAGGGAGAGAATGATAAGCGGCAAATAGATGTATGAGTTTTTTATCATGGATGTGAAATATTAAGTCTTGCTATGGTGGCGTTGCTGTCACAACTGCTTGCTACTCCGAAGTTCCATTCTGCATCCGGCTGGTCTGCGTGCCATGCAAAGCGGGGAGTCATCATTCTATGACCTACACCGCAGAAGAGTACGCTCACCATTTGTTTGTTGCCGTTTTCCTTCATTTCACAAGAAACGAGAAATGCCCAACCTGCATTCTTGTAGGCCTGTGGAAAGAGTTCAATGGATGTTTCAATATCCCCGCTTCTATAAACGGTGTATTCCTTTTCGCTATCGGTTACTTTTAAGGAAACAGTTCTGGGATAGTAACTGCGGGTGGCTTCATTCTCATTTATTCTTTCCAGCACTACAGGGGAATCGCTTTTGGTACGGCTCACATAGATTTCGTTGCCGGTCATCATCACCACATAATCCACTCCGTGATTGGATGCAAATTGTCCCGACAGTTTGCTTACGCGGTTGATGCTCTGCTGAAATACATCGAGATTCAATGAATTGACGACAGCTAACTCCTCCGCATCCGCATTGGTGATATAAGACAGAGCGGTAGTCTGCTTATTGGGATTGATATAATACTCATGCGTCGTCTTGTTTATCTCGACAAACCTGTTCAGTACCTCTGCGTCCTGCTCATAGCTTCTGCTTGCTTGTTCGGACGGAACATTAAAATCATCTTGGCAGCCTTGAATGGACAGAGCCACTAATGCCATAAAGAGAAAATGTACATGTTTCATAATTATGTATTTTAAGAGTGATTATTCTTTATCGAACGTTTAATTCTACTTTGGTATGGTATCGTTAGTCTTTAACGTTTAACTCGCTACAAATTAAGTGCATAAAAAAAAGAAAAGCCTTGAACGAATTCAAGGCTTTCAAAATAAAGTGATAATCCTATGATTTTTTAACAAAACTCTATTCCCTTGATATTCTTTCGTATATGGCTGATTGTTTCAGGGGTGACCCGGAGAAAAGAAGCTATCTCCCTGAGTGTGATATAATTTAGAAAATCCGGGTAGCGTCTTACTAAATCCACATATAGTTCAGTAGGTGTTTTGCAGTAAATATCCAGCAAGCGCTTATAAGTCTGGACAAAGAGCTCTTCCGCTAAAATTTTTTCTAATTCCTGAGTAGATTTATCGGTAGAAAAGAAGTTGATCATTTCTTGGGCAGATGCACAATATATCAGAGAATCGGTTGTAGCCTGAATGCTTACCATTGCTTTCTCCTTCTTTATGCATTGTGGATAATCACCGACATATTCTCCTGCAAAAGCATAGCCTACAATGTGTTCACATCCGTTTTCATCCGTACATACATAGCGGAACATGCCTTTCTCGATATAGGCGGCATGTGTTGTGATAATGCCTTGTTCCGCAAAATATTCTTTTTTCTTCATTTCCTTGCGTCGTCCATGATCCAAAAAGAATTTTTTGAATATGGAGAATTCTTCACGCTCCGTATAGTTATTAAAGCCTTTCATGTGTGTAGATTTAGTTTTTGTCTTATTGATAGCAAAAATATAAAAGATGCAACAGAATGTGTGTTTTCCAGCAAATAAAAAAGGTTATTTAGATGTATGGCTTTTCTTTTATGGTTTATTTGTTTTTCAGGTTTCTTCTTGTAGGAGTTATGAACAAAACGATAATCCGATATGACAAATACCTTCAATATAAATAATAAATATTTATAAAACAAAGCATTTGCGAGAGCAGTCGCATACTTAGGGGGTCTCAGTATGATACCCTGATTATAACACACCTGATAATTAAGTATTTACAAAACCAATTTTCGATGATTATAAATTAGGACAAATAAACAGTTAAAACAATGAATTAATTCGTTTTTGTACGGTTATGAGCTAAATTGATCCGCGTCGTCCGCGTACCCATTCTCCTCTAAATTATCATTTAGCTCATTTCTGAGCGATAATGTTTTGTATTTTATAAAATACAATTTATCTTTGTAAGAAATGAAATATGACTTTGATGCGGATGAAACAATCCGACGTGAGGTAGATTTTTATTCTTGATGAAATTTATAGCTTGGAATTTGAACAATAATAGAGAAAGATAAATATGAAGATATTTCCTACTCAAAGCATCAAAGAGTTGGATGCTTACACCATAGAGAATGAACCGATTGCTTCCATCGACCTGATGGAGCGTGCTTCGCAGGCATTGACAAAAGCGATTACGAAACGCTGGGAGGCTGAAACACCGATTACGGTATTTGCCGGACCGGGCAATAATGGTGGAGATGCATTGGCAGTCTCCCGATTGCTGGCGGAAAAGGGTTACCAGGTATCAGTTTATCTGTTTAATACCAAAGGAGAGCTTTCTCCTGATTGCGAGGCGAACAAGGAACGACTGGCGGATGTGAAGAATGTGGATTTCCATGAAGTGACATCACAATTCGTCCCGCCCGTGCTGACGGTTGACCATGTGGTTATCGACGGACTGTTCGGTAGTGGATTGAACAAGCCGCTAAGTGGTGGTTTTGCTGCCGTGGTGAAGTATATCAATGCTTCGTCGGCACAGATTGTGGCTATTGATGTTCCTTCGGGATTGATGGGGGAGGAGAATACCTTCAATATCAAAGCTAATATTGTCCGGGCGGATGTGACGCTGAGTCTGCAATTGCCGAAGCTGGCTTTTCTCTTTGCTGAGAATCAGGAGTTCGTGGGTGAATGGGAATTGCTGGATATCGGTCTGAGTGAAGATGCGATAGAGGAGATGGAGACTGATTATAGTCTGCTGGAGGCTGAGGATATGCAGGATCTGTTGAAACCGAGAAATAAGTTTGCCCATAAAGGGGACTTTGGACGCGCCTTGCTTATTGCCGGTTCGCAAGGAATGGCGGGAGCGTCGGTGCTTGCCGCAAAAGCTTGCCTGCGCTCTGGGGTAGGGTTGCTGACGATGCATGTGCCTTATTGTAACAATATGATTGTGCAGACTTCCGTGCCGGAGGCTATGACGGAACTGGACCCCAGTGATACCTGTTTTGCCTGTCCTACGGATACGGATGATTATCAGGCAGTGGGCATCGGCCCGGGTTTGGGCAAGGCGGAAGAAACAGAGGGTGCGGTATTGGAACAGATAGACAGTTGTTTATCTCCTATGGTAGTGGATGCTGATGCTTTGAATGTACTGGCAGGGCATCGCAATTATATCGGATGCTTACCGAAAGGGAGTATTCTGACACCGCATCCGAAAGAGCTGGAACGGTTGGTAGGAAAATGTCAGGACTCTTATGAACGCTTAACGAAAGCACGTGAGTTGGCGCGAACATCAGGAACATATATCATCTTGAAAGGTGCTTATTCTGTGGTTATTACTCCGCAAGGGAAGTGCTATTTTAATACTACAGGTAATCCGGGTATGGCAACAGGCGGCAGTGGAGATGTGTTGACGGGTGTAGTGCTGGCTTTGTTGGCACAAGGGTATGCTTCGGAAGATGCAGCTTGTCTGGCGATGTACGTTCACGGGCTTGCCGGAGATATCGCTTGCAAGAAGTATGGGGCGATAGGAATGACAGCCGGGGATATCGTGACGTGTCTGCCGTTGGCGTGGAGGATGATGGAAGAATGAAAATACCTAATTTGTTATTTTCCTCTCGTCGTAATATGGAAGCATCCTTGCTTCAACTCATACTTTATATAGCATTTATCCGCTTTCCGCAAGTCGCGCAATACTTCGGAGAGTACGAGTTTCAATGTATCTGAACTGACATCCTGTAGTGGGCGTCCATCTTCATCTTCCACTTTCTCAAAACGCTTCCAACTGACATCGAACGTTGTCCCGTAGGAGTGTGCGGAGTTTGCAGAAGCATTTACATTGCGGCGGCGCAAGCGTTTTACGTCATCCTGTGTACGGAGTACGGAGGTTACGATAATCTTATTCGGATTGAGTCCTTTGGCTGTCAGCGAATCGAGGAAATTAGCACCGATGGTATCTAATAGTTGTGCTGCACCTTTAATGAGATATGGGATGGAATGTGTCAGCGAGTCTACTACATATAAATCATTCGTTTCGATGTGCTGAAGTTTTTCCTTCATGTGTTCAGCCTCTTTGCGGGAGGCAATTGGCGTAATGCCTATGGCTTGTGCAATATTCAGATGCGCTTCATTCAAGTCACCGAAGGTTCGTCTGTAACTGATTACTCCTTTAATATTTCGCGGTTCGTTCAGTTTGAGGGACATATCTTTCTTTTTGCATCCGGCAAGGGAAGTTCCGGCCATAAGTATTGCTAAAAATAAAAGCGGAAGTTTATTGTATCTTTGTTGCATATTGCTTGAAAATGTTTTTATGTGGGCACAAAAGTAGGAAAAAGAAAAGAGAGTTCTTCCTTATAGCCTTATTTTTGTACCTTTGCGCCCGAAAAATGAAAGCAAAAGAGTATGCAACGGTATTTTATTTATTTAGCTTACGACGGAACCGCCTACCACGGCTGGCAGATACAACCCAACGGAGACAGTGTACAAGAGTGTCTGATGCGTGCACTTGCCACACTGATGCGCCGTGAAGTAGAGGTTATTGGTGCCGGACGTACCGATGCCGGGGTGCATGCTTCTCTGATGGTTGCCCACTTTGATAGTGACGAACCGCTTGATACGGCTTTCTTTACCGACAAACTAAACCGCCTTTTGCCGCCCGATATTTCTGTTTACCGCCTCCGTGCAGTGAAGCCCGATGCGCATGCCCGCTTTGATGCAACGGCACGCATGTATAAATACTACGTGACTACGGCAAAGTCTCCCTTCAATCGTCAATACCGTTGTCGTCTTTTCCAGACACCCGACTTCGAACGAATGAACGAAGCGGCCCGTAGTTTGTTTAATTATACAGACTTCACCAGTTTCAGCAAACTGCATACGGACGTAAAAACAAACAACTGCCGCATCATGCATGCCGCCTGGACTCAGATAGACGATGTAACCTGGGTATTCACCATTCAGGCGGACCGTTTCCTGCGCAATATGGTTCGTGCCGTTGTCGGCACTTTGCTCGAAGTAGGCCGTGGTAAGCTCACCGTTGATGGTTTTCGCCGGGTCATTGAACAGAAAGACCGTTGCAAGGCTGGTACATCCGTTCCGGGCAATGCTCTGTTTCTGGTAGATGTCACATATCCCGGGGAATTATTCATCGCAGATAATAACTGAATAACTAACAATTAATTAACTAAGAACCATGTGGTTATTACTCGCCTTTCTCTCAGCTGCCTTGCTGGGTTTTTATGATGCATTTAAGAAGAAATCATTGCGCGATAATGCTGTGCTTCCCGTTCTGTTTCTGAATACGGTATTCTCCAGCCTGATATTTCTTCCTTTCATACTGATTTCCGCTTTTACTCCTGCTTTGAACGGAACAATGTTTGAAGTGCCTGTTGTAGGCTGGGAAGTACATAAGTTTATCATTGTCAAGTCGTTTATCGTTCTATCTTCCTGGATATTCGGTTACTTTGGCATGAAGCATTTGCCGTTGACGATTGTCGGCCCGATTAATGCTACCCGCCCTGTAATGGTGCTGGTGGGTGCCATGCTGATATTCGGTGAACGTCTGAACCTGTATCAATGGATCGGAGTCATGCTTGCCATACTTTCTTTCTTTATGCTGAGTCGTTCCGGTAAGAAGGAAGGCATTGACTTTAAACATAACAAATGGATTTACTTCATCGTGCTGGCTGCCATCACCGGAGCTATCAGCGGACTTTATGACAAGTATCTGATGAAGCAATTCAATCCTATGGTGGTGCAGTCGTGGTATAATGTTTATCAGGTATTTATAATGTGTCCCATCATTCTTTTGCTGTGGTATCCCAAGCGAAAAGAAAGTACCCCTTTCCGTTGGGACTGGACCATCATCCTGATATCCATCTTCCTCAGTGCCGCCGACTTTGCCTACTTCTATGCCCTGAGTTATGAAGACTCCATGATTTCCATAGTCTCAATGGTTCGCCGTGGCAGTGTAGTGGTTTCCTTCCTTTTCGGAGCGCTCTTCTTCCGTGAAAAGAATTTAAAAAGCAAGGCTGTCGACCTCATTTTGGTATTGATTGGAATGTTCTTCTTATATTTGGGAAGTAAATAAATCTCAAGATAGAATATATGGCAGAAGATTTATGTATCAGCAATGGCAGCAAGGCTGAAAAGTATCAGACTTTGCTTCCCCAGATAAAGAGCCTGATTGAAGGTGAAAATGACCTTATAGCCAATCTGGCAAATGTTTCGGCTGCGCTGAAAGAGACTTTCGGTTTCTTTTGGGTGGGATTCTATCTGGTGAAAGAAGAAGAACTGGTATTGGGCCCTTTTCAGGGACCGATAGCCTGCACACGTATCCGGAAAGAACGGGGTGTTTGCGGCACGGCATGGGCTAAGGCGGAGACGTTGGTGGTGCCCGATGTAGATGCATTCCCCGGACATATAGCTTGCAGTTCGTTGTCGCGCTCGGAGATCGTTGTTCCGTTGATTCGTGAGAATGGCGAGGTGTGGGGTGTGCTCGATATAGATAGTGAAAGCCTGAATACCTTTGACGAAACAGATGCACGTTTTCTTGAAGAGATATGCTCCTGGCTCTGAAGATTGTGTTGAAGTAATAAAATACAAAATAGGAATAACAGAAAAATAATATGATGAAGAAATTGACTATGTTTTTGTGTTTGGCTTGTGCCTGGACGTGTTCTCTGCAAGCCCAGGAAGCTAAAACCTTTTTCAAAAATATGCCCGATAGCCTCAGTCCGTTGCTTACTGCCGTGAACCGTGCCGACTGTATCGACTTCCTTGAAAGTAAGATGAAAGCGGAAGTAACCAACCGTTTTGGCGGCAAATCGGAAATGACGGAGCTTGCTCCCGACTATATCCGTATCCAGATGACACCGCAAAGCTCCTGGCAAATGAAACTGCTGGCTACGAGCGACAGCACGAAAGTAATCTGTACCGTATCTACAGCTTGTGCCCCTGCTTGTGATAGTGATGTCCATTTCTATACCACCGGTTGGGAAGAATTGCCCGCTTCTTCTTTCCTCACGCCTCCTGTAATGAAAGATTTCCTGTCATTACCCGATACGGTGATGGATTATGAAGTGAGAGATGCCGGCGAACAGGCAGATATGTTGCTGATGAAAGCCGATCTTTCTGCAAAGGACAATACACTGACCTTTACTTTTACAACTACTGACTATATGGATAAAGAAGCGGCAGAGAAACTGAAACCGTATCTCCGCCGCCCTGTAGTGTATATTTGGAAAGAAGGTGGCTACGAGCTACAAGCTATAAGTGACAAGTAGCTGCGCTGTGTTTTGCTATCGCACTTTGAAACTACTTGTCACTTGTAGCTCGTAACTCGTAACTCGTAGCTATTTCACCTTTATTCTGTCGAACCCTTCCCCGTATACTCCGATTACCGCACTTTGTGATACAAATGCATTTGGATCTATATCCTTTATCAATCGGAAAATAATTGTTGATTCGCGCTTCTTGGCAAGTACGAACAACATCTTTTGTTCCTTACCGCTATAAAATCCGGAAGCATTAATGACGGTGGCGCCCCGGTGTGGATATACATTGATGTGCCGGGCTATTTCATCATATTTCTCACTGATGATAAAGAACTGTACGGATTGCCGGGCACTGTTCACTACCTGATCCAGAACAAAACTGCAAATGTACAGGGTTACATAACCGTAAACCACCTTCTCCCAATCTTTCAACACAAAGTAACTGGAAGAAATGATAATCAGGTCACAGATCAGCATTACACGGCCTAATGTGATATCCCGGTATTTGTTGATGATGGCGGCAATGATATCCGTTCCGCCTGTGCTACCGTTGGAAGAAAAGGCGATGCCTATGCCGCCTCCGCAGAGGGATGCACCGATGACGCACGCCATGAAAGGCTGATCGTGCAGTAAGACCACGCCGCTTGCCAGTCTCTGAATGATGGAAAGGAAGAATGTCAGGGTGAATACGGCAAACACTGTTTTGATACTGAACTTCCAGCCCAGGATGCGGATGGAGAGTAGTAACAGGATGAGGTTGATGCTGAAATAAGTGTACTGCACAGGGAAGCCGGTGGCGAAATAGACTATGGAGGCGATACCCGGCACTCCTCCGGTGGTAATGTCATTGGGCAACAGAAATACTGTCCAGCCTATACCATAAAGAATTAATCCGAGGGCGATCATTAAATAATCTCTTGTTTCCCGAATCAGGCTTTGCTTAGTAGGGACGTTTACGATTGTTTTCATCTGTTTTATGCGTAAGTTTGGTAATGAGTTTTAGAAACTTTCTCTATAAAATGTGCGTTGTTTGTTTACGCCTGCAAAGATAGATGTAATATTCGGAAATCTTGTCTAATCCGTCATGGTTCATGAAGGGATGTGCCTAATTTTTATTTGCTGATTAAATTCTTATAGACTACTGTTTGCAGTAATTCCTCCCGTCGCAGAGCTGAAACTGGAAGTTCTTTCCCATTGATGAAGACTCTTCCTTTGGCAATGGAATCGATGTGCGAGAGGTTTACAAGGAAAGACTTGTGTATTCTGAAGAAGGCACTTTGAGGCAGAATTTCTTCCAGTGAAGCCATGGTCTGATGGATGACGAGAGTTTTGGACTTGAAGTGCAGTTTCAGATAGTTCTGCATACCTTCTACATATAGTATATCTTTCCAGGATATCTGGGTAAATGCATCCCCCTGCCTGATATACATTTCCCGGGCGGTTTCTTCTATTCCATTATTTTGCAGTAAGAGTTGGGTTCTGAAGGTATGGGCGGCCTTGGTCACTGCCTGGAAGAAACGCTGAAAAGAAATTGGTTTCAGTAAGTAGTCAACAACATTGAGTTGATAGCCTTCCAGGGCATATTCGGAGTAGGCGGTAGTTAGTATGGTCAACGGTGCTTCATCCAATGATTTCAGGAAATCGATGCCGGAAAGATAGGGCATATTGATATCCAGAAACATGAGGTCGATAGACTGGTTTTCTAATATTCCTCTTGCTTCGAGTGCAGAAGAACAGGTGGCGTTGACTGTGAGAAAGTCCAGTTTGCTGATGTGGTTGGCAATGCCTTTGATGGCGATTTGTTCGTCGTCTACGATGAGGCATTTCAGGGGTTGTTGTTCAGGGGAGTCTTTCATCTTTTATATTTCAATGCTAAGTGAGGTTTGATAATAGGCATCTGTTTGGTTGACGGACAACTGGTACTTCTTGTGAAACAGGATGTCCAGTCGTTTGATTGCATTGGCCAGTCCCAGTCCGGTGCCTGGTCGTTGCAGATGCGGGGAACTGGTGTTGCCGACTTCAAGAAGGATATGATGGACATTTTGTTTGAGCCGTATCTGTACTTGTCCTTTCTCCGTGGGTGTGTGCGATGCATGTTTAAAGGCATTTTCTATGAATGTCAGTAATAACAAAGGCGGGAATTCGATGCTGCCGTCTTCTACTTCCCATTCGGTGCTTACGGCCAGTTTGTCTTCCCAGCGAATGTTTTCTATCGCTATGTAGTTTTGCAGGAATTCTATCTCCTGTTCCAGGCTGATAAGATCTTTCTGACCGTTATACAATTGGTAGCGCAGGATATCGGAATATTTCTCTAACAGGGAGGAAGCTAAAGGCGCATTATCCTGTATCAGGATGTTGATGTGATTCAACACATTGAACATGAAGTGAGGGGTGATTTGCTGCCGTAATGTCTGGAAGAGGAATTGAGATTTCTCTTTTTCTAATTGCAGGTTTTCCGAATAGAAGCACAGGCCACAGAAGGCGAGATTAATAACCAATGTACCCGGTAGCAAGAGGATAGAGTTGAAAAGAAGGCTCTCTTCTCCCTCTACGAAGATGTTGGATACAGGGAACATACCTGTTTGTTCAAGATACTGGAAGAGAACGAAGTAGGAAGCTACCAGTGTACTTGTGGGGATGCAAAGCACTATAAACAATATCCAGAAAGGTTTCATCTGCTTGGTGCGTATCGCTTTTTTCAGCAGATGGTTGCATAGATATTGGTTCACCAGCATATAACTGCCACTTATGCAGATGGTGAGAAGCGTTGCTTCGCATATACTGGTCGACATATTGAGGAATTGTATCCAGAAAGTGCCGGCAATGAGTAGCCAAAAGATAGTAGAGAGCTGCCGCGGTTTGAAAGTCTGATGTTTCTTCATGTTGCAAAGATAAGGGATAAAGTGGTTGCTGCTTATCCGTTTCGTCATAAGCAGGCCGGGGTTTGGTCAAAAAGATTTCCTCGTTCGCATTGATATTGACAATCTTTGTGGCATACAAATCATTAAAAGAAAGAGCAAAAATGAAGTGGATATCTATTGCAACGGTCTTAGTTTTAAAGCTTTCTGTGGAATGCACTGCACAGATCACTATTAAAACAGAGTATTTCGGTACATCGGCTTATCGGGATGAACACAATCAGAAAGTGGGTAACAGTAAAGGTTCCGCTATGGTCTATCACGGAAGTGCCAATCTGCCTCTGTCGATGAAAAAGAACGAAAGCAATCAGCCTACGATATGGGGTATCGGACTTTCGGGAGATTATGCGTCTCTGAATAATAAGAATATTGCAGAGCCTCTTGTGTTGTCCGAGATTCTGAATTTGCAGATGTCGCTTTTCCATGTGCGGCCTTTGAGTGAGAAATGGTCGATGATGGTAAGCGTCGGTGTCGGTGTATATACGGATGATACACGGTTTTCGCATTTACGTTTCCGGAACGTATTGGGAAGTGCGGGGTTGGTCTTTGTCAGGCGTATACTCCCTAATCTGGAACTGGGTGCGGGTTTGGCATTGAACAATGCTTTCGGTTATCCTATGGCGTTTCCTGCATTATACGTAAACTGGAATTATGGGCATAAACTGACTTGCAGCTTTTCGGCTTTGGATGGAGCTAACCTTGCGGTTGGGTATAATGTGAACAAAACGTTCAGCATTAATTTCATTACGGAAATGGGTGGGCAGATGGCTTTGACAGAGTTGAATGGTGATGATAAGATTTTTACGCACCAGTACATTGTGGTAGGTTTCCGTCCTGAATTCAAGGTTTCCAAGCACATTTTTTTGCCTGTTACGGTGGGGATAAATGCGGTGCGCAATGCTTATTATGATGGCAGAAGCTTGTCAGCGTTCTTTAAGGCGATGGGGAGGGAATATGATCCTTGTTTCCAGATAGCACCGTATTTCTCGGTAAGTATTGTATTGCAGTAAGTTGTATTTCCGAAAACATTGTAGCTCGGTTTAATCCCCTCCATGCAGGTAGATAGGGCTACGCGGAGGGGATTAATCAGCGATTGTTATAACTAAGACGCTGTACGCGCACAACACCCTTAACTCCGGCATCCGGATATTTTGTCTTATAATACTCAGTCAAATCCTCGTAAAACCAAAGACGATTGAAAGAAGAGCCGGCAATTTGAGTGATAATGGCATCGTACGGGCGTATCATTTGTTCAGAGCCCGATTGAAAGATAAAGGTCCATTTTACATGCGTAACGATTTGCGCATCTGGTGGTAACAATTTATAGGAAGTAGGAAGTTCTGCATGAGGACCGTTTTCTCTGTGATATATCCCATTTAATAGTGGAGTATAATCTGCATCTACAAGTACCCACGTTGAGAGTGCCTCATTAAATACATAACCGCTGCCGACAAGGTACGATGAGGTATTCCGTAAATCATCTTCTATGATGCTTTTGAGTTCTGCATCAACCGCATACGTAAGTTGAATCTTAAATGGTGCTTTATGTTGGAATATAATTTCTCTTAATTCATACCTGACTGTGGAGCCATCAGTGGAGGGATTTTCAAGAGGGCTTATCTTAACCTTTAACTTGTAATCATATCCCTTATTATACTCAAAGCCTTCTATTTGATCTGGAGCTATATATAGTTTTTCATTATTCCCCTCAATGCTACATTCCATAATTTGAACACGAGGATGGGTTGGAGTTGAAGGTGTAGCTTTTATCCATACTAACTCAGGCGATACGGACATGGTAACGATATTCTCTACATTGTTATCGTCCTTATCACAACTAATAAAACAGAGTGTGTAAAGAAGTAATAACATTATTCCAAATCTTTCTTTTGCTCTCATAATACTGATCGAATTAAGGTACAAAATTATTTCGCTGCAAAGTAGAGCAAAATAAAGGATAAAAACCTTGATTTGAATCAAGATTTTCTTTTCAATACAATTCTTTTTCTAATCCGGCTTAAGGTTTCCGGTGTTATCATTAAATATGAAGCCATTTCTCTGAGTGTTATCCTGTTTAGTACGTCAGGACATTTTGTAACTAATGATAAATACCGTTCTTCCGGAGTATCGCAATACAGAGACTTGAGCCTCTGCGCCATTGAAAAAAGAACAACTTCTGCTATCCTTCTGCCAAGAAACTGAGTCTCCATACTACTATTGAAATATGAATTTATTTCAGATATAGAAAGCATATATATAACGGAGCTTTGAATAGCTTGTATATTGGAAATTGCATAACTATTGTTCTGCAAAGGCGAATAATTGCCGAGAATTTCGTTCTCAAATGCATAAGACAAAATATGCTCTTTTCCATCGGAATCATCACAGGTATATCTGAATGCACCTTTCTCAAGATAAGCTACAAAAGGGAAATTCTCTTCTGCCCTGCAAAAATACTCGCTCTTTTCTAAGGTAATTCTCTTACCCTTACTAAGAAACAGATGAATGAAATCACTAAAATCGAGTATTTCATTGTATATATTGAATTCTCCCATAAGCGTACTATTTTTTATTTGAACAAATGTACATGAAATTCATCTGTTTCTATGTCAGTCTTATAAAAAAAAGCAAGGCAATCTTCTTTCGCATCGCATTGCTCCTGATGCGAAGACCATTTTCTATGGGGCCGAAGCTCGGGGAGATGCACAGGTAGATTCGGATATAGACTTACTCATATTGCTGGATGGTGATCATTTGGCACCTGAACGTGAATTGGAGATTACCCGTCATTTGTATGAAGTGGAAGTGGAGACCGGGGTGATTATCAGCCCGATGGTAGTGTTGCGTCGTGTATGGGAAAGAATCACGACCCCATTCAGCATTAATGTAATGAAGGAAGGGATCGTGTTATGAAAGAAAAACTTGATTCCGAAAGTCGTGCCGCCATTGTGAATTATCGTTTGGAACGTGCTTATGAAACCCTGAAAGAAGCTGATTATAACACAATGCAGCCGTTAACCGTCTTTATTATGCTTGCTATTATACTGCTTCTGCACTGCTGTTAAATTGTGAGATAGAAGCCAATACACATAATGGCGTAAAGACACAACTTTCTATGTATTTTGTTCGCACCGGGCATTTGAGCTTAGATCATGGCGCAACCTTTAGCCTTCTATTTGAAAAACGTCAGGCAAGTGATTATAGTGACTTTGCATATTGTGATCTTGCTTTGGTAAATACACTTCGTCCACGGGCTGAGGCCTTTATTAATGCAATGGAACAATTGATAAACAAAGAGTGATGTATCTTGCCTACTGTCAGACAGAATACACCACTTCATGTGCCTTCCCCAGTTGCGGAACTTCCAGCTCCCCGAGCATTGTATCCAGTACCGCTTCCGGAACCATAAATTCCCGTTCACGATTTTGTTTCCTCCATACCGCATACGGCTTTTCGATATAAAGAATCTTCACTTTAACCCCGTAAGTGAGGAATAAATCAATCAGTTGCGAGCTTCTTCCTTAGCTTTCTGTACCACCCTGCCATTGGCAGCCTTATCAGTAGGGTTAACTTTGTACTTTCGCCGGATAGCATCGAGGCTTATCACAGGAATATCCTGTGGCAATGTACGGATATAATGATCTTTCCCCATTCCTGGCAAACCGGATAATAAGATAACTTCACACCGGAAATTATCATGTGGAATATAATCTATATACCCATCCTCAGCATGAAAGTACTGAAAGCGGGCATGATCTGTTGCAAAGCTTCGTGCCTTTGCCTCTTACTCTTTATTCATCCTTACAATGCGCGGCATGAATTTGCCCTGCACTTCTACCAATGTCTCTTGGGGCTGCATCACCCGGTCGATGTTCTTGTAGGCTAATGGCATCTCTTCGATGCTGCCTCCAATCAGTGTGACCCCGGCCTGCGAGAGAAATTTCTTCATGGCCGACTGGGTGAAACTCTCCTTTGCCTTCTGGCGTGACATAGCCCGTCCGGCACCGTGCGAAGCGGAACATAATGACTCTTCCACACCCTGACCTGCTACCAGATAACCGGGAGTTGCCATGCTTCCGGGGATAAGTCCCGGTTGCCCAGCCTGTGCAGGAGTAGCCCCTTTGCGATGCACGATGGCAGTGCGTCCGGGTGCAATCTCCTCTTTCCAGGCGAAGTTGTGATGATTGTTCACGTTCGCCATTGGCTTCAGTCCCAGAGCTTTCGAGAGGTTCAGATGAATTTGTTTGTGACAGGCACGGGCATAGTCGCCTGCCAGGTTCATGCTCATCCAGTATTCCTGTCCTTCTTCCGAGTTCAAGTCGAGCCAGGCAAAATGCTGCGCTTCACGCGGAAGTTTGCAGACTTCACGGGCTATCCGGCTGTAATGCATGGCAATAGCGGCTCCCAGTCCGCGCGAACCGGAATGTGACAGCAATGCCATATAATTGCCTTCGGGCAGTCCCAGCATATTTTCTCCTTGCAGAAGAAGCTCTCCGAACTCCACGAAATGATTTCCACCACCGGAACTGCCCAACTGACGGATGGCCTTCCCGCGTAAGCCCCTCAGAAGAGGTGTTAAACGGAATTCTTCCCGTTCTGTCACTTCATGTTCTTGTGCAAAGGTCAGGCCGCCCTCCATGCCGAAGTGAGTGTAGTCTTTCAACGCCTCTTTTATCTGATGTGAGTATCTTTTCAGATAATCCGCTTTGGCATCGAACACCGTCAAACTCATCCGGCAACCAATATCCACCCCTACGGCATAGGGGATGACGGCGTTGTCCGTGGCGAGTACACCGCCGATGGGCAGACCGTATCCGGCATGTGCATCGGGCATCAGTGCCCCGGCTACGCTGACGGGGAGCTTCATGGCCAGGTTCATCTGCTGTTTGGCAAGGGTTTCTATGAACTTGCCGCCATAGGTTTTATAGGGCAACGGCTCGTCGAGCAAGTCGTATGCTGTGAACTTCTTTTCGATGAGGGTGGGGGACAGGTGTTCGGCCAGTTTGCCCCATGTCTCATTCTCTTTATAAGTATCGGGGTTTTCCAGCACGTCGCTCAGTGTCTTGATAATCTGTTCTTTGCTTTGGTGCTTGCAATGTTTGCCGACAATGGCTACTGCCAGACTGCGTGCTACATTGTCTCTATATCCCAGCTTACTTAAATCTTTTAATCGTATTCCCATATTTTCTTTTTTCATGTGTACGCATACGGCATGGGCTGCCCGCCTCGCGACGGGGCAGTGCAATATGCGTTTGTACCCAATGCATGGGATGATGATAGGTACAACACTATCTGTCCACTGCATTGAAGTGAATAATAATAAAATTATAAATGTGATTGTAGGACTAATCAAGAAAATTGCAAAGCCCCATCATCCCGATGAGTCAACTTAGTCCTGGCTGAGATATTATAGTTCCAACATAAATTAGTCCCTTTCTTTCAGTTTTAAAGGGGTGAATACTGTGTTTAACAGTAGCAAAAGTAATGCATCTTTTTAAAGTATGCAAGGAAAAGGAACGTTTTTTTGCAGATGTAAACAGTTAGAGTATCTTCTTACAGCATCAATCCTTGGAGTCTGTATGGCATTGTCCGGACTGATTAGGTCAAAGATATTCTAAAGAATAGGTAAACTTTAAGAGATAAAGTTAGCGATGATCGTCTTTTAAGCTATAATCATCCCACCACTTCCTGTATTCGTGGGATATGGGAGTAGTGGGTATTTCTTTATACTGTTGTATTTGTTTTTGAAGTGAATCTATCACCTTGTATTTTTCTTCCAATATAAGGCGAAGGACAACGAGTACCAGAATCAATATCATGTACATGCAGAAAGCAGTAATGTGTATAAAGAGGAAGAAATTTAGTTTCCTTCTGTTGTAGGGGTGTGATGAGTATTTCATAGTATTTAAAATTGAGTTATAATATGTAGTCTATATGATAGTTCTTCATTGGGCATGAGTAATGCTGATGCTCTAAATGAATAAATCTGCAATAGAATGTCAGATGGATAGGACTGGACTGAGGTTTGCCGAGTATTAAATTACCGACAAACTGTATTTTGTCTCTTATTTCTTTGAGACAAGTTGAATTGAGAGTTTCAAGAACCTCATGATCCTGCGTTTTTATGATATACATGGCAGATGTTTTTCCTTGTTGTATAAACAGGATTATCTTGTACCATCGGGAGTTTTGTCTCGTGAGTACTTTGTAGGATTTGATAATGGGTGTTTGCATGTTCAATACTGTTAAAAGGAACGCACCTAAAACAGTTTACCATCCCTACTGAGGTCTGCAACAACCCGGACAAGCTAATAAACTGAATAGGTGCGCATATCGTAAGTTGTTGAACATACGAATGACCCTTCAGTTTAGGCTTGTCCATTTTTGAAGTTGCAGTTTCAGTATGGAGACTAAACTAAATTCTATAAAATGTACTTCGTTGTGAAGTACATTGCAAATATAAGCGAAAAAGATTAATAATGCGAGTTTATAGTTGAATTAATATAGGAAGAGCACCAATTACTCTAAATGGTAACTTTATTAACATGCTGGGGTCACTTTATTAACCCCACACGGTAACTCTATTTACATACAGAGGTAAAGGTCGTGACATACCGAGATAAAAGTCGTTACAATATGAGGTAAAGGCCGTTACATCCTGCGGTCTGTCTTAAACTCGTTGACGGAGTTAACTCCCCTCTGCACAGAAAGGAATTAATTCCGTCAACAAGTAAAAAGCTAATTCTTTATAATGTAGCAATCTCTTCTTCGGAAAGACCAGTAGATTTAATAATTACATCTATGGGAGTATTGAGTTCTTTTAGGGAAAGAGCTATACTATAACGCTCTTCTTCACGCCCCTCTTCACGCCCCTCTGCGCGTCCTTCTTCACGCCCTTCTGCGCGTCCTTCTGCACGTTCCGTATAGATGTTGTCTCGGAGGATAACAATATTATCCAAATGCCGATAATAGGCCTTCAACTCGTCTTTAGTCATCCTGTCTATCTTCAGGTGTTCACGAACCTCCTCTAAACCGGGAGCAGTAGCGCTGTCGGGAATATCACCTGTATTCAGATAATGAATCCATTCCTCTAACGGGCTTTTGGCCACCTGATTGAAATCATTTACTTTCAGAATATAATACTCGGGATAAAGTTGGCTGACAGTATCAACACTGAAAGTCTGTTTCTGAAAAGGAGTTAGTTCCAGAATATCCCCTTCATGGATGCCGCGGAACTCTGTTTTGCCATGATATACGATATCTTTTCCATTGCCTAGGGAGAAATATACGATATTAACGCTGTAAACTTTGCGTACTTTATCGTATCCTTCGCCACGATTGATGTATTCCGTCACAAGCTTGGAAGTGTCGAACAGCATGCGCTGGAAGTAAGCATATTCATTGTTATTCTGGACTTCAATCAGGATAAGTTCGCCTTTCGAATTTTCAGCAAGCATATCCACACGATTATACTTATCAAACTCATCCTCTTGATTACTTTCGCTTTCCAGAAGTTTCTGAATTTTGATGTTTTCTTTCAAAAGGGTAGTTAGGAATCCTTCCAGTACCCCAAAATTGGCTTTGTTGCGCAGCAGACGCTTCATTGCCCAATCGAAACGAATATAATTACCAGCCATAAGTTCGTCTCCTTTCTCTTGTTTTGTTTTCATTTCAACAAAGGTAACTGGAAAATGTTGAATATCAAACGGTGGATATGGATTTATTTTAAGTGCACGTTCGCATTCTTTTATTAAACAACAAAAGCTGTCTCAAAATTCTGAAACAGCTTTTGTATGGAAAAAATATGGTGTAACTTTTTATACTCCGCTGAATGCACTAAATCCGCCATCTATCGGCAGCAATGCACCCGTCACGAAACTTGCCGCATCGCTGCACAGAAATTGTACGGCGCCGTTCAGTTCGTTGATATCTCCAAAGCGTTTCATCGGAGTTTTGGCTAAAACTTTCTTGCTGCGGTCTGTCAGCGAACCGTCAGGATTGATAAGCACGGCACGGTTTTGGTCGCCGATGAAGAAACCCGGAGCGATAGCATTCACACGGATGCCGTCTCCATACTTCAGTGCGAGTTCGCTTGCCAGCCACTGAGTGAAGTTAGCAACAGCTGTCTTAGCTGCCGAGTAACCCGGAACGCGGGTGATAGCGCTGTAAGCAGCCATGGAAGATACGTTTACGATACAGCCTTTACCTTGCTTAGCCATCACTTTGCTGAATACCATAGAAGGATAAACGGTTCCGTTCATGTTCAGATTAGTCACTTTCTCCCAGCAGGTAACGTCCATGTCGAAGAAGTTCTGGTCGGGAGCCAGCGTAGCACCCGGCATATTGCCACCGGCAATGTTGAGCAGGATGTCGATACGTCCCCATTTGGCAACGATGTCATCAGCCAATTTTTCAAGGCTGGCGATGTCCAATACATTACCTACGATGCCGATCACATCTTCACCGTAAGCTTTCAGTTCTTCTACACGTTTGTCCAGTTGTTCCTGGCGGATGTCAACGGCTACTACTTTGGCGCCTTGCTCCATGAAACATTTGGCAATGCTGCCACCCAATACACCACCTGCACCGGTGATAACGGCTACTTTACCTGCAATACTGAATTGTTCGTTCATAATCTCCTTATTTAATTATTAGTTTTTAATTGTTTATTTCATCCTGCACCACTGCCATCATTCCTTCTACCTGTGCCAATGCCAGCATACGGCCGTGGAATGAATATCCGGGGTTATATCCCTTGTCTTCGTCACCCAGCATCATCCGCCCGTGGTCTACGCGCATAGGCAGTCCCGGGTTTTCTTTCTCAAAGATGCGGATGAGGTCAATCAGATGTCCGCGTCCGGTCAGGTGCGAGCTCTCTATAAAGTTGCCTCCGGGCATGGCAGCCGTGCTGCGCAGGTGGACAAAGTGAGTACGTTTAGCGAATTTCTTTGCCAGTTCACGAGTATCGTTATGCTCGCCTGCACTGAGGGAACCGGCGCAGAAGGTCAGTCCGTTGTGCGGGTTATCCACTGCATTCAGGAACCAGGCGATGTCCGCTTCGTTGGTGACAATGCGCGGCAAACCTAATACCTGGAACGGAGGATCATCAGGATGCACGCACATATTCACACCATATTCTTCGCAGACAGGCATGATGGCGGAGAGAAAATAACACATGTTTTCGCGTAGCATATCACGGTCGATACCTTTATAGAGGGCCAACAGCTTCTTGAAAATGTTCACCGGATTCTTATCTCCTTCTTTGATATTTCCGTTGACGAAACCTTGCGTCTTTACGATGATCGTGTCGATGAGATCATCCTTTTCTGCTTCGGTGATGGTCTTGTCCAGTTCTGCAACCTTTGCCAGTTCTTCGGCGGAGTAGTCCTTTTCGGCTCCTTCGCGTCCGAGGATTCGAAGGTCGAAGTAAGCGAAGCGAACACGGTCGAAATAGAGTGACGAAGTGCCGTCTGCCCAGGGATGTTGCAAATCCGTGCGTATCCAGTCGATAACGGGCATAAAGTTATAGCATACGGTTTTCACACCGCACTTGCCCAGGTTTGCCAGACTGACTTTATAGTTTTCTATCAACTGTTCACGTTCCGGTCCGGCATACTTGATCGCCTCGCAAACAGGTAGGCTTTCTACTACAGACCAGCGCAGGCCGTAAGACTCGATATAGGTTTTCAGATCGTTGATAGCCTCTTCGGTCCATATTTCACCATTGGGTACATCGTGCAAGGCAGTCACAATTCCTTCCACGCCGATTTGCCGCAGCATGTCGAGCGTGATTTTGTCTTTCTTGCCAAACCATCTCCAGGTTTTTTCCATAACATTTATATATTAATAGTTTAACTGATTCTTGACTGCAAATATACGTGCAAAAATAATGCTGTGATAAATGGATATTTGCAGAATATATGCGGATTTTTGCATGTATGCGGTAGCATTTCTATTGTCTTTCCTTATCTTTGTGTGTGAATTAAACTTTGCAGAATATATGCGCCGACCGATTATAAATGAAAAGTTGCCTATATCGGAGTCGAATCCGATCAAGGCACGGCATTACGATTATGATCGTTTCACTTATCCGTGGCATTTCCACAGTCAGTATGAAATCATTTATGTAAAGGAGAGTCATGGTCTGTGCTTTGTAGGCGACTGCATTGAGAAGTTCTCTGCGGGTGATGTGATTCTGTTCGGTACTAATCTGCCCCATTACATGCGGAGCAATGATATTTATGGTTCGGAGAACGCCACTTCACGCGTGCAAGGGACTATCATTCAGTTTGAGCAGAACTTTATGCAGTATTCCTTTGATTATTACCCTCAGTTTCAGCAAATAAAAATGCTGTTGGAGGAATCGAAGAGAGGTATCATCTTTCCGAAACAGGATGCAACCCGAGTAGGGGAGTTGCTTTCCGGCTTTCTTTCATTAAGTGGTTTTCACCAGATAAGTGGGTTGCTGGATTTGTTGCAGGAGCTGGCAGTCAGTCCGCAAAGAAGGACGCTGGCAAGTCTGCATTATTACGAAAAGTTTCCTACGCTGGGGAACAAGCGGATTGATAAAATCATTTCCTTTATAAACAATAACTACACCCGTAACCTCAAATTGAATGAAATAGCCGGAATGGCGAGCATGAACTCCAGCGCCTTCTGTCGTTACTTTAAGGAGAATATAGGGAAGACGCTTTTGCAGTATGTGATGGAAATGCGTGTGGGATATGCTTGTAAATTGTTAGCATTGGGAGAGATGGATATTTCGCAGATAGCTGTGGAATGCGGCTTCGATTCGATCACTCATTTCAATCGCACGTTTAAGCAGTTGGTTAATCTGACGCCGACGCAGTACAGGAGTAATATTATGAAATAATAGGGAATGTTTTTGAAATAATTCTGTTCACAATGAAACATTCTTTATTGTGATTTGCTTCAAATTAAAAATAATGTTTACTGATTCCGGCAGATAATCGTTGCCTTTTGTCAATAGCAAATTTATGTATTATTAACGGGAATACTGCCAAGATGAGTGTCATGACTCGAATGTCTTGTGATTGTGAATTTCTGATATCTTTTGCCTGTGGTTAGCGAGGCAAATGCCACACTTTATTCTCCTCTATGCCACATCTTAGTCCGTTGAATGCCACATGTTTAAACTGTTGAAGTGTGGCATTGGAGACGACGGAGTGTGGCATTACGGTTGTGCAAGTGTGGGCTCACGCTTATATAAGTGTAAGCCCACGCTTATATAACTGTGAACTATCGGAGCCTGCTGCGTTGAGGGAATAAAAAAACGGGGAAGCAGTTGCTTCTCCGTTCCTATATGCCATGAAATGTAGTTTAATGCAAAGTTGAATAAAGATTATCTATAAAAGGATGTTACAAAGATACGATATTGAGAAGGTGATGTCAAGTGTTTCGCTAATTATTTCCGGTTTGCATATTTGTTTTTTTATGGACTATAAAAAAAGAGAAATCCTGATAGCTAATTATTTGACTATCAAGATTCTCTCTAAGAGCGGAAGACGGGGCTCAAACCCGCGACCCTCAGCTTGGAAGGCTAATGCTCTATCAACTGAGCTACTTCCGCAATTTTTGTGGGCAAAGATGGATTCGAACCACCGAAGTCGAAAGACAGCAGATTTACAGTCTGCCCCATTTGGCCACTCTGGTATTTGCCCTTTTGCACTTTGAAATCTATCTCAATTCTCTCATTGAGTAGCTTTGTTTCTCAATTGCGGTGCAAAGATACGACTATTTTTGTAAACTCCAAGCAAAATCGATCATTTTTATTGCAGTAATTGCACATTCGTCACCTTTGTTACCCAGTTTGCCACCGGCGCGGTCCTCGGCTTGCTCCATTGTATTGGTGGTAATTAATCCGTAAATAACTGGTACGTTGCCAGTTGCGTTCAGTTGAGCAATTCCGTTGGTGCTTCCCATACAAACATAGTCAAAATGTGGAGTATCTCCTCTAACTACGCAACCAATTGCAATAACTGCATCCACATTACTATATTCAATGAATTGGTTGGCTCCAAAAATTAATTCAAAGCTACCCGGAACTGTTTTCACCAAAATGTTTTCGTCTCTGGCACCATGTTTTTTTAAAGTATTTATTGCGCCCTCTAAAAGTTTTCCGGTGATATTGAAGTTCCACTCAGAAACAACAATGCCGAACTTCATTTCTTTAGCATCAGGAACAGAGTTGAAGTCGTAGTCTGAAAGGTTATGATAAGCTGTTGCCATAGTTATTCTAAAATTAATAATTAAAAATAAAAGGGGGATAAAAAAGAAACGGATTACACGGATTTCACGGTTGTTTCTTTTTTATCCGTGTAAAATCTGTGTAACCCGTGTCTGATATACTATATAATAAGGTATATTACTTCTTCAGCAGTTTGGCTTGCTCGATGTACTTATCGATATCCATTGACTGGTAAGAACGGAAATATTTGTCCTTAATCTTGGTATATGCTTTGATAGCGTCGTCATACTTGCCTTGCTTAACGAGGATTTCTCCGGCTTGTTGCAAGTAGATAGGACTGAGTGAATTGTTATCAGCTTCGTCAGCAGCGCTCAGCAACATAGAAGCAGCTTTGTCTAGCTGGCCTAATTGTGCGTAGCAGTTACCCATTGCACCTTTCATTGCAGGAGCTATCATCTGGTCTTTTCCGCTGAAGCTATCCAGTGCTTTCACAGCAGCTTCGTATTGTCCCAGGTGAGCGTAGCAGATACCCATATATGCTTTTGCCAGGTTGGCAGCTTTGGTTCCACTGTATTCGTCAGCAATTTTAGCGAAACCTACGAATCCGATACTGTCGCCATTCAATGCCTGTTCGTAAAGGTCGGCCTCAAAGTATTCCTGTCCTTTGAACAATGCAGCCTGTGCCTTTTCTTCCCGCGGTTCAGCATAAAGGTTCTTGTACATTACTATACCGGCTACGATGATGATTACTGCTACTACAGCGCCGATAATTGCTTTTTTGTTTTTAATGAGAAATGCCTCCGATTGTGACAATGCTTCTTCCACATTCAGGGCTTCGTTAGCTTTCTTTTGTTCTGCCATTTTATATATTCTTTTTGTTATTATTCTTATTTAGCCATTTCGACCCGCAAAAGTAACTTTTTTATAGGTATCAACGAAATTTAGCGGCATCTTTTTTTCTTTTACACTTGAAAACCCGAAATTCTTCCTACTTTTTGATAAGCTAAGCTTCACCTCCGCATTAAAAATAAGCATGTTTATTTTGTACTGCATTCGGTTTAGATAAATCTCTCACATTCGGAAAAAAGAATGAATTCTCTTTTCGCTCACTAAATCGAGATTTTGCATTATCTTTGTAACTGAATTTACTGCTGTAATATGATACTGAAACGTATATCCATACTTAATTATAAGAATCTGGAACAAGTTGAGCTCTCATTCTCACCCAAGTTGAACTGTTTTTTCGGACAGAACGGCATGGGGAAAACGAATTTGCTCGATGCCATTTATTTCCTTTCGTTTTGTAAGAGTTCGGGCAATCCTATCGACTCGCAAAACATCCGCCATGATCAGGAATTCTTTGTCATTCAAGGTTTCTATGAAGCTCCCGACGGTACGCCGGAAGAGATCTATTGCGGTATGAAGCGCAGGCAAAAGAAACAATTCAAGCGGAATAAAAAGGAATATACCCGCTTGTCCGATCATATCGGATTCTTGCCTCTGGTCATGGTTTCTCCTGCCGACTCAGAATTGATTGCCGGAGGCAGTGACGAGCGTCGGCGCTTTATGGATGTCGTAATTTCGCAGTATGATAAAGAGTATCTGGAAGCTCTGATACGCTATAATAAAGCGTTGGCTCAACGAAATACGTTGTTGAAAAGTGAAGTCCCGGTAGAAGAAGAGTTGTTTCTCATTTGGGAAGAGATGATGGCACAGGCCGGTGAGATTGTTTTCCGCAAGCGGGAGGCTTTTATCAGTGAATTCATTCCTATTTTCCAGTCATTTTATTCTTTTATCTCACAAGATAAGGAGCAGGTAGGGCTGACTTATGATTCGCATGCCCGTGACGCATCCCTGTTAGATGTAATAAAAGCAAGTCGTGTGCGTGACCAGATTATGGGATACTCTCTGCATGGCATTCACAAAGATGAACTGAATATGCTTCTGGGTGATTTTCCTATCAAGCGGGAAGGTTCGCAGGGGCAAAACAAAACCTATCTTGTTGCCCTGAAATTGGCTCAGTTTGATTTCCTGAAAAGGACCGGCACCACAGTGCCTTTGCTTCTGCTGGATGATATCTTCGATAAACTGGATGCCTCCCGCGTAGAGCAGATCATCAAGTTGGTAGCCGGTGATAACTTTGGGCAGATATTCATAACAGACACGAACCGGGAACATCTGGATCGCATTCTTCATAAGGTAGGCAGCGATTACAAAATGTTCCAGGTAGATCAAGGAGTCATAACAGAACGGGAGGAGGATGAAGCATGAAGCGTAACGATGCCGAACAAATAGGTAAACTGATACGTACTTTCCTTCGGCAGGAGAGTCTGGAGTCGCCACTCAATGAGCAGCGGCTCATCAACTCATGGGCGGAAATTCTTGGCCCCACTATTGCCTCTTATACCCGCGAACTCTATATCCGCAATCAGATTTTATATGTTCATCTGACCTCTGCCGCTCTGCGCCAGGAGCTGATGATGGGGCGTGACTTGCTGGTACGTAACCTGAACCGTCATGTAGGTGCGCAGGTAATCACGAATATCATATTCAGATAGGGATTAGTGGTTAGTTATCAGTGATAAACTATCCACTCTCTGTATCTTCAATGCTTTCAATTCTTCTATGGCACGATTGTAATAAACAGGCGTTTCCAAGTCTTTATTGTTATGCGCATCCAGCCCGATGATGGCAGTACAACCTTCATTGGCGGCAATGTGCCAGAAGTCCGGGCAGGGATAAGTCTGCAAATTGTGCGCCTCATTATAAGCTACATAACCGATATTATATTCCAGCGGAATATGAAGGCGTGCGGCTGTGCGGCAGATATGGCGGCTGATTAACTTACAATGACGGTCGAACTGAGGATATGAGCGCATGAATAAATCCGGGTGAGCCAGACAGCAGAATAAACCACTCTCCATTCCCTCGATGGCACTCTCTTCATAGAGTTCCATCATATCGAGGTTCTCGGTATGATGCCCGAAGTAAGGGAACTTCTCATCTGTATGGTAATGGTGATTGCCGAACAGGATATAATCCAGTTGATACTCTTTGATTTTTTCTTTCAGCCAATGAATATAAGCGGGAAAATACTCGCATTCCAATCCGATTTTGATACTGATCTGATCCCGGTATTTCTCGCGGAGCGAGCGCAGACTTTCTACGTATCCGGGTAATTCTTCGGGGAGCATACGCATGTCAGCCACATAATCGGTGTGATACTTCCACGGAGTGTGGTCTGAAAATCCCAGTTCCTGATAGCCGCCTTTGATGGCGCTGAGCACGTAGTCTTCGTCGCTACCCGTAGCGTGCATGCAACGGGTAGTATGAGTGTGATAATTTGTTTTCATTGAATTGTTATAATCGTATCCATGCGGATGTCGAATGGCTCCGCAGGCACTTCTTCCACTAATTGAAAAGGAAAACAGATGCCGGCTTTGAAAGCCGTGAGGCGGGGGAGCAATCGGTCATAATAACCTTTGCCTCTACCCAGACGGTTACCTGCATTATCGAAAGCTACGCCGGGAACGGCGACAAAGTCGATAGCTGCATAGTCGGTGAAGAGTTCTCCGGTAGGTTCTTCAATACCATAACTTCCTGTTGCCAGATCTTCGGGACCGGTATAGACACGCAATTCCAGATCGTCACCTACGACAACCGGAAGCAATATCCGCTTTTCACGGCTCCACTTCCGGACAAATTCATGCGTATCGACTTCGTCCTTCAGTGAATAATAGAGCAGGACGATATGTGCCGCCCTGAAAGCCGGGTGGGCTTCCAGGGCGGCAAGTATTTCAGCAGACTGGGATTGATGCGTAGTGGTAAGCCCGTGCCGGGTCTTTAACAATGCCATACGCTTCCGCAGTTCTTTTTTTCTTTCCTTCATCTTTCGTTTCTTCTTTCACAACATCTTCCGGAGCTTTGGGAAATGCTTCGCCGTTCTCCAGAATTTCCAATGCCTTTTGTACGGTAGGATCGCCCTGGTTGATATACCTTATATAAGGCTCCCTGCCTAATATATTATAGATAATGTTTCCATAAAGGTTTCTTTCCATCAGCTTGTAGGACTTGTGAATAAGGATATTGCGTCTCTTCACTCCCTTACTGTCTGCAAAACGGATAAACTGTTCTACGATGCCTTGCTGACGAAGATATTTCAGCATGTCTTCTTCATTTTCGAACTCATTCAGTTTAGCCCGGTTGCGGTCGGAATACTGGAAGCTGAACTGTAAAGTCAGTCCTTTATTGAGCACTTCAATCAGATAAGAAGAGGTTCCTGTGGTATCCTGCGGTACGAATACGTCCGGCATAATACCACCACCACCGTAAACGGGACGTCCCAGACGGGTGGAGTAGCGCAAATTCTCGTCCAGCTTGATGCTATCCTTAGAGAAGAATTCACCATGCTCGTAGCGGGTCAGCCAATCCATTTCGTACTTGGCGTCCTTACCATTCTTATACGGACGTTGTATGCAACGACCGGATGGAGTATAGTAGCGGGCGATTGTCAGGCGGATAGCAGAGCCATCGCTAAAGTCAATCGGTTGTTGTACCAATCCTTTTCCGAATGAACGGCGTCCTACGATTGTACCACGGTCATTATCCTGAATTGCTCCTGCAAAGATTTCACTGGCGGATGCCGAACTTTCATTGGTCAGCACAACCAAAGGCATTTTCTGGCAACTGCCTGTTCCGTTGGCATAATCTTCCATACGGGGGTATTTGCGTCCCTGGGCATAGACAATAAGTTGTCCTTCCGGCAGGAATTCATTCACCATACGCACGGCAGCCTCCATGTAACCACCGGTGTTGTCGCGCAAGTCAATAATAATTCCCTTACAATTCTGATGACTGAGTTGAGCAATAGCATTCAGCAGTTCTACATGAGTGGTACGTCCGAACTTACTGATTTGAATATATCCATAATCATTGCTGAGCATATAAGCTGCATCAATTGTATTCTGTGGAATATCACCGCGGGTGATGACGAAGTCCAGCAAATCTTTTTCTGTAGCACGTTTGACACCCAATTTCACTTTGGTTCCTTTCGGACCTTTCAAAGTGCGCATGGCTTTCTCATTGGTCAGTTTTATTCCGGCGAACAAGCTGTCGTCTACCATAACGATGCGGTCGCCTGCCATCAGTCCTACTTTCTCGGACGGACCGCCTTGAATGACACTGTTCACATGAATCGTATCATCCTGAATGGTGAATTGAATACCGATACCGCTGAAACTGCCTTCCAACTCTGAATTAACTTCCTCCAGATTCTGGGCAGGAATGTAAGTAGAGTGGGGGTCTAACTCAGCCAATATCTGTGGCATTGCTTTTTCCACAAGATCCGTCATGTTGACGGTGTCTACATACTGGTCTTCAACAACCCGCAACAAAGCATTCAGCTTGTTGGACGAGCCATTAATAATGCCCAGCGTATTTCCGGCGAAATGCCTGGCATAAAATGTTCCGATCAGAATTCCCATTACCACGCTGATTGCAATGACGAGCGGGGTAAAGCGGGAAGAGTTTTTTGTACTCATATCTTTTAGTTGTTAGCTACGAGCTACAAGCTACGAGTGGTGGCTGGTATGCTTCGCAGATTTTAGTTTATTGTTTGTTTAAGGTCTTTATTCTTTACTTGTAGCCTGTAGCTCGTCACTTGTAGCTACATAAACTACCTCGATACCTGCACGCTTCAAAAGTTCGATACCGTCTTCCAAACGGTACTTTTCGGAGTAAACCACTCGTTTGATACCTGCCTGGATAATCAGTTTTGAACATTCGATGCATGGCGAAGCGGTGACATACATAGTGGCACCGTCGCTGCTATTGTTAGAGCGTGCTATTTTCGTGATTGCATTCGCCTCGGCATGCAACACGTAAGGTTTGGTAACGTTGTTATCGTCTTCACATACATTTTCAAAACCGGCAGGCGTTCCGTTATACCCGTCAGAAATGATCATTTTATCTTTGACGATGAGTGCACCTACCTGGCGGCGTTTACAATATGAATTTTCCGCCCAGATACTTGCCATACGTATATAACGCTTGTCCAGTGCTTCTTGTTTTTCTTTAGCAGAACCTTCCATAGTCTTAATTACCTGAGTTACGTTGTGGAGCGAAAGAGATGAACTTTACAGTCTGTCCCTCTTTGTAATAAATATATAGATTCTTATTATCTCCTCCATATTTGAATGCACTCTTTAGTCCGTCCATAAAGGCCTTACCTAAATACTTATCCCCATCGGTTCCTCCTCCATTTTTTATGGTAATCTTTAATTCCCGATTATCCCCATTTGCACTCCAGTCACCATTGACAGAGGCGCTGGTGGCTTTCCCGCTAAAAGTCCCGATTGCTACATCGTTTACGTTAGCACCTTCAAACACTAAAGTGTAATTATCTCCTGTAATCGTCTTAAAACTTTTTTCTCTGGCATCTTGATCGTTTTGCCAGAAGTCGTACATTTTGTTTTGCCCTTCCACTGCAATGTAAGTCATGTACCAGGTTTTTCCGGTGAAGATGTCAATGACATCGTCTTCCTGATCACAAGCGCTCAATACGGGTAAGAAGAGAGCGACTAACAGTAACTGTATATAGGTCTTCATCTTTTTCATTTCTTTATTCCATTTCTGATTAATAATGCATCAATAGTTGGTTCTTGTCCGCGAAAGCGTTTGTATAGTGTCATCGGGTGTTCTGTTCCTCCTTTGGAAAGAATGTTTTCCCTGAAGGAAGCGGCTACTTCCGGATTGAAGATTCCTTTTTGTTTAAACAGTGAGAAAGCATCTGCATCCAGAACTTCCGCCCATTTATAGCTGTAATATCCGGCAGAATAACCTCCGGCAAAGATATGCGAGAACTGTGTACTCATACAGGCATCTTCTACCATAGGAAGAATCTGTGCTTTCTTCCATGCTTCTTTTTCATAAACCTTCACGTCGCCATCAAATGGGGTAGTACGGGTGTACCATGCCATATCCAGTAATCCAAAGCTAACTTGACGCAGGCAGGCATAAGCGGCATCGAAATTAGAAGAATCTACAATGCGCTGTACCAATTCGTCCGGGATGAGTTCTCCGGTCTGATAATGTCTGGCAAATGTGTGAAGGAACTCCTTTTCAATAGCGAAGTTTTCCATGAATTGAGAGGGAAGTTCCACAAAGTCCCAATATACATTTGTACCGCTCAGGTTTTCATAGGTGGAATTCGCGAACATACCATGCAGGCTATGCCCAAATTCATGCAGGAATGTCTCCAGTTCACCAAATGTCAGTAAGGCAGGCTTGTCTTTTGTCGGCTTGGTGAAGTTCATCACAATAGATATGTGTGGACGACTGTTTTCACCGGTTGTCTCGTCAATCCATTGTTCTTTATAAGAAGTCATCCATGCGCCTGCACGTTTACCGTCTCTGGGATGGAAGTCTGTATAGAGCACGGACAGGAATTTGCCGTCTTTGTCGAATACCTCATATGCATCCACATCCTTATGGTATACCGGTATATCGCTGTTTTTCTTGAAAGTAATGCCATACAAGCGGGTGGCCAGACCGAATACACCGTCTTTTACCTTGCTCAGTTCAAAATAGGGACGGAGCATTTCATCATCTATCCGGAATTTCTGGTCTTTCAGTTTATGGGAATAATAAGACCAGTCCCAAGGCATCACTGTGAAGTCACTGCCTTCCAGTTGGCGTGCCAAAGCCTCTACCTCTGCATATTCTTGCTTGGCGGTGGGAGTGTAAGCGTCCAGTAGCTGATCCAGCAGTTTATATACATTGCCACTGTTTTCTGCCATTCGCTCTTTTAGGTTATATTCAGCAAAACTGCTGTATCCCAAAAGTTGCGCAATAGCCAGGCGGGTATTAACAAGCTTCTTTACAATCTCCAGATTGTTGGTTTCATTGTTATGGGTACATTTGGTATTATATGCCATATAAAGCTTACAACGCAAATCGCGGTTACTGGCATACGTCATAAACGGGCTATAACTGGGGGCCTGCAAGGTGAATACCCATCCTTCCACGCCTTTTTCTTTGGCAGTTTCTGCGGCTGCATCAATGGCGCTTTGCGGCAGGCCGGCAAGTTGTGCAGGGTCTGTCAGTACCAGTTTATAGTCGTTGGTTTCTTTCAGGTTGTTTTCTCCGAATTGCAGGGTTAGCAAGCTAAGTTCTTTGCTCAGAGCACGGTATTGCTCTTTGGCTTCTCCTTCGAGATTAGCTCCACTGCGAACAAAGCTATTGTACACCTTCTCCAGCAGCTTATTTTGCTCGGGAGTAAGATTAGCCTGGTCTTTCTGGTCATACACTGCCTTAATGCGTGCAAATAACTTCTCATTCAGAGTGATGTTATTGCCATGTTCGCTCAGCAACGGCATGATGGATTTTGCCAGTTCCTGCATGTCATCGTTGGTTTCCGCACTCAGCAGATTGCCGAATACAGTGCTGACTTGGTTCAACAGTTCGCCGGACTTCTCGTAAGCAGCGACCGTGTTGGCGAATGTAGCCGCTTCCGGGTTATTGGTAATAGCATCAATCTCCGCATTGTGACGGTTGATACCTTCACGAATGGCGGGTTCATAATGTTCGGTCTTTATCTTTTCAAACGGGATAGTACCGTGAGGCGTAGAATACTTTTCAAAAAAAGGGTTTTGAGCCTGTATTATATTCATAAAGCAGAGTAATGTTAGCGTTAGTTTTAATTTTATCATACTTACTTAGGTTCGGTAAAAATAATCTAACCGCAAAAGTGCAAAAAAAATAGCTGATTTAATGAATAACCCGTTGTATTTTAACAAAAAACAGGCAACCTCGTCGAGATTGCCTGTTTTAAATATTATTTTGTACTCTGCTTATTAGTTGTTAACTGAAGCCATGTGAGCGATCAGGTCAAGAACCTTGTTAGAGTAACCGATTTCGTTGTCATACCAAGATACAACTTTTACGAAAGTATCAGTCAAAGCGATACCAGCTTTTGCATCGAAGATAGAAGTACGAGCGTCACCCAAGAAGTCAGAAGAAACTACTGCATCTTCAGTGTAACCCAGGATACCCTTCAATTCGCCTTCTGAAGCTTCTTTCATAGCAGCACAGATTTCAGCGTAAGTAGCCGGTTTAGCCAAGTTAACTGTCAAGTCAACTACAGATACGTCCAAAGTCGGAACACGCATAGACATACCAGTCAATTTGCCGTTCAAAGCAGGGATTACTTTACCTACAGCCTTAGCAGCACCGGTAGAAGACGGGATGATGTTGCCAGAAGCGGCACGACCACCTCTCCAGTCTTTCATAGAAGGACCGTCAACTGTCTTCTGGGTAGCAGTTGTAGAGTGAACTGTAGTCATCAAACCATCCAAGATACCGAACTTGTCGTTCAATACTTTAGCGATAGGAGCCAAACAGTTAGTAGTACAAGAAGCGTTAGATACGAATTGAGTACCTTTCACGTATGTTTTTTCGTTTACACCGCAAACGAACATCGGGGTGTCATCTTTAGAAGGAGCAGACATTACTACATATTTTGCACCAGCTTCGATGTGAGCTTGAGCTTTGTCTTTGCTCAGGAACAAACCAGTAGATTCAACTACGTATTCTGCACCTACAGCATCCCATTTCAAGTCAGCCGGGTTTCTTTCTGCAGTGATGCGGATAGCTTGGCCGTTAACGATCAGCTTGCTGTTTTCAACATCTGCTTCGATAGAGCCGTTAAACTGACCGTGCATAGTGTCATACTTCAGCATGTAAGCCAAGTAATCTACCGGGCAAAGGTCGTTAATACCAACGATTTGAATATCGTTTCTTTCCATTGCAGCGCGGAATACGAAACGTCCGATACGTCCGAATCCATTAATACCTACTTTAATCATTTTGTTTAAACTTTTAAGGGTTTTATAATATTTGTTCAAATATCTCTCTTCTCTTGCGCATTTATTTCTGAAATGCGGTGCAAAAGTAAGAAAATGTTTTTATATTCGCACTTAATTTTATAATTAAATAATGGAAGTGATGGGAAAAAGTTCATTTTTACAAGATTTTAAATCATTTGCCATGAAAGGCAATGTGATAGATATGGCTGTCGGTGTAATCATCGGTGGCGCGTTTGGTAAAATTGTATCTTCTGTTGTGGCAGATATTATCATGCCGCCTCTCGGTTTATTGGTGGGAGGTGTGAACTTTACGGACCTGAAGTGGGTGATGAAACCTGCTGAAGTTGTGGACGGTAAAGAGATTGCCGCCGTAACCTTGAATTATGGAAATTTCCTGCAAGTGACGTTTGACTTTCTCATTATTGCTTTTTCTATTTTCCTGTTCATCAAGTTGCTGACCAGGCTGACGGCTAAGAAGGAGACAGAAGCTCCCGCAGCACCTCCTGCTCCTCCTGCACCTAGTAAAGAAGAAGTCTTACTGACAGAAATCAGGGATATCTTGAAAGAAAAACGATAAAAAGAACAAAAAATAATCCTCACTGTACCCGGTCCGTGTCTGGCCCGTACCTGGGCCGTATCTGGTCCAAACGCTTAGGTACGGAGCAAATACGGATCGGATACGGTGAGGGTAATAGGCGGTAGGAAAAACGGGACAATTCATTCCCTGTCAGCAAGGAGTTAACTTCCTGTCGACAAGAAATTAACTCTTTGTTGACAGGAAGTTAACTCCTTGTAATATCTTGATTATCAGTAATGTTTTTAAAGCTGATTTGACTATGTTCTATGTGTCTTTCCGGTTACCAAATTCATTAATTATGTTATGAAATATAGATTTTCTGGCTATTATTCCCGTTATTTTCTTACTTTTTTCTACTTTTGCGGAACATTTTAATTAAATCCATACAGATTATATGCAAGAAAAGATTGTCATTCTTGATTTTGGTTCGCAGACTACGCAGCTTATAGCCCGTCGTGTCCGTGAATTGAATACGTATTGCGAAATTTTACCTTATAATAAGTTCCCGGAGGGGGATGAGAGTGTAAAGGGGGTTATTCTTTCGGGAAGCCCGTTCTCTGTATACGATGAAAGTGCATTTAAAGCTGATCTGAGTGAAATTCGTGGAAAGTATCCTATTCTGGGTATCTGCTACGGTGCGCAGTTTATCGCTTATACCAATGGCGGCAAGGTGGAACCTGCCGGAAGTCGTGAGTACGGACGTGCACACTTGAGCTCTTTTGACAAGGATAATGTGCTGTTCAAGGACGTGAAGGAAAATACACAGGTGTGGATGAGTCACGGAGACACAATTACGGTTATCCCTTCCAATTTCAAAAAAATAGCTTCGACGGATAAGGTGGCGATTGCTGCTTATCAGATAGAGAACGAAAAGGTGTGGGGAGTACAGTTCCATCCGGAAGTATTTCACAGCGAAGATGGCACGCGGATGCTGAAGAATTTCGTGGTGGATGTTTGCGGTTGCAAACAGGACTGGAGTGCTGCTTCCTTTATTGAAACAACGGTTGCCGAATTGAAGGAACAGTTGGGTGACGATAAGGTAGTTCTCGGTTTGAGCGGTGGTGTGGATTCTTCCGTAGCTGCTGTATTGCTGAACCGCGCTATCGGTAAGAATCTGACTTGTATCTTCGTAGATCACGGCATGCTCCGTAAGAATGAGTTCAAGAATGTACTACACGATTATGAATGTCTCGGTCTGAATGTTATCGGCGTAGATGCCAGTGCCAAGTTCTTTGCAGAACTGGCAGGTGTAACGGAGCCTGAGGAAAAGCGTAAGATTATAGGCAAAGGTTTTATCGAAGTATTTGATGAGGAGGCCCATAAGATTAAAGATGTGAAATGGCTGGCACAGGGTACGATCTATCCTGATTGTATCGAGTCTCTTTCTATTACCGGTACGGTTATTAAGAGTCATCATAATGTAGGTGGTTTACCTGAAAAGATGCACCTGAAACTTTGTGAGCCGCTTCGCTTGTTGTTTAAAGATGAGGTTCGCCGTGTAGGTCGCGGATTGGGTATGCCTGAACATCTGATTACTCGTCATCCTTTCCCTGGACCCGGTTTGGCTGTGCGTATTTTGGGTGATATTACTCCGGAGAAAGTAGCTATTTTGCAAAATGCGGATGATATCTTTATTCAGGGCTTGCGTGACTGGAAAGTGAAAGAAGCTGATGGTAGCGAAACTTCTCTTTATCATCAGGTTTGGCAGGCGGGCGTTATCTTGCTTCCCGTGCAATCAGTTGGTGTGATGGGAGATGAACGTACGTATGAACGTGCCATTGCGCTGCGTGCTGTGACTTCTACGGATGCTATGACGGCAGACTGGGCACATTTGCCTTACGAATTCCTGGGTAAGGTTTCCAATGATATTATTAATAAGGTGAAAGGGGTGAACCGGGTAACTTATGATATTTCGTCAAAACCGCCTGCAACGATAGAGTGGGAGTGATTCATATACAGAAAGCCCCGGAATGCTGAATATCCCGGGGCTTTTTGCATGTGTTATCATTCAGGAATGTCTTCTTCTTTGTCATCAACCTCCTTTTCTTTCGGGTCATTCTTACCACGTAAATATACGGATGGAGATACTCCGAACTGTTTTTTGAAGCATTTGCTGAAATAGAATGGGTCTTCGATGCCTATCTTGTAAGATACCTCTGCCACTGTATAACGATTTTCAAGTAAAAGCTCGGCAGCTTTCTTCATGCGGATGATACGCATGTATTCATTGGGGGAATAGCCGGTTATTCCACGTACCTTGCGATAGAAAGTGGAACGTCCCAGTCCCATTACTGAAGCAAGGTCATCTACGGCGAATTCGCTATTACTAATCTGTTCTTCCAGAATAACCTGAAGCTTATCGGCAAATTGTTTGTCTTTCTCTGACGTACAGATAGCAGGAGTAATCATTCCCGGATCATCCGAGAATTTCTTCCGTAACTTTTCACGTTGCTTTATCAGCTGGAATACTCTTGCCAGCAATAGCTTGGGACTGAATGGTTTGGTGATATATGCATCCGCTCCGCTTTCCACGCCTTTCAGGTGATTTTCTGCCGAGCTCATGGCTGTTAATAATATGATGGGGATGTGGCTGGTGTCGAAATCATTTTTAAGCTTTTGGGTAACTTCGAAGCCTGTGGGTCCCGGCATCAGTACATCACAGATGATGAGATCGGCATCGTATGTACGTGCACGTTCCAGACCGGAAAGGCCGTCTGCTTCAGTAACAACTTCAAAATAAAGTTTGAATTCTTCTTTCAAGAATTCGCGTACGTCGTTGTCATCCTCTATGATGAGCAATTTGTACTGGTTCGAAGGCTCTTTTTTCTTTGTTACATTTACTTCCAGGCTTTTTTCTTCTTCATTACTTTCCGGTTTATATGCTTTCTCTTCCAGAAAGGCATTGTGAGGAATCAGGAAATCTTTTTCTTCATATACACTGATGTCGATAGGGAGTGAAACAGTGAAAACAGATCCTCCTCCCTGGTTCTCATCATAATTGATAGTCCCTTTATGGACATTTACCAGTTCGTGTGTCAGATGTAGTCCTATACCTGTACTATTGCTTGAAAAGTTACTTTGCATGAAGCGTTTGAACAATTCTCCCCGTTTTTCTTTGGCAATACCGATTCCTGTGTCAGCTACAGAGATTTCCAAGCATTTTCTGTCCTCATCGACGATAGCTGAAAGGATGACTTTGCCATTGCTCGGGGTGTACTTGAAGGCATTGGACAGGAGATTGTAGACAACTTTGTCCAGATTCCCTTTGTCGATGAACATCTTGTAGGAAGCCGCTGAAGGCTGGAAGCGGAAATCCATATTCTTGGATGTCGCAGTATCCTTAAAACTAAGGAATATTTCATGAAGAAAGCCCATGACGTCTGTTTCTTCCAGGGAGAGGGCAAGTTTGTTGTTCTGCATCTTCCGGAACTCCAACAGTTGGTTGATGAGACGGAGCATGCGCTGGGTGCTCTTGTTCATCACCTTCAGTGAATTGACCATTTCCTTGGGGACTTTGTCTATGCTCTGTATCTTTTCCAATGCTCCTTGAATCAGGGTTAGGGGAGTGCGGAATTCGTGTGAGATGTTTGTGAAGAATACGAGCTTGTATTCCGTCAATTGCTTCTCTACCTGTACTTTGTTGCGCAGGAGGTTGAAGTTGCGTATCAGTCTGTAGGTGATGTACAATATGACTGTCAGCAAGAAGGCATAGATAAGGAATGCCCAAGTGGTTTTCCAGAAAGGAGGAGTGATGGTAATCTTCAGAACAGCTTCCTGATCGCCCAAGATGCCGGTGGCATTGCAGATTTTTACGTGCAGACTGTACTTGCCCGGTGGTAAGTTCTTGTAGGATGCAAAGCTGAGTGGAGAGGGGCTGCTCCATTCTTTGTCATAGTTTTCCAGTCGATAGGTGTAGGTGTAGCTGTTGGTCTTTGAATAATCGAATGTGGTGAAGTCTATTACAAATGATCTCTGAAAGTGCTTCAGTTCTATTTCGTCGGTGTACATCATGGCGCTGGAGAGTGGGGAGTCGGGGTCGCCCGGGCGCATGGATATTCCGTTCACCTGAAGGTTGGTGAAGGTGATTGAGGAATTGAGTACAGGATTGTTTCCCATTTGCTCGGGGTTGATGACCAGCAAGCCGTAGTTGGTACCGAACAGCAGACTGCCGTTTTTGCTGACGCACGAGCTATTGTCACTGTAGACGTTACCCAATGTATAGGCTGAGAAAAAGTAATTGTCGAAAGCTTGCGTTTCGGGATTGAAGCGAGAGATACCGTATTCGGTGGCAATCCATAGGTTGCCTTGCTTGTCTTCAGCGATGGCTTGAACCATATCGTTGACGAGGCCGTTACTGGTGCCGTAATGCTTGAAGGTAAGGTTGCGGTAGTCGGTGCCGGGAATGCACATACTGAGGCCGCCACCGGAGGAACCAATCCATATCCGGCCCCGGGTGTCCTGATAGATGCACTTGATTTCGTTGCTGCGCAGTTTTCCGTTGTTGTAATTATAGGTCAGATAGTTTTGCGGGTCAGCTTGCAGGGAATCGGGGGAGAAGACGTAGACTCCGTCACTATTTCCTACCCATATCCAACCGCTCGAGTCTTCGATGATGGTGCGTGTGCGGCGTTGTCCGAAAGTTTTAGTGAAAAAGTGGCGGAAGGTGTATCCGTTGTTCTCTTTGATGGCAAGGTCCAATCCGCCGCCGAAGGTGCCTATCCACATGCGGTCTTTGCGGTCGCAGTAGAGGGTAAAGATATGGTTGTTACTAATGGAATGGGCATCGTTGGAGTGGTTGACATACCATTTTTCGCCAATGCAGAGACCTTCGCCACGGCTACCCATCCACAGGGTGCCGTTTAAATCCTCAGCCATGGCGTATATGTTGGAGTTGTAGTGAACTTCTTTTTTCTGTGTGTTGATCGGCGGGTCGTAGGTATAGACACCACCACCACGGGTACCGATACAGATGTCATCGTTCTTGAGGCGGGTAATCATGCGGACGGTATTGGAGCGGTCGGACAGGGAGATGGCTTCGGGGTAAATGCGTTTGATGCCTTCGTTCAGGATAGTAAGGCGGGCGATGCCGGTGTATTCTGAACTGACCCAGATGGCACCGGAACTGTCTTCCATGATGTATTGCAGATAGTTGGAGCTGATATGGCTGAAGCCGTCAATCTGGAAGCCGAAGTGCTGGAGTTCTTCTGTGGTAGCGTTGTAGGCGAAGAGTCCGTTGCCGTAGGTGGAGATCCAGATAATGCCCCGGGAGTCGTGTACGATGTGGTAGCGTTCCATGTCCACATAGTTCAGTTTATCGGGAGGGGAGAGGCGGAAGGTTTTAACGGCGCGGGTAGTGGCGTTGACGTACCATACCTGGCCGGTGTTGTTGTAGATCCAGAAGTCCCCCCGGTTATCCGTCAGCACGTTGCCGTTACGGATGTCGAGTTCCGGGTGGCGGCTGACGTGTTGGGTCTTCATATCGAACAAGTAGCCGCCGGTGTTGGTGAAGATGACCCACTCGTTTTGCAGGCGGAGTGTGCCATACAGGGTGATGCCGCCTTCGCCACGTGGCAGGCGGGCGGAGGTTGCAGTGGGTGCAGTACCACTCTTACGGTTGATGATGCCATCGGTAGAGAGAAAAAAGACATCTTTTTCGAAGTTCTGTGCGGCAAAGGCGTTGTTGTTGTCGACAATGACAGTCTGTGCACTGCTGACGAGGGCCACACCGTGGTCAGTACCTATCCAGATGTTGCCGTGCGGGTCGGGATAGACATAGGCTACGCTGTCCGAAGGTAGGTTTCCGCTGGATTTCTTGTAGGCAACGGATGAAAAATCACCATTGTGGTAGGTGATGAGGCGGCAGCCGTTGTGACTGTTCCACAGCCATATATCTCCATTGGGAGCTTCGGCCTTGCGATCGTAGTGCTGGCGGTATTCGCCGCGGCCGGTGAAGTCGACGAAACGTTCTGCCTTCAGGTCGTAACAGTTGAAGAATTCACCGGAGGTTTCGAGCCACAGGAAGCCGTTACGGTCTTCGCTGATGGAGCGGACGTGGTTGGAGGAGAGGGAGAGGCGTCCGGGCTGAGTATCGCCTTCGGGCAGGAGGGTGATGAAGGTATTGCCGTCGTAGCGACTGAGTCCGTTCAGGGTTCCCATCCATATAAACCCTTTGCTGTCCTGGAATACATAGCAGACGGAATTATTGGCAAGCCCGTCGGCGGTAGTCATATGGGTAGAACGTACTTCTACAGAGGCTGAGGTGTTAAGAATGGAGAGCAATAAGTACAGGCACACGAGTGAGAAGTGCTTTTTCATATTTCATAGATTTTGGTATGTAGCAAAAATAAGGAAAAAAGCGCATTGAAGACTAACTTCAATGCACTTTTAAGGTTTATTCCATGTGGAATACCTCGGGCAAGGGTATGGTTACCGGAGAATTATCCGGATTTACTTCCATGATGTCCGCCATGTAATCCCACCATTTTTGTACAATGGGATTGGTACCCATATCCTGCGAGGATTCTTCACCCCGCGTCTTCTGGCAGGCAAAGAGGATGTTGGTGTCGCGGTCCCAATAGATGGAGTAGTCATATACTCCGCCGTCGGATAACATCTTTTTCAGTTCGGGCCAGATGGCTGCATGTCTTTTCTCGTATTCCTTTTCGAAGCCGGGCTTCAGGAACATTTTAAATGCTTCTCTTTTCATGATATATTATTCATTGAGGGTTAATCGGGTTTACTGACACTGAAGATCGGTGCGGTAGTCTTCTGTTCAGTATGGTAATACTGAATGGCACTGTCGTTCATTTTAGGATGCTGTTTATTCAGCAGGTTGATCATTTCAGCTCCTGCCCAGATTACAGGACCATAGCCGTGTGCGGCATACACATTGACCGGGCGGTAATAGTAGAATGCAGGGTCGAATGCCATTCCGGTGCCCACACAGGTGCCTTCTACCTGTCCTTCTGCATTGATCTGTGTAGAAACTGCATGCCAACCGAGCTGCGCTACGGGACCGTAAGCCATTGCATCGAGCCAACCTTGGTTGATGGCGTGGGAGATGCAGTAGACATAGATAGCAGTTGCTGAAGTTTCCAGATAGGAATCGTTACGATCTAACAGTTGATGCCAGAATCCTTCGCCACTTTGAAGAGCAGCCAGTCCGCGGACGTGTTCACGAAAGAGGTTCATGAGCTTTTCACGCTGGGGATGGTTGGCCGGCATTACGTCCAGCACTTCGGTCATGGTGAGCAGCGCCCAACCGTTGGCACGTCCCCAGAAGAAGGCCGGATGATCCCCCATACCTTCTACCCAACCGTGACGGAAGAGTTTCTTCTCGGGTACCCACATACGTTCGGCAAATTGGAAGATTTGGCGAACGGCTTCGGCCAGATATTTGGACTGTTCTTTATCTGCCATACGAGAGTACCAGGCTACGGGAGGAACGCCCATGAACATATCATCCAGCCAAAGCGTGTTGAGTTGTGGACGGATGCGGGCAAAGGTTCCGTCGGCAAGGCGGTATTCTTTGTTCAGAATGAAGTCGAGATAATTATCTATCAAAGGATAGAGGTTGAGAGATTTATCCTGCAATTGTGCCTTAATCATAGCAGCACATACGGCACCGGCATCGTCAAGTGCATGAGGCGTCAGGATTTGCTTCATTTGGGGGTCGGCAGTACCATTCTTTTCGAGCAGATTACGAAAATGCGGAGCCACTTCGGCGAGAAACTTGAAGCGATCAGTAACATATTTCATGTAAGCTGCGTCTCCGGTGGCTTCGGCAGCTGCCATCATAGCCGAATAAGTAACTCCCCACTCATAACTGGCCAGGCGGAAGGCGCCGCGTTCCAATTGGGCGTCGGCAGGCAGGTTACTATAATCAGTGATAACTTTTCCGGTCTTCTCACTGACCACACGGGTATGAGTAGTCTTTTCCAGATAACGGAGAATGCGGTCGATGTCGGTTTTTACTTCAGTAGTAGAAAGAGCTTTATAGGGTACTTTATACTCCGGTTGCAACAGGTGCAGCGGGGTGTTGGAGTCATTGATAGCTTCCTTCTTTTTCTGGGCATAAGTGCCGATGCTGAGTAACAGTAAGGTGCCTGTCAGGCAGAATGTCTTTATGTTCATACTTTTAAATACTACATTATATAATTACTTTTTAAATTCATATCCTCTGAAACTTCCTTTCAGATCAGGTCCGAAATAGAAACCGGGCTGTGTCGGTTGGTTGTATGCTACGTTTTGTGTAGCAATACTGATCCTGTAAACCGGATCTTCCAGGAAAGTATGGAAACGGTAATCAGTTGCTATGGGCGATATGTAGAGGCGTAGTGCCGTATTGTCTTCCGTGCGCAGCAGCACTTCTTCGCGCCAGTCACCCAGAATATCGCCTTGCAGGCAGGGAGTTGCTTTGGTTCCGTTGTTCGATACAGCACCTTCGAATGTGACGAGCGGTTTGCAGACGCCGGTTTCCCAATCGTACTTGGATACCACATTCTTGTTCAGCAATTCACGGAGTAAATCGCCGTCCCACCACACAGCCATATTGGCAGAGAATGTTTTGATATTGGGATTGACTACTTCTCCCTTGATATTGCGTAGCCCTTTCGATTCCCACGACCACATCTCCACGCCGGGGTTCGTCGGGTCGATATCGGCGGCCATGCAACGGCCTACGTCTATTCTGCTTTTCACCTGAAACAATACTTTTCCTGTTGCTGCATCGCGGAAGCTGGAACCGTCGCGCTTGTTTTCATGGCAATCCCAAAGCTGAAGTCCGGGCATGTCAGGCGAGAACTTCGTCAGATGCATAGCATCTCCGTGTCCCATTCCGGTAGAGTAAAGCCCTTTACCATTATTATCGATGGCGCAGGAGCCATATATAATTTCGTCACATCCATCCCCATCTACATCTGCTATACGGAGGTTATGGTTGCCTTGTCCTGCATAAGCCTTGTATTCCGGGGTATTACTGTCGAATATCCAACGTTGTTTCAGTTCTTTTCCATCCCAATCGAAAGCTGCAAGTACAGTGCGGGTGTAATATCCGCGGCACATCACTACACTGGGATGGATGCCATCCAGATAGGCAACAGCTGCCAGGAAACGGTCGCTTCGGTTGGCGCGGTTATCTCCCCAATCTGCCAGATTTCCGCGTGCAGGAACATAATCGATAGTCTGCATAGCGGCACCTGTGCGTCCATTGAAGACGGTGAGGTACTCATTACCCTTCAGGATGCGACCTTGATTGGCAGGGGTACCCGGTTCGCGATAGTCGGCCGCGGCATCCCCAATCACTTTACCTTTTCCGTCGATGGTCCCGTCAGAAGTCTTCATGATGATCTCCGCACAGCCGTCGCCGTCGAAATCATATACCATGAATTGAGTGTAGTGCGCACCTGCACGGACATTGTGTCCCATATCAATGCGCCAGAGCCGTTCACCCGTCAATCGGTAGCAATCGAAAAGGACATTTCCAGTATAGCCGTCATGGGCATTATCATGTGCGTTCGATGGATCCCATTTCAGAATAATCTCATATTCCCCATCCCCGTCGACATCACCGATAGAAGCGTCATTGGGTATATAGGTGAATGCTTGTCCCGAAGGGGTGACCCCATCCGCCGGATGGTCCAGCGGAATATTGATGTATCCTATAGGCGCCTTCGCCGGCAGTGTATAGTTGCCCTCGATATGCCCTGTTTCCACACCGTTTACAACGGGTTTTACGGTGTACGTAGCTGCTTTCTTTCCTTTATAGGCATCCCGGTAGAAGGTTCCCGTTGTAGCAGGTACTTCAGCTATCTTCTTTCCGTCCCGATAGAGGTTGAACGCTGTGTTCTCGGGGTCGGACGAGAGGTATCTCCAGGAAACAGCTACTTCTGCCGGGTTCTCACGGATGGCTACTACACCACGACCCAACTTTTCCTTTTGTAGCTTTGAATAATCATAAGCCGGAGCGTTCGCCGCGTTGCGGAAGCGGCCGTACGTCACGTTCTCTTCCGTTACATTCTCTACGTTATGTACGTTCTTGATGAATTTCGTAACTTCATCGGCATGCACGTTCTTTATAACGACGTTCTTTGCAGGCAGTTTGGCATCACCTTTCAGATCGTAGATGGCCTCGGTGCGTTCACAGGCCACGTTAGTCATGTACAGACCATCGATACGGGTGATACGTTCCTCGTAAGTAGGCACCAGATTACGCCATTGGTAGAGTACATCCGTATCAATTTCGAGTACACGCTGCATCTTGCCTGCTTTCACATTCTCCATGTGGATGTTTTCGATGAAACCTCCCCGGCGGTGATTCGTTTTGGCAAAGAAGAGGCGGAACACGGAGTCTGGTGCTGCGCAATCGTGCATATATACGTTGCGTATGCCACCCGACATTTCGCTACCGATGCCCAGTAATGTATGTCCTTTTATAATGTTACAGTTACGGATTACAATATTCTCACATGGGGTATCCAGCCGCCAGGCATCCTGGTTGCGTCCGGCTTTAATAACAACCGCGTCATCTCCCTGATCAAACTTACAATCTTCTATCAGGAAGTTCCGGCTCATTTCCAGATCGACACCATCGTTATTGTGTCCGTGGGCATATACGTCCAGATTGCGAACAATACCGCCATCGCACATATACAAATGTATGGTCCAAAAGGGGCTTTCACGAATCTTGAACTGATCGAGCAAGACGTTCTTACATCTGTTGAAGTGTATCAGGTGCGGGCGAAGATTATTTTCTCCTTTCGCCATCTGTCTTTTTTCCACCGGAACATCCGTTGAGGCCATTGTGTAGAGTTCTGCAAGCGCATCCATGTGTGGTTTGGGGCGTTTAAACCATTTACGCCACGTGTCCATGATGGGTTGCAGTGTTCCGGTTCCGGTGATGGCTACATTTTCACAGTCGAAAGCATACACCAAAGGAGAATAGTTGTAACATTCCATACCTTCCCATGACGTCATCACGGCAGGCAGATAGTCTTCCGGATTGTCTGTGAAGCGCAGTATGGCACCGTCGGATAAATACAGGTTCACATTGCTCATCAGATGTACGGGGCCTGTAAGCCACTCGCCGGCAGGAATCACTACACGGCCGCCACCGGCGCGATTGCATGCCTTGATGGCCTTAGCGATGGCTTTTGTATTTATAGTTTTCCCTCCTTTTACTGCTCCATAATTTGCGATGGAAAAATCACGGTTGGGGAAAATAAATTCCTTTATCGGCTCCATGGCGAAAGGTGCGTTGACGGCGACAGCCTTATATTGGGGAGCAGGTATAGCACCCGATAAGCCCAGCGCAATCACTGCAATGGCAGCTATGCCGACCAAGGATTTAAAACAAGGTTTTTTCATGATATATTTTGTTTTTCATTAATTGCAAAAATACGGCTTAATACGAAATATTTCCATAGAATACTATGCAATATGCATGGAAAATCGTGCAAATTACTTGTCCATGGGAATCACTTCCTGCATGTAAATGGCATCCAGACTCCACAGGGCGGCATCGTTTGTGCTGATACTGGTACATTCGTCCAGCGGGGCAGGCACCTCGGGTGGAAGTAGGGTTGTGATACGGAAAGGCGGTGCCGGCGTGTGCTCCAGTCTTGTGAACAAATCCGCCCAAGCCTCCTTTGCCATTTCCGGGTTGCGTGTATGATAAGCGGCATAGCCCATCAAACGTGAAATGCGAAAACGGCTACGGTTTAGCTCCCATGCCTTCTGTTTATAACGTATCGTATAATCTAACCAGGCATCTTTCCATTCGGGTAGCTCAATCATCCGGAGCATTTCGTTCATCACCTCGAAGCCACCCATGATACTCATTAAGTGGTTAGTACTTTCCAGTTTGGGGTCGCATTCACTACTGATGATACCGGTTGCAGGATCAAAGCCAAGCGCTTTGGGCCCTGTGAAAATCCGATTGGGCAGGGCGGTGATACTCTTCATGCCGGTAATGATTTTATCGCGGTAAGCCACATTGCGAGTGCGTTCCCATTCCGTCATCCAGTTTCCAGCGTATGCCAGCCAGTCGGGACCAATGCGCAGGCGGGCGGGGGCAGTGCAGGGATATTCGCTACGCGGTTGTGCCAGACGCATAGGGTCCAGGGTATAGAGTTTCTGTTCGGCGTCTTTCACCTCGGTCATGAGGTCCCCACAGCGTTCGTCCGTAGTGAGATAATAGTAGAAGCGATTCCAAGCGGCCTGACTGATGCGTGCTTCTTTGGCGCCACATCCCCAATGGCTGACGTTGTGACGACTACCTAATCCGGCATTCTCCCCTATGTGGTAGACATCTACCTCGGCTGTATGGCGGGTCATAGCCTCTGCCATGTGCCAAATGTCCGCACGCCCTGTGCGCAGGAAATTATACCAAAGCCACATATTGGAGGCCAGTTCTGTATTGTCCCAAGCAAAGCCTCCGATATCGTATCGCCAGGTGTGGCGAACAGGGTCATACGCATGCATGACATCACCGTAGTTCCAGAAACCATACCATTTGTTCTGTTCGATGGCCTTTTTGTAAAAGTTAATATAGGCATCCAGACGATCTTCCACCCGGCTGCGGAATGGAGTACTGCGATCCGGAAGGCTCCAGATGCCAAAGGCTTGCTGTGCGTGCAGGTATTCGGGAGTAGGCATCAACACACCTGGTTCCGAAAGTTGCTTGGCACGGTCGGCAAAAGCCTTCTTCCCGGCGTATCCTCCCTGCGGGATCAGGGTGAGCGTAGTAGTGCGTGCAATTCCATAGGGTGTGCTCAGACCTTCCTGAACATCCTCGTAACTAGCGTTTAAATCGTGCGCTACATTATCGTAGTGGCGCAAATCCATGGGCTCGGCATCGGGGCTCCATAGCCAGGCGGTAAGGGTAGCTACGGGAGTCTTCGTCTCGGAGATTTCGATGGCCGAAGGATAAGACTGCCAGAAGTCGTGCAGGCAAAGCCCTAGTCCACCGCTGACGTCGCCGGCAAAGGTATATCCCTCACTGCGCGTGCCGGAGAAGGTGCCTATCCAGGGATTCGTGTCATTGGCCCGTTTACGGATGGAGAAAGCATCTGCAGTGAGCTGAGACAGGCGGTAGGTGTTCCACGATGCCCAGTTGTCCAATAGCGAGCGATTTTTTTCATCAAAAGCTTCATAAGGTGGGATGCGTTTCCCTCCCATCTGTTGTTGTTGCAGGGAGGCTTTCTTATCCTTGCCGGAGTTTTTATCCGTCGCATCCTTGCCGGAGTTTCTGTTCGCTGCGTCGCCCAGAGTCAGTACGCGGCGCCCCACTAACGGCTGTACGGGTTCGCTCCACACCCCGCCGTCAGCGCACGAGAAGGCTATGTGGCGGTTGTAAAGCGCTTCGCGCATAGGCACGTCGAAGCGGACGCCTAAGGCACGAATGAAATCCTGGTTCTGGTCTCCATCGAACAGGAAACTATGCACCATCTTCATCTGTTCACTTCCACTATAGAAATAGAGACGTACCACAAAGGGTAGCCATTCGCGTCCGTCTTTATTCTTATGTACGCCCTCCAGTTTTATCAGCGTACGTATAGAGCCGCAACGCTCTACCGTTGCTGATTTCACTTCGCTCACATAGTTACTGAAAGATACCTGCGAAGTGCTTTCAAGAATGGGCGTGCTTTGTGTGCTACATATCAGGCGTGTTTTTTCGCCCACCTTCACCCCTTTATATAGCAGACTGTCTATTAGGAATTCACCTTGACGGGGAATGTAAGCCGAAATCACTCCTGTTTCTATCAGAATGTTCCGGGGCATCTCGGTGACGGAAACGGATGCTTGATCGTTGGTTTTTGTTGTTCTTGCCTTTTTTACCGACTTCTTTTTTGCCAGTTCTAGTGTCGCTCCCTCTGTTCCGGCGGGGATAACGCCTGCTACTCCGCTCCATTTCACCGAACCGTCCGGCCAGTAGGCCAGCGCCCAAGTGTCGATCGGTATGTTTTCACCATTTACGGTGGTTAATTGTAAAGTGCTTTCAGGAGAGATTTTGCCTTTCTCAAAAGGCACACCGAAGCTGACCGCTTTGTCCATTTCGGGAGTGCCGCCGATCCATTGCAAAGGCACAACGGAGGTTTCTTGCAGTGAGCACTCGTAGCGGAAATTGGTAATGCGGGTACGCGATAGGGTGGTACGGAAGCCAAACCAACCTTCAGTCAGTGGTTTGGCATCCCTGAAATCCACCAGACGCTTTCCGTCTATATAATAACTAACCCTATTATTCTCGTTCGTAATTTTAATATGATACCAGTGGTTCGCTTTCAGTAAATGCTCTGCATCGGTATATTCTTTTAAGATCACAGGGCGGGCCTGAGGATCGGCGATGCCTGCTTCATTGCCATCATAGCGACGGAAGCGTGTGGTGGAGTTGTGATTCCCGCCATATCCCAGATAATAAAGCTGCAGGGAGTAGCAGTTCAGGAATATTCCGTTGCGCCATTTCTCGCGTTTCCATAAGTTGTCCGGATGTTTCGGGTCGGAAGCCATCCAGAAGCAATTTAAATCACTCAGGCGGTCTTTTCCCGTTTCACTGACTACGCAGGCATCGTATTCAATGGTGACTTTGCCGCTCATCTTTTCCTTTCTCCAGAGAGTTAGTCCTTTGGGAGAGACTATCTCAACTGTATCTCCCCGGAATGTTACTTTGTAATCGGGCGATTCCGACTCCACTTTCCAGAATTTGTGAAACTGGCGGGCATTTAAGCCGGAAATCAGGTTGTTTTTCTCCTCATAGGATTGAGAAAAAGCGTATATACTCCCGCAAAGCAGGAGTATATACATAATAACCCAGTGTTTTATATAATAATTCAATCTTATTGCCATAAGTTTTCTTTAAACTCTATTTCCACAATGCGTAATTCGTGCCTGGTTTTGTCTCCATCCTTAGCTTTATATAAATCCAGTTCGTTGGCGACGGGAGCAGCTACCTCGACTATTTGTCCGAAGGCGTCCCCTTCTTTACTTGCCCCTTTCAAGCGAATGGTAATCTCGTTGGTCAATACAGGTTTTACTTTCAAATGAACATATCCCAGACTTTTTTCAGTTTCTCCGCTCCAGATCAGTTCATCACCTGCATAGATTTCCAGCGGATAACTGCGCAAACGCCATCCGGTCAGTTTCAGGCAAACTTCATCCACTCGTGCGGCACGTTCCAATTGGTAGGTGATCCAGGCTGTATTTGCCCTTCCGTCATTTTTCCACTCGCTCAATTCGTTATCATCGAAACTATTGATAGTGTTTTCATTATTTGCACCGGCGGCAGCGGATAAGATGCCAACATCTACTTTCGTATCCTTATAAGAAGGTGTTAATGGAGTTTCCCCACGGGTTAATCTGCCTTCCAGTTCATTGCCGGGGATATAGTTGCTTAATCCATCTTTTACTTCTATTGGCGATGATGAGAAGCTGATCTCAGCAGATTTCAGTCCCTTGGCTTTTGCAGTCACGCGAACTGTACCGGCAGTTGTCAGAGAGCGGATGAGTGCGCGGTTGATGCCACATTCTACCGGCAGATCTTTTGAAAGAATAAAGTTGTCTTTTCCCTGTGCGATACCACCACGCCATTCGGCGGGTCCTTCTACATCGAAATGTATCAGGTCATTGGCCAACGGACAACGTCTGCCATCTTTATCCATTACTTCTACCTGAAGCAATACCATATCCGCACCGTCTGCTTTCCATCCATTAGGGCTCTGAATCAGGCTCAGCTTTATTTGCTCCGGTTCACCGGCTGTCTGTAAGTGGGTACGGCAGCATTCTGTTCCGTTTTCATCATAGCCCACTGCTTCCAATTTACCGGCTGCAAATGCTACATTTTCAAAAGTATATAAGAAATGGTGGTCTCTATTACCATATCCTAAGGATGTTCCATTCAGGAACAATTCCACTTTCTCTGCACTGGAAACTACATAGACCGGTTTCACTGTACCTTCTTTATAATTCCAATGGCCGATGATATGGATACGTGGATTTTCTATATCTACCCAACCGTCCCACATCACCTGATGCGCAAAGAAAGGATCTTTGGGAATGCGCATGGCATCAGTTACCCCACTACGACGATAATTCTCTACCCCGCGGAAATGAGTATTGGTATCAGAGAAGATGATCTTTACTCCACCTGAACTAACACGATCCCCGGTTCCCGGGCGTTCACGCCAATAGTCGAACCAGCGAATTATATTTTCTATCGTAAATGAATCCTGATTATGATTGTAAGCGCGTGCGTCTACTTTCTTCTGGATTTTATTGGTTGCGGCGGATTTGAAAGAATTGTTCCCTTCTCCATTCTTATGATAGGGGTAAGAGTATTCGTCCCAATACTTGCGCAATCCTTCATCGCGGCAATATTCCATGGCCCACATCGGGTGATGTTTACTCTTATTGATATAAAGCATTTCTCCGCCATATTCGGCTTCGCGGATATCAAGCATTTCACGTGAACCGATGGCACGGCCGCCATGAGGGTCATATTTATCGCGTATCGCTTTCATCTCTATCATGTGTTCCCGACTGATAGACTCATTTCCACATTCGTAAAACAGGATACTCGGGTTATTACGGTTGTAAATGATGGCATCACGCATCAGTTCAGTCCGTTGTCCCCACTGGCGTCCTTCACGGTCTTTTTCTGCATCACCGGCTTGCATTGCCTGGATCAGCCCCACTCGGTCACACGATTCAATGTCCTGTTTCCATGGAGTGATATGCATCCAGCGAACCAAGTTGGCATTATCTTCCACCATCAATCCATTGCTATAGTCACTCAGCCATGCCGGAACGCTCATTCCTACTCCCGGCCATTCATTACTGGTACGTTGGGCAAACCCCTTCATCTGGATTACGCGATCATTCAGCCATATCATACCTTTCCCAAAGCGAGTTTTGCGGAAACCTGTCCGGGTAGCTACTTCATCTATCTTTTTACCGTCTGCCCATAAACTTGTTTTTACGGTATACAGATAGCCATATCCCCAACTCCAGAAATGTAAACCATCCACCTCCGCGGCTGCTTTTAAGGTTACTGTTTCTCCGGGTTTCACTAAAGCCTGAGTACCGTCGAATACTTTGATTGTTTTGCCGTCACGGTCTATCAACTCAACTTTATAGGCCACTTGTTTGGCACGTTTGTGCTCATTCTTTATCTCGGATTCCGCATGAATCACCGCTTTGCGGGATTTTACACGAATGTCTTCCGCATAGATATAGACACCAGTGGTTTGCAGATTGCTGTATAGAGGCAGAGTCTGATATAATTTATCTGTAACATGTAGCCATACATTCTTAGGAATACCACCATAATTGGCATTGAAGTTACGGTCGCTCCACTGATATTTCGTGTCGGTAGCGCGTTCCTTGTAGTTCCAGTCATTATCAATGCGGAGGGCTATTACATTTTCCTGTCCGTATTTTATATAAGGAGTCAAATCGAAACCAACAGCCATCGCACCATTCTCGTGCAGGCCCAGATATTGACCGTTAATGTAGAAATCAGCTCCCTGACGGACACCTTCGAATTCTATAAATACCTTTTTATCTTTACTGCCGGCGGGTAAACGGAAGTGTTTACGATACCACATCACTGTATCCGTCAGTTGGTCGATGCTTAAGCGAAAAGCTTCATCTTCATTAAAAGCGCGGGGTAAAGTGACTTTTTTCCAATCCGTATCCTGAAAGCGTACTTGTTGGGCTTCAGGAGTATCACCAACGGAAAGTAACCAGTCGGAATTGAAGTTATATTTATTGCGAGCATCTGATGCTGCTACATACTGGCTTATGGATATAAAAGCCAAAAGGAATAAAAGGATTCTATGTTTCATGGTTTATTGTTATCAAATTAGTGTGAAATAAACGAAGTAATATCGACCATCATCAGATTCAAACGCTTGCCGTTTGTGAAGTGCCCGGATTGAAAAAGTACTTTTGTGCCGTCGGGACTGAAACTTGGGTGTGCATGATCCGGTTTCATTTTGGTGTCCGAAACCAGCCAATGGCGTTGACCGGTCTGTACGTTGATGAGCCAGACATTTCCTCCGAAGGTGTCACCCGCTGCCCAACGATTGTCGCGACTTGCATTGCAATGCCAGAATCCCCGTCCGGTAAGTTGTCCTTCTATGGCTTTGCGGTCTTTATCCAGTTCTACCTGACCTACTAATTCCACATCATCGGTGTGAAGATTGATACGGGCAATGCCACTAACTTGTTTACGAAGGCGAGGCTGAAAACCCAGGATGTTGAAATAAACATAGTCTTTGGTTGCAAAAGTTTCGTGAGTGACCCAGTCTAACGGAGTCTCTTTATAAAGAGGCTTGAAGACCGATCCGTCTGCTGTACAGAACCACATCCGCTGGTGTGCATCACCACCGGTTTCATTACAGAAAACGATTTCTCCTGGAATAAAACGGCTGGCTTGTATGTGTCCTGTTTTAAATTCAGTATCGATAACTTTGGTTACTTCGCCGGTAGCAAGGTTCATTTTTCGGATGCCACAAAGAGATGGTTTTATTTTTACCGGCTGGTTACTTTCCGGCAAGAATGCATTTTTCGCCATGCGTTCTTTTTCTTCTTCTGTTCCTTCACGTTCCACGGTGATATATGCATAGTCATCGTTGCAATCTATGGCATATCCTCCGGGATGTCCCATGTTTGTGGGAAAAGTACCTAAAAGAGTTTCATAAGCGGCAGGTTTTCCTACCTTTCCTTTTTTGATGTCTGCGAAGAACTTATCCAGGTTCATGACATACAGATTCCAGTCTTCTTTTTCTTTTCGGCTGATGAACATACGGTTGCTCTTATTGGCCAGGAATGCACTGCCCAAATCCGGACCTTCCGTAGCCTGAATGATTTGGCCTGTTGCCATTTCTATAAAATAAATTTGTGTGGGAGTCCAACTGCGTTTCTCTCCGTTTGGGAGTGTACGCTCTATCTTTTTATCGTTTGCGCGACTGGATGACCGGAATAATAGATATTTTCCGTCAGATGTCCACATCGGGTCTGTCTGATAGAGGAAACGGTCGTTTTTTAAAGTGTCGGTAAGTATGGTAATGGTGTTTCCGGTTTCACGGTCTGTATAAGTCTGCATTTCGGATGCGGTACAATTACCAAACTGGGCAAACAGCGCTTTGCTGAAGCCGGCTAATACAAAAATGGTTAAACAAAGCTTTCTCATAGTATGTCATTTAAAAAAATTGATGTCACAAATGTATGCGTCATGAATGTAACAGGGAATAGACAAATATCCATTTATATGGTTATTTGTACAGATATACGGAAGAATATATTTGTTCTCCGCAATTTCTTACCATCCTTACTTCATATTTGCCATCCTTTTTCTACCCCTTTCGGCACATCTTTTGAGAGGGGTACAATGACTCAGGGATTGAAAGGCATTCAGTCCCTGAGTGAATTGCAGCACGCTATGACGTTACAAAGGCAGCTCCCTTGTGAGAGAGCTGCCTGCATAAGAACTTTTACAACTATCAAATCTGATTAATAGTCGGGATTTTGGTTGTATAATCCTGGTTTGATGTGCATTTGTTCGTCCGGAATAGGACATAGATACCAACCCTCTTTAATAGTACCGCCGCTACCCATCTTATCAGTTTCCCTGCGACGTTCAAACATCTTCTGGATGGTAGATTTCCAATCTCCCCAACGTACAAGGTCGAACCAGCGGATACCCTCGCCAACAAATTCCAAACGACGTTCACGCTTAATCAAGTCGATAACCGCACCATCGGCGGCACTGACAACGGCGGCACCTGCGCGTTGGCGTATCTTGTTAACGATAGCCAGCGCTTCGTCATTGTTACCCTCACTTGCGAGTATTTCAGCATACATAAGAGCAATATCTTCCATTCTGATAACAGGATAGTTGATTGGATAATTGCGATAAAGGTCGCTGCCTGTCATTACTTTCTGAATATCAGTTTCGCTGAAACCTAAGGCTGTACGTTTGGGTATAGAAGGCAGGAACTTGTAGAAGTATGCCGTACGCTCAACCTTCTCAGGCCTTAAATCAAAATCGAACGTTACATCTGCGTTACTTGCATCGGCATATTCAGGCATCTTCGGGTCAGGCCAGTTGCTGCCTGTGCCTGCGGGCCAATTACGCGATTCAATGGATGCTCCCCATCCGCGCTTGTCGGCTTGATTGTCGCGGTCGAACTCCGCCGCCAATGATATTTCAACGAATGCTTCAGCGGTAGATGTAGTGCGAAGTGATATATAGGTAGATGGGAATAGCTGACTCATCTCGAATGGCACGCCACAACCTGTAGCGTTAGTACGGTGCTGGAATGCGAAGATAGTATACTTGTTGTAAGTCTCATCATCGATAAACTGCCTTGTCCATTCGTTCATATCAGGTGCCCAATACTTGTTGAAATTAGGATAGCCTGCATAGTCGAGCACGGCTTTGAGTTCGCTCTTTGCCAATGCCTTTGCACTTGCGTCATTCACAGGATAGCCCGACATGGTCATATATACACGGGCAAGCATCGCTTGGGCGGCAAGTTTGTCGGCACGTCCCTGTCCTTTGAGGGATTTGCCTTCCGAGTCTTTCATATCTGCATCGTATGGCAGATTATCACGCGCAAAGCTGAGGTCGGGAATAACGATATTGTTGTAAACTTCCTTAGCAGTCGACTGCGGAACACTTGCAACCTCGTCAGGTGACATTGTCTTGTCGATAACAGGCACATTGCCATATAGTCTCGCCAACTCAAAGTATGCCCATCCGCGCAAGAAATGCGCCTCTCCAAGCACTTGTTTCTTAAACGCTTCATCGAACGTAGCTCCCGAAACTTTTTCGAGAATGACATTCGCATTGTAAATAACCGCATACCACTCGTTCCATACCGTATTAAATTCGGCGGCAGTTACAGGAGCTGTGAACACATTCAACTGTATGTCCGGACGTACAGCGTTTGATTCGACATTGTACCACATATTGTCAGAGCGTGTTTCTGACAACCAAAGAAACTCGTCGCGTGAGATCCAATGGAGTTTGGAATATAATCCGATAACACCTTGATTGGCTTGTGTCGGCGATTGGTAGAAAGTTTCGGCACCGAGTGCGTCGACAGGAGGCACATTCAGAAAGTCCTCGCAGGATGACACTGTTAGTAACAACATTGCTGTGAGCAACGCTATTCTATATTTTTTCAATATCCTTTTCATATTTTACTTTGTTAGATTATTAGAAATTGAGGTTAAAGCCAAATGTAATAGTGCGTGCTATCGGATAACCGCCATAGTCAAGACCCATACTGCTGCCGCTCATGCCTGAAAGACTGCCATTGTTAGAAGCTTCGGGCGAAAAACCGCCATAGTATTTATCCCATAAGGCAAGGTTTTCAACCGATATGAACAAACGTGCGCTTGAGAACAATTTGGATATCCCCTTGACGTTGTAGCCTAAAGTAACATTCTTGATACGCAGATAATCTGACGAATACAGGTAACGGCTGCTAAGCTGTGTTCTACCGCTCAATGGATTTGGAGTTACACCGTCGCCTTGTTCTGTCTCGCTCCACCAGCAGTTTGACCAACGATCCATAAGGTTAGAGTTTTGTCCACCGCCAGGGGCATCGATAGCACGACCTAATATCGACATAATCTTGCCTCCTGTCTGGGCTGTAATCAGCACTGACAAGTCGAATCCTTTGTATGAGAAACGGTTAGTCATACCGTAAACCATTGATGGAGTCGGACTGCCTAATATTTTACGGTCGGAATTGTCTATGTTACCATCTCTGTTGGTATCATCCAGACGAATATCGCCCGGAACCACCTTAGTACCCTCAATTTTAATATCGTTGCGCGTTTTCCCGATGGATTCGGCATAATCCACGATTTCTTGTTCTGTTTTCCAAACTCCAATTGCATCCCAAAGGAAGAATGAATTGATGGCTTCACCAACACGCAAGGTATTGGTGACGTTTGAACCTGTACCAAAACCGCGATCTATGGCACTGTCACCACCCAGTGAGATTACTTTGTTTCTATTATAAGAGAAGTTAAAAGAGGTGCTCCACTCAAATTCACCCGTTATGTTTTGGGTATTAAGTTCGATTTCCAAACCGGAATTGTCTACCTGACCGATGTTCTTCATTACAGAAGTAAAGCCTGATGCACCAAGAATAGGTACACTGTAAAGAAGGTCTTTTGTCGTTTTGGTATAATAGTCGACAGAGAGTTGGATGCGGTTATTCATAAATCCCAAATCCAGGGCAAGGTCTGTACTATATGCTTTTTCCCATTTTAAATCTTTATTACCCAAAGCGTTAGCCGCATAACCGGCATAATCGCCGTAAGAAGCGGTACTCAATGAAGTGTAAGCCACTCCGACACCTATGTTATTATTACCTGTCACACCATAGCTTGCACGCACTTTGAATGCATTCCACCAGTCAAGACCAAGCTTTTTCCAGAACTCTTCGTTAGCGATATTCCAACCTGCGGAAACAGCGGGAAACCATCCCCATTTATTGTTTGCGCCGAATACCGAAGAACCGTCCCGGCGAAGGCTGCCCGAAAACATATAACGACCTGCATAGTCGTATGACAAACGCCCAAAGAATGAAGCGAGATGTCTCGGAGTCTGTTGCACAACGGTAGATGCGTTGATGGGCCAAGATGTGGCATTGTTGAACGTATAATTGATATTGTCGTTAGGGAACGGTGACTTGTAGGTCTGATTCGTACTGTAGCCGATGCTCGATTGTTCTTGAGATGTGCCAATCATGGCTCCTACATTGTGTTCACCGAATGTCTTGTCGTAGTTGACGACAGCTTGCAACAAAGTATTCCAACGTACATCTGTCGCGTGCGACGAGCTTGAGTTATTTCCTTCCGCATTTGCCCAGTTGGCACCGTTCGCGGTGAAGTTATAGCCTTGAGCATCGCGGTTGTAATAATTGACCGAACCAGTGAACTCAACTTTCAAACCTTCCATAGGGAGTATACGCAAGTATGCGTCACCCTGCAAACGCATCATGTCGCGTTTATTGATATTATCCATGACAGCCCACGGACTTGACGCGCTTCCCGCCCACTGATACTTGCCGTTGCCTTGGGCATTGTAGCGATAACCCGCTTCAACTTCTCCGACAGGCGGTTGCGACACGAGCTTGTGGGTCTGGGCATCCTTTCCATTGGCATTGCCACCCCAAGAGTGAGTATATGTAGGAGCAAGATTTAATCCCACCTGAACATATTTGCTTAGAGAAGTGTCGAGCTTGGCACGTACGGAGGCACGGCGGTAGCCTGTATTGTAGGCCAAACCGTCTTGGTCGAAGTAACCGCCCGAAATCATATAGGTAGTATTTTCCGTTCCGCCAGAAATGCTGACGTTTGCATCTATCACCGGAGCTTCTTTGAAGAACTCATCTTGCAAGTTCATCAAAAAGAGCGGGTCTGAACTGCTATACTGCGGGTGAGCGGCTTGAGTGGCACTGCTGACATATTGAAACCAACGGGGATCCATATCCCATGTAGCGTTGAAAGAGGCGCCTGCACCTACATTTGCCTTACGTGTCGCGTTATCGTCGGTGATGCTGAATGTTTTGTCCGGATGTTTAGAGGCCTGAGCCATATAATTCATGTCACTGCGTTTGATGCGGAATTCCATCCACTCTACAGGATCCATTACTGCAAGTTCTTTTTCCAAAGACTGAATACCGTAATTGAAGTTTACGCTAATCTTGCGTGCACCCTTTTTACCGTTTTTTGTAGTTACCAGCACAACGCCGTTGTTGCCGCGCGAACCGTAGATAGCAGCCGAAGCGGCATCTTTAAGCACCTCGATAGAGGCAATGTCATTCGGGTTTACACCAAGAAGATCGCTTACAGGTACACCGTCAACCACATAAAGCGGGTCGGCACTTGCATTGATAGACGCTGCACCGCGAACGCGTATCTTCAACGCTTCGCCGGGTTGTCCGGTGACTGTCTGTACTTCAACGCCTGCGAGTTGTCCTTGCAAGGCATTCTCTACGCGTGCCATCGGGCGGTCTTCTATGCTTTTGGAGTCCATTTTAGAAACCGCGTTCGTCAATGAGCCTTTCTTCACCGAACCATATCCGATAACCACCACTTCATCGAGTAGCTCCATATCATCTTCAAGAACGATTTTGATGACCGATCTGTCCGCGACTTTCACCGATTGCTCTTTGTAACCTACGAACGACACTTTGAGAGTTGCGTCTTGCGGTACATTTGCGAGGGTAAACTTACCGTCCTGGTCAGTGATGACCCCATTGGCGGTACCCTTGACAACAACATTGGCACCGATAATCGGTTCTCCGGTTTGATCAACCACAGTACCCGAAACGGTTTTGCCTTGCGCAGCGGCTCCCATAGCCAATACCGAGAACAAAGCAATGAGGAATAGCCGTTGGAGTTTGTCCAAACGACTTAACAGACTTAAATTCTTGCTGTTTTTCATACTTTAATTATTAAGTTAAACAAATTGTTGGTTTTTCTATTTTTTTCAGGAGAATTAAAGTCTCCAATCTGTGAAAAAGTGTTGCAAATATATGTGCAAAGTATCAGAAACGTAATGTAGAATTGCTTTTAAACATGTCGATTTTGATCTTTTTAAACCAAAATAGCATCAAAGACTGTGAATAAAATCAAAATGATTAGTCCTCGTAGCATTTTGATTATTTCGGGCATTTTATCATCGGAATTGTTACTCTACTATTGCAGCGAGGAACCTATAAACCCTGTCGGAGCCGTATCAGAGAGGGATCAAAGCCCTACTTGCTCCGTACCATCTCCACATAGAGGTACTTCCAACCGAATTTACTACGGAGTTGGTACGGAGCAGGTATTGCCCAACTCCGGCCTTGGTCTCTATTATTTGCATATGTTTCTCGCTATAATACTCGCTATAATATTAGAGCGAAAATTCCGATAATAAAATGCCTGGAATAATCAAAATGCTACGAGGACTAATCGTTTTGATTTTATTCGCAGTCGTTAATACAATTTTTCAGTTAGGAAGACAGAATTTTCCATGTTTTGACACAATCTTACATTCCCTTTTCAAGGCTTTGCGTATATATTTGCAACACTTTTTCACAGGTGGGAGACCTTAATTTTCCTGAGAGAATAGAAAACTAACTTTTGTTTAACTTAATAATTAAAGTATGAAAAACAGCAAAGAACAAAGTCTGTTGAACCGTATGAACATTCTTCATCGGTTATTTTTCATCGCTCTTTTCTCTGCCTTCAGCCTTGGCGTTGCGGCACAGACAAAGACAGTAAAGGGTACTGTTGTAGACGGTACGGGCGAGCCGGTTATTGGTGCCAGTGTATTGGTGAAAGGCACTACAACCGGCGTTATTACCGACATCGACGGTAATTTCACTCTTCTCAATGTCCCGGAAAAAGGGACTATCCAAATCAGTTTCGTTGGCTACAAGATGCAGGACATCCCTGTGGCTGGCAAGTCCACCATCAAGGTGACTCTCGCAGAAGACACGGAGATGCTGGACGAAGTAGTAGTAGTGGGTTACGGTGTTCAGAAGAAGAGCGACGTGACGGGTGCCATGGCAAGTGTAGGCTCTAAGGAATTAACTTCTATGCCTGTTAAGAATGCCATTGAAGGCATGCAAGGTAAGGCAGCGGGTGTCGATGTCACTTCTTCCGACCGTCCCGGTTCTGTTGCTTCTATGCAAATTCGTGGTATGAGATCTATGATTAAAGATGATAATGGTAATTATAGTGGTAACTCTCCTCTTTATGTAGTAGATGGAATTCCTTTGTCTTCTGGCGGTATCGAAGCTATCAATCCACAAGATATTGAGAAGATTGACATCTTGAAGGATGCTTCAGCAACTGCTATTTATGGTTCTCGTGGTGCAAACGGCGTTGTTTTGATTACAACTAAAAAAGGGTCATCAGGCAGAACAACCTTGTCTTATACCGGAACATTGACCCTGAGTAATATTCATAATCATGCCGAACAAATGAATTCGGATGAATATATTACTTTTCGTCGTGAAGCTTACAGAACAGCTGGGCAATACAATGAAAACGCTAATGGCTTGGTTCCAAACATTGAACAAGATAAAATCATATTCAATGCTACCGGTGACCCTACAGCTTGGAGTAATATTGAAAAAGGTTGGGCTAATGGTACATGGAATGGCAGTTTAGTTCCTAATACAGACTGGACTGGAATGGTGTCAAAGACAGGTGTTACTCATGAACACACTTTACAAGCTAGTTCTGGTACAGAAAAAGCGCAAAGTTTCTTTTCTTTTGGTTATCTGAAACAGGATGGCACTAACAAGGGACAGGATTATGAAAGATTTACAGGTAAGATTGGTACTGATATTCAAGCTACAGATTGGTTTAAATATGGCGGTAGCATCAATGGCTCATGGGCAACTCAGAATTATGGTTATGCCGGTTCCGGCTCTCGTGCCGCCAATGGTATTTATGCCGCTGCCAATAGCATGTATCCCTATGCACAACCTTACGACGCAGATGGTAATTGGATTTACTTGCCCGGCGGTTACACTAATGTGGTAAATCCAGTAGAAGAATGGAAAAACGTAACGGATGAACGCCAAACACTTCGCGTATTAGGTAGCTTTTATGGTGAATTGAGTTTCGGTAAAATGTGGAAACCTTTAGAGGGTTTGCGTTTTCGCTTGAACTTTGGTCCCGATTTCAAGGAATACCGTCAAGGCATTTATCGTTTATCCACTTCCATTTTGCAAGGTACAGGTAATGCCAATGATAAACCGTATGCAAAAGCTACCAAATCCCAAAATCTGTCTTATACATTGGACGCTCTTATGTATTATGACCGTACTTTTGGAAAACATAATATTGGCGCTACTTTGCTGCACTCTGCTTCCAGTTCAAGATATGAAGGGTATAGCATGACAGCACAGGGACAGGAATATGATGAACAATTATGGTATGCATTCGGATTAAATGACTTGGATGCCAAAAGTTCTAACTATAGTAGAACAAGCATGGAGTCTTATATGGTACGTTTGAATTATGGTTTTAATGACCGTTATTTATTGACTCTTTCCGGTCGGTGGGATGGCGCTTCGCAACTTGCCGCTGGTAATAAATGGGATTTCTTTCCGTCTGCTGCTATCGCATGGCGTATTGACCAAGAAGAGTTTATGCAGAACATTGATTGGGTAAATCAGTTTAAGTTCCGTTTAGGCGTTGGTACTACAGGTAATGCTGCTGTAAAAGCTTATGGAACGACAGGTGAGATTGCACATGTGTACTATCCTTTTGGAAGTAATTATGGTTCAGGTTACTATGCTTCAGACTATTCTTTGAAAAGCCCTCCTGAAATGGCAAATACTGAGCTGGGATGGGAAAAAACTACCCAATGGAACTTAGGTATTGATTTCGCAGTATTGAACAGCCGCTTGAGCGGTAGTATCGATGTCTACACTTCAACTACCAAAGATTTGTTGCTAAAACGCAATATCCTGTCTATCACAGGATATACCAGCACGTTTGCCAATGTAGGAAAGACAGCAAACAAAGGGATTGATATCACGTTGAACTCACGTAACATTGAAAGTAAAAACTTTAATTGGAATACCAGTCTGACTTTCTCTGCCAGCAAAGATGAAATTAAGGAATTGAGTAACGGAAAGCAAGATGACCCGAACAACACTTGGTTTATCGGCCAACCCATCAGTGTAGCTTATGATTATGAAAAAATAGGTATTTGGCAGACTAATGATGCTGAACTGATGGCAACTTACAATGCAAACAATAGTGTTTACACATACAAAGCTGGTGATGTAAGAGTAAGAGATGTGAGTGGAGATGATAGGATTACAGCCGATGAAGACCGTGTCATAGTAGGGCAATATACCCCGAAATGGACTGCTGGCATGACAAATACCTTCAACTATAAAGGCTTTGAATTATCATGTTTTATTTATTCACGCTGGGGATTCATTATGAATGGTGGTGCGGCTGATGTACAAGGCTTGTACCAATCGAGAAAAATAAATTATTGGACTCCTGAGAATCCAAGTAATGAATATCCTCGTCCTAACTATAATAATGGAGGTCAACCGGCTCATTATTCAGCTATGAATTATCAAGATGGGTCTTTCATCAAGATGAAAAATATCAGTTTAGGTTACAATTTCACACCACAAATGTTGAAATCTACACCATTCACAGCTTTGAAAATCTATGTCCAAGCAATGGATCCATTTATGATTTACAGAAAATGTGATTTTATGGACGGTGATTACCGTTCCAGCATTACCAACAGAAGCTGGGTATTTGGTTTAAATGTTTCATTCTAATTAATTATACAGAAAGAACTATGAATAAGAAATTATATACATTAATTTATGGTGGTCTGCTAAGTGCTTCTATCATAAGCTTAAATACATCTTGTTCCGACAGTTTTCTTGAAGAAAAGATGGTCAGTACATTAACTACTCAATATTTCGATACACCCGAGGGGCTTGATGCATTGGAAATAGCTGTCTACGAAGGTTTGCGCCATTATTATAGTGAAGAACATGCGTATGGTATGACTAATTTTGGTACAGATGAATTTCAGGCAGGAGGTGGTACAGACTACCGCTTTATGAATGATTATACAGGTATTACAGCCGTAGATCCCAAACAATTTTTTAGTGGTTTGTCCTTTTGGTGGGATACATTGTATGGACATATCAATACGGCAAATATGGTTTTACAGAAAACAGAAGCTATTCTTTCTCCCTCTGATAGCCGTTATAACCAGTATATGGGCGAAGGATATTTTTTCCGTGCATATCATTATTTCAGATTGGTTAACCAATATGGTGGAGTGGTATTGAGACTGACACCATCTAACGGTGTAGAAACGGAATTTACAAGAGCTACGGAAGGTGAGTGCTTCACACAGATTATAGAAGATTTGAAAAAAGCAGGTGAGATGCTTCCTGCAACGTCCTCTGACGGACATGTAACAAAAGCTGCTGCCTATCATTTCTTGGCTAAAGCATATCTGTTCCGTGCCAGTGAACGTCATGCAGATATTACCGAGTCTACTGATCTTGATAATGCTATCGCTTACGGCTTGAAGGTGATTAACAAGGAAGATGGTACAGACCGCGCTTTAGTGGAAGATTACCATGATATGTGGAACTTTTTGGAAGAAGGACCTAACGGTGCCGCGGAACAATGTTCCGAAATTATCCTTGCTGCTCAATTCTCTAATGACGATGAAAAGAAAAATCGCCTCTGTAATCGTACTCCCCTTTATTATCTGCCTCGTTATGAAAACAATATTACAGGTATGACACGTGTCATACAGTATGGTCGTCCTTACCAGCGTTGCCGTCCTACAGAATATACTTATGATGTATTTGACCGTGAAAATGATTCCAGGTTTTGGAAATCATTCCGCACATTATACAAATCTACCAAAGCTGCGGATGCAGTAGATATCAATGGGCAGACACAAAAACATGTGGTTGGTTCCACCGATGGTATCAGAATCATTGTGAATGATAAAACAGATAAACGATTTGATTCAGGCATATATAGCAGCACTACATTCCCTAATTATTGGGTACGTGATTTTGCTGACGGCTCAACCAATTTCAATGTTTCTCAGTTTGCGGGTTTGGACAAATATCTTGACCCGCATCGTACCGGTAATCAAAATGATGTTAACGGAACGCGTGATGGATTTCTTGCACGTATAGGTGAAACTTATCTTATTGTGGCAGAAGCCTATGGGAGAAAGGGAGATTATGCAAGTGCTGTAAATTATATCAATCTTTTACGTGGGCGTGCAGCATACCGTAGCGGCGAGGACAGAGGACACTATCGTAACCAAGCTTCTACTGAATATTTCAGTGGAAATACTTATTATGAGTCAACTGGTATACCCGAGGGAACAACAAGTTCAACCCATGATGCGATGATGATTACAGAAACAACTTTTGAAGCAAACTCTGATGCAGGTATTTCATATTCTGTCTTTGGAGCGACTACCAAGGCAGAAAAGTTCTTGCACTTCATCTTAAACGAACGTACGCGTGAATTGTGTGGTGAGTTCCTCCGTTGGGAAGACTTGTCACGTACCAAAACATTGCATGTACGTACTATTCCTTACAATAAAGATAACGCAGCAGAACAGTTGACACTTGATCAGGGCACTAATAAATACTTGCTTCGTCCTATTCCACAAACATTCATTGACGGGGTGACTAGTGGCGGCAGTCTTCTTAATAATGAGCAGAAAGCTAATATGCAGAATCCCGGCTACTAATAACCATGTATAGTTTATAATTTAAGAAAGGCTGCTTTATGATGGTGCTTGATTTGTTGTAAAGCAGCCTTTTCAGGAAACTCAATTTAAGCAAAATTGTTATGAAAAAAATTGTAGGCTTTTTGTTAGTTCTAATGGCATTGTTTACTTCTTGCCAACAACAGGATGTGATTCTGGGAGAGAATGATGGTGTGCGGACACGTTCTGCAAGTAGCAATGCGTTCACTTTTATAGATGAATGCTATATGGTATGGAATGATGATGACTATATGCTGGATTATGAACTGGTTGGTTCATCGGATGTTCCTTTGGATAAACCGGTGGAGATACAGTGCAGGGTATGGTATACAAATGGTTGGCAGGAGGATGTGGTTTTTGCGCGAGTTCCTGTAGGAGCGAAATATTTTTGTGATGAGAATTCTACATTGGGAGAGAATATAGCAACAAATGGTTACATTATTTCCAATGTAATGTATGTAGGCTATAATTATTCAGGAACTATGGATATTGTAGGACTTGAGAATATGGATACTTATCCATGGGATAGACCATCAGGACCATCTATTCCATCCAATCCACCTACTCCACCTACTCCATCCAATCCATCTACGTCTGTTCTAAGTGCAGAATGGACAAAAGGTAGTTATGATATCGGCGGTGAGTTAAAAGAACTGAACTATTTCAATGTTGAAGGTGGTATGGGACATAGTTATACACTTATTTCAGATGGTTGTTTTCTGATGGAAGTGGTCTTGACAAATGATAGTAACGAAGGACAGACATGCTTAGCAACAGATTTTGCCATTCAACATTCGGAATGGAATGTAACGCCATATTCTAAAGCTACTTATATGTTTTTGAATAACTCTAATGCTACATCTTCTGTTACAAGTGTGATGATTCCGGCTGGTGGTAGCAAAACCGTCTATTTCCAGACAAATGAATTATTCTATGAGGGAGAAGGAGGCTTTGATTATGATACTACTCCCCCATATCATGTTCAGTTGATGTATAAGAACAATGTCGTATGTGGCGACGATGTAAATGTAGACTATAATGAATATAACCAAGGTTGGTTGTAAGTCCTAATCGCAGAAAGAATATGTGGTAGGTTTTAGCTTTAGGTTAGATCGTTTTTATAGAGATTGTCTCTCCATTAATAAGAGAGGCAATCTCTTTTTTGCTAAGATTCACTCCGTTCAGCCGGAAAATAATGAATGAGTTAGTTGCGTCTACTCCTCATCAGCATGACTTCGGTAGAAATGACTATCGGCTCAATACAATATTCTAAAGAATCGTCTACTGATATCGTTGATAAACTGCTTCTAACCGACATTATGTTTTTGTCTTAGCCTGATATCGGTAGATACATTTATTAGTTTGTAAATGTGCCTACCTATATCAGGCTAAGACAGTAACGGCTTTTACATCGAGGAGTAAATGAAATGTAAAGCTGTGGTTGTACAATAACGCATATAATTGGATGTCATTCCATTCCATTTTATCTTCCTCCTCTCTATCTTTGTGTCCATTAGTATAAGGACATACTTAAATATTGAACATGGAATGAAGAATCTGTTATTGCTGCTGTTGCTATGCTTGGCAACGCTGGTACAAGCCCAGCCGAAGTTATTTGTAGGCCCTAATCAGCCATTGGGCGAAGGAAAAGGTATTCATCCCGGGCGTGTAGTTTGGGTGCATCATCCGGGCGTGGCTCAATGGGACGGTGAAACCGGGCTGTGGGTAGAAGATCGCTGGAACTCGCAGGCGAAGGCTGATGCCATGATACGTGAGGCTGTAATCCGGCTGGCAGGGGAGAGAAATCCGCGAAAGGCTTGGAAAGCATTGTTTGGTTGGTTCAACAAGACTCATAAAGGTGAGCGCAGGGGATATAGACGGGGAGAAAAAATTGCAATCAAGCTCAATATGAACAATGCCATTACCCATCGGGACACCATAGACCTGAACTCGTCCCCTTTCATTACGTTGGCGTTGGTGCGGAGCTTGGTCAATGATGCCGGAGTGGCGGAAGAGGATATTATTCTTTGCGAACCCAGCCGTGCCATCACCGACAGTATATACAATAAGTGTCACCGTGAATTTCCCCGTGTGGTGTTTATCGACAACATAGGAGGCAACGGCAGGCAGAAATGCGAATATTATCCGGAACAGATCAAGTATTCGGCAAATAACGGCAAGCTGGCACGCGGACTTGCCAAATGTATCGTAGATGCCGATTATCTGATAAATTCGGCGTTGCTGAAGACTCACAAAGGTCCCGGAGTGACGCTGACATCCAAAAACTGGTATGGAGCTACGGATATATCGCTGTTCTGGCGCAACAATGCGCACAATAACTTCAGTGCGGACAAGCGTCACGGCAAGCCCGGCTACAAGGCTTTTGTGGATTTTATCGGGCACAAGGACTTGGGGCAGAAAACGCTGCTTTTCTTGGTGGACGGTACGTATGGCTCCAGAGATGTAAACGGAAAGCCATCTCCCAAATGGCAGAAACCTCCTTTTAACAACGACTGGTGCTGTTCTATTCTTGTATCGCAGGACGAACCGGCTTGCGATGCGGTGGGAATGGATATGCTGATAGGCGAGTGGCCGGAGTTCGGCAGCTTTAACTATTGTGATGAATATCTGCGCGAAGCAACCACCATTCCTAATCCGGTGAGCGGTACGGTATACGATCCCGAACAAGACGGAAAGCCGCTGACCCGCCCCTTGGGATTGATGGAGCATTGGAACAATGCGCAGGAACGTAAATATACCAAGCTCGATTTGGTTTATATTCAGTTGAAATAAGAAAGCGTTATGAAGAAAAGCACAATCATTGCAATAGCATTAAGCATGGCAACGTCGGCGGGAGTGGGCAGTGCGGCTGCCCAACAGACTGAACTCCTTTATCTTTCGGGTATGGGGGCAGACAATACACGTACATGGGACTTTCGCTGTAGCGACGGAATGAACTCCGGAAAATGGGGGAAGATTGCAGTGCCCTCTTGCTGGGAACTGCAAGGATATGGAACTTATACTTACGGACGATATTATCTGACTCCCGGCAAGAAACCGGGAAGCGAGATCGGAGAATACCGTACTTCCTTCAAGCTGCCCGGGGATTGGAAAGGAAAACGGGTTTATATCGTATTCGAAGGTGCGATGACCGACACTGATGTAAAGATAAACGGGTACAGTGCGGGTGCTGTTCATCAAGGTGGGTTCTGCCGGTTTGAATACGAGGTGACGGACATTGTCAGCATCGGTAAGAAGAATAAGTTGGAAGTCACGGTCAGCAAGGAATCTGCCAATGCGTCGGTCAACTCGGCAGAGCGTAAGGCGGACTGGTGGCTTTTTGGCGGCATCTACCGTCCGGTCTATCTGAAAGCGGTTCCTGACACGCACATTAAACGTGTTGCGTTGCATCCGCGTATGGATGGCTCGTTGAGTGCGGAGTTGCATGTAGAGGGCATAAAATCCGGTAACAAACTGAGGATGGAACTTGCCGAAGCACCTTCGCTGATGAATGGAGGGCAGGTGCCGGAGGCAGACAAGCAAATCCGGACAATGGACTTGGCGGCAGCGGATGTGCAGACCGTCCGGACGCAATGGGACGACATCAAACCGTGGGATCCTGAACATCCTTATCTTTACAATCTGACGTTTACCTTGCTTTCGAAGACAGGTGAAGCGCTGCATACGATGAGTGAACGCATCGGTTTTCGTACCGTTGATTTCCGACGTCACGACGGATTGTACCTGAATGATACCCGTATTATTGCCAAAGGTACGAACCGCCATTCGTTTGCTCCGGAAAGCGGGCGTACCACTTCGAAAGCGTTAAGCATACAGGATGCGCTGCTTATCAAAGAAATGAATATGAATGCTGTGCGTTCGCACTATCCGCCTGACAATCATTTCCTCGATGTGTGCGACTCGCTGGGATTGCTGTACATTGACGAGTTGCCGGGTTGGCAAACATGCTACGATGACACTACTGCCCGGAAGCAACTAAAGGAGATGATTGCCAGAGATGTGAATCATCCTTGCATCTACCTGTGGAGCAATGGCAATGAAGGGGGATGGAATGCCCGTGTGGATAGCCTTTTTGCCGACTATGACCCACAGAAACGTCATGTCATCCATCCGTGGGCGGATTATGACGGACTGGATACCAATCATTATCCGGCCTATCAGACCGGTCCGTACAGATTGGGCAACGGACACAATGTGTTTATGCCTACAGAGTTCCTGCATGGATTGTATGATAGGGGACATGGTGCCGGGCTGGATGATTTTTGGGAAAGCTATACGCGCAATCCTCTTTTTGCCGGAGGCTACTTGTGGTGCTATGTGGATGAGGCCGTGAAGCGCACGGACAAGGGAGGAATGTTGGACAGCGACGGGCGGAACGGTCCTGACGGCATCGTTGGCGCCCATCGTGAAAAGGAGGGTAGTTTCTTTACGGTGCGTGAGGTATGGTCGCCCATCAAGATTGAGGGACTGCACGTTACTCCGTCGTTCGATGGAAAGGTGATGGTGGAGAATGCTTTCTTGTACACCAATCTGAAGGACTGCCGTATGAAATACAGCATTTATAAAGCTCCCTCACCGCTAAGGGAGAAAGAAAATCTTGCGGCTATGCTTGTTTATGAAGGGGAAGTCGCGTTGCCTTCAATCGATCCCGGTGAAAAGGCCAAGGCGAGCTTCCGGTTGCCCGAAGGTTTCTTTGATTGCGATGTATTGCAACTTTCTGCCATCGATCATTTAGGCAACGTGGTGTGCCAATGGTCTGCCCCCATCAAGCGGGCAGAGGACTATCTTGCCGGGCAATTGCCGCAACAGCCGGAAGGGAAAAGTGCAGATATTGATATGCAGAATGGATGTACCAAACTGTCGGCTGCCGGGGTAGAGGCAACGTTTGATAATCAGACGGGACTTCTTCTGCGAGTAATGAGCAATGGGCGTGAGACGGCTTTTAACAATGGTCCGCGCCCGGTAGGTATGAAAGCGGAATTCATAGGTTGCCATGGGCGGAAAGATGGTGATGATGCGCTCTTTGTGGCCCAATATCGGGGAGGAATAGACAGCATTGCATGGCGCATGACTCCTGCCGGCATTCTTACCATGAGGGCGGTGCTGCTCAACAGTGAGCATGGCAAGCGTTTCAAGGGTAAATTTGTGGATGATGGTGGAGCGAAGAATTTAGGCGTTACTTTTTCTTATCCGGAGGAGCAGGCATGTGGCATCAGTTGGCTGGGACGTGGCCCTTATCGGGTTTGGAAGAACCGGGTGAAAGGTACGCAGTTTAATATCCACCGGAAATCGTATAATAATACCATTACCGGTGAATATGGAGAAGGTGCCGGACCGCTGATCTATCCGGAGTTCAAGGGATATCATGCAGATCTGTATTGGGCGGAAATAGAATCGGATAAGAGTCCCGTAACCATATATAGCGGTACGGACGGATTGTATCTGCACTTGTTCACTCCCAGAGAGCCATTGAATATAGGGAAGGACAATACGATGGAAGTATTTCCCGATGGTGACATTTCATTCTTGCTGGAAATTCCCGCTATGCGTTCCTATAAACCATTATCCCAAATGGGACCTCGCAGCCAGCCGTCAAATGTCAGAATCAAGAAAGGCGACGAAGGGTTCTGTATCAATCTTGGCTTCGATTTTCGATAAGTGTTACCTATAAATACTATTAATATGAAGAAGATTATTTGTTTCAAATCCTTATTGTTATTACTGAGTTCCTTATTTTTGGTTCCGGTGTATGCACAAGATATGCTTGGTAAATTTGATTTTTTTTATGCAGGTCAGAGCAAGCAGAAACGTATGTTTATAGTGAAAAGTGGAACTGTCGTGTGGGAGTATTTCAATTCTGAAGGTAAAGGTGAAATCAGCGATGCCATACTCTTGAATGACGGCAATGTACTGTTTGCGCACCAGTATGGCATTACGGAAATTAATTCGCGGAAAGAAGTGTTGTGGAGCATGGAGGCTCCGCAAGGTATGGAGATCCATACAGTACAGCCCATCGGCAAAGACCATATTGTATATGTACAGAATGGGAAGCCGGGTAAAGTTGTCGTGATGCAGATTTCTACCCGGAAGATTGTACGCGAATTTGAGGTGCCTGTCAATCCATCGTCTTCTGTACATGGGCAGTTCCGCAATGCCCGGCTTACCCCACGCGGCACGTTGTTGCTTGCCAACATGTGCATGGGAGTAGTTACTGAGTATGACAGTCATGGTAAGGTGATCCAAGAGTGGAAGATACCGGCCCCGTGGTCTGTTGTTGAGTTGAAGAACGGAAACATCTTGGTAGTCAGCAATAAAGGATATGTGTGTGAGCTGGATCGGAATCAAAAGGAAGTTTGGAACATCGCTTTGAAACAGACTCCGGAATATCACATCACGAGTCCGCAGAAAGCTGTTCGCCTGGCTAACGGGAATACGATTGTGAACAATTGGTTCAATGAATGGAATAAGGTGGAAGTAGACAGGAAGAATCCGCCGTTACAAGCTGTAGAGTTGACCCCAGAGGGTAAGGTGGTATCTCAGTTGTGCGCTTGGAATGCGCCTGATTTGGGACCTTCTACTACTATCCAGTTATTATCCGAGGTGGTTGACAGAAATAAATGCTTCTTTGGAGATATAAATAGATAATGTTTCGTTTCAATCAGCGATTATAAAAACAGGCAGGTAAAGATTCAACTTTATCTGCCTGTTTAAGTATCTGCGATAATAATAACGTCTGTCTATTGCTTTATGGCGAACACCAATACGCCTGTTGTAGGAATATCTGTTGCTCCTATTAGGACTTTCGCTCCTGCCGGAAGTGCGAACGAGTAAGGCTTGTCGCTGTAATTAAGTACGATGCCCAGTCCGTTGCGATACTCCATTGTCACGCCGTAGGGTAGGTCCATGACGGGGATGCTCAACTCGGCATATAGCTTTTTCAGTACATCCCTTTCCAAAGTGCCGTCCGTGCTGTCGATGCCTACATACGTGATGCTGCCTTTGCCCAGTCTGCGGGTGCTGATTGCGGGCTTTCCTTCATAGAATTCTTCGATATACTTTCCCCATGTCCGGCAGTCCTTGCCCGGTTTCAGTATCTCCCCCCAAGTATTCCATGTGTATTCTTTGCCGTCCACGACATATTTTCCCGGTTCTTCGGGGAGGAGGAGGTCGTAGAATTCCATTTCATTGCCTGTCAGTTCGTCAATCATGGAGCCGAAAGGAGCTTCGGGTAGACGGCCGTAACGGTCTTTTTGTGCGGTACGGCAGGTCAGCACCAGGTTTCCGCCCTGTTTTACGTATTCGGTCCAGCGATCCACTAGAATTTTGTCTGCCATTTGATAGGCAGGGGCAATCACTACCGGATATTGCGACAAGTCTTTACTCTCATTGATGATGTCCACCGGGGCACCGAAGCTTTTCAGGGCGCGATAGTACTTCTCGATGTGAGCCATTGTGTTCCAGGTGCGGTTCTGTTTCTGTCGCTCGATGCTCCATGCGTTCTCGTGGTTGAAAAGGATGGCGGTGCGGCGTGCCTGGTAATCGGTTGGCTTAACCTCACGGGCCTTTGCTTGAGTGCGCAGTTGCTTGATTTCTTTCATGAATTGTTCAAATTCCCGTCCACCGGGGGTGACGGTGGTGCCGTCTGTGTTTACGATGCCGTAGTGGTATTGCTCTGTTCCGTAGAGTGGCTGGCGGTAGCGGTAGGTACATGTGAAATCGCTTCCACCGGCAAAAACACTCCACAGCCACAAGTGCACGGCTCCGGGCAGGGGTTGCGGGTTGATGCCTCCCCAGTTTACTTGCCCCGGTTGGAGTTCCATTACTCCGTAAGTTCCTTGTACGGGGCGGAAGAAATCGTTGGCAAAGGCGATGCGTAACGGGTTGCCCACGCGGTATCCGCGACGGCCGATGCCTTCATTGTCACCATAAACCATGTAGCGGGTATAGCTCGCAAAGTCAAGGTCGGGACTTCCACCGATATGGCCTTCATCATAGTTAGGGATATAATTGGTGGTAACCCATTGGTTGCGGGCATGCTTCTTAATCAGCAGGCATTGCTCGTTCAGGAAGTCATTGGTTTGTCCGGCGGCAAAGCGTCGGTAATCCAGTATTTGGTGATGATTCATAAACATCTGGGCAGTCTTGGGGAGGGTGATTTCGTCAAAGGTCGAATAAACTTCACTCCAGAAAGCAGTGCCCCAGGCATCATTCAGTTCTTTGATAGTATTGTGATACTTGTTTTTCAGGAAATTGCGGAATGCTACTTCTGCCGCCTCATTATAATCAAACTGTACGGCAGGCTCGTTATCAAGCTGCCAGCCTACGATGCGGGGATCATTGCCATAATGTTGTGCCAACTTCTCTATCATCTTGTAGGCGAGCTCCCGATACCGTGGAGAGGCGAATGATGCATGTTGGCGGGCACCGTGGTCGAGGACTGTACCATCTTCATACTTAATCAGGATTTCAGGATATTTACGACTTAACCAGACGGGTGGGGTAGCGGTAGAAGTACACATCACTACTTTTAGTTTGTACTTGTCTGCCAAAGCGACTGCCTTGTCCAGCCAGGCGAAGTCATATTTACCCTCTTCCGGTTCCAGTTGCGCCCAGGCAAACTCGGCAAAGTGGGTGAACTCAAAACCTAAGTCATGCATCTGCTTGAAGTCACGTTCCCATTGGCTTTCGTCCCAATGTTCGGGATAGTAGTAAACACCGGTCAGGGTGAGGTCTTTGTCATTGAACCATGTTGATTGTGCAAAGAGCATTCCGCTCATCAGGCATGCACAAAGTAGGGTGAAGATTTGCTTTTTCATGGATGTTTTTCTTGTTGGATTTATATGTACGCAAAGGTAAGTGACTCAGGAAAAAGAGCCTATGGAAAATAATGCAATTTCCTGCAAAATAGGACTCTTTTAGATGAATTTCCATGTAAATGTACATGTTTCCATTTATTGAAACTGTGAAATGGCCTATTTTCGCAACATGAATTGATTAACGGAATTACTGGATACTATGAGAAGAAGCATCACGATATTATTATTGTTAGTCCTTGCGCTGATGGAAGTGAAAGCACAGGTGCTTCCTTTCTGTTTGTCTAAAGGGGCGGGTACTTTCCGACTCGGAATAGTAGCAGGTGATGAAAGCCGTTGGTTGGATGAATGTAGTTTGAAGAAAACGCTGTCACTGTATATTATGGCGAAAGTATGGGGTTGCGGGTTACTTCGGGAAAGAAAACAGAAGCTCCTGTACTTCCCGGTTTCTACTCCTGGACTGCGCAAGAGAATTGTTACTTCTGTTTCTATAAACAGAATGCCAAGGCGGATTATAATTACTTTATGTTACCGGAACTATTTCTAAAAGAAAATAAGAGATGAAACGTTTGGTTGTGTTCATATCGGTTTGTTGCTGGGTGTTGCTGATGCAGGCGTCCATCCATAATGTGAAAGATTATGGAGCCAGGGCCGACGGGGTGACCATTGATTCACCCGCCATCAACCGCGCCATCTCTGCGGCGGCCGGTGAGGGAGGTGGAACGGTGTATATCCCTGCCGGAGAGTATGCCTGTTATTCCATACGGCTTGCCAGCCATGTTCATCTTTATCTGGAACAAGGTGCACGCATCATAGCGGCATCGCCTACTCCGGAGGGTGGATATGATGAGGCTGAGCCGAACGAACATAACCGTTATCAGGACTTTGGTCATAGCCATTGGAAAAACTCCCTGATCTGGGGAATCGGTATAGAGGATGTGACTATTAGCGGTTCCGGACTGATCTATGGCCGTGGGTTGACTCGTGAAGAAAGTCGTTTGCCGGGAGTGGGAAATAAGGCTATCAGCCTGAAGCTTTGCAAAAATATCACACTGAAAGATTTCTCTATGTTGCGTTGCGGGCATTTTGCCTTGTTGGCCACCGGAGTTGATAATCTGAGCATTATCAACCTGAAAGTGGATACCAACCGTGACGGATTCGATATAGATTGCTGTAAGAATGTCCGCATAATGGGATGTAGTGTCAACAGTCCGTGGGATGACGCTATTGTATTGAAGGCATCCTACGCCCTCGGAAGTTTCAGGGACACGGAGAATGTGACGATTTCCGATTGCTATGTTACCGGTTATGACCGTGGAACGATGCTGGATGCCACATGGCAGCGCGATGAACCGCAGGCGCCCGATCACGGCTATGTAACAGGACGTATAAAGTTGGGCACTGAGTCCAGTGGCGGCTTCAAGAACATTGCTATTACGAACTGTATCTTTGAGCGTTGCCGCGGCCTTGCCCTTGAAACGGTGGATGGCGGCCAGTTGGAAGATATTGTTATCAGCAATATCACAATGCGGGATATTGTGAATGCCCCTTTCTTCCTGCGCCTTGGCAAACGTATGCGTAGCCCCGAAGGGACTCCGGTAGGTTCAATGAAGCGTATTCTTATCAGTAATGTCAATGTATTCAATGCCGATTCACGTTATTCTTCCATTATCAGTGGGGTGCCGGGAGCATGGATCGAGGATGTAACTTTCAGCAATATCCATATTTATCATCAGGGAGGCTATACGGCAGAAGATGGCAAGCGTATTCCGCCTGAGAATGAGAAGACTTATCCGGAACCATGGATGTTCGGCATTATTCCGGCAAAAGGTTTTTATATCCGTCATGCACAGGGAGTGACGCTGGATAATGTACATTTCCATTATAAACAGCCGGATGGACGTCCTTTGTTTGTGACGGATGACGCCGAGAGAGTGGTGTACCGGAATATAACCGTGGATGGTGAAGGGTACAATAATTAGTGTGAAACAATAGGTAGATTAAGATATAGAACAGTATTAATGAGTAATAACCACATCATGAAAAAGAAATTGATAGGAGTTTTCCTCTTTATGAGTCTCATTTGCGGGAGTGTCAGTGCACAAGGATTACCCGACAGGAAAGAGACACTTAAAACTTTGGTAAAAGTGAATGATTACTTCATGAAGAAGTATGCAGATTATCGTACGCCGTCTTATAATGGTATTATTCGCCCCAGTAATATCTGGACGCGGGGAGTATATTATGAGGGATTGATGGCGCTGCATTCCATTTTTCCACGGGAAGATTATTATAATTATGCTTATCAGTGGGCTGATTATCATAAATGGGGAATGCGCAACGGGAATATTACCCGTAATGCCGATGACCAGTGTTGCGGACAGGTTTATATCGATTTGTATAATATTTGCCCCAATCCGGAGATGATTAAGAATATCAAGATTAATATCGATATGGTGGTTAATACTCCGCAGGTAAACGATTGGTGGTGGGTAGATGCCATACAAATGGCAATGCCTGTTTATGCCAAACTGGGCAAATTGACAGGAGAGCAGAAATATACTGATAAGATGTGGGAATTATATAGCTATACCCGCAACGAGTATGCCAAGAATGGTTTGTTCAATCCTAAAGACGGACTGTGGTGGAGAGATCATGACTTTGTTCCGCCCTATAAAGAACCGAATGGAGAAGATTGCTATTGGAGCCGTGGTAATGGCTGGGCGTATGCCGCATTGGTGCGGGTGTTGGAAGAATTACCGGCAAATGAGCTGCATCGTGCAGATTACATCAATGACTTCCTGGTTATGAGTAAGGCAATCAAGAAGTGTCAGCGTAAAGATGGTTTCTGGAATGCGAGCTTGCATGATGAAACAAACTTTGGCGGTAAAGAAACGAGTGGTACGGCTTTATTTGTTTATGGAATGGCCTGGGGCGTACGCAATGGGTTATTGGATAAGAAAGAATACCTCCCCGTATTGTTGAAAGCCTGGAATGCAATGGTACGGGATGCTGTTCATCCAAACGGTTGTTTGGGCTATGTACAGGGAACAGGAAAGGAACCTAAAGACGGTCAGCCGGTGGCTTATGATAAAATACCTGATTTTGAGGATTATGGTATCGGCTGCTTCCTGTTGGCAGGAACCGAAGTGTATAAATTAAATTAATTAGTAACAGATTTCATAGATTATAGTATAATTGATTAAAAAGTCAATTAGGGGGAAGGAGGGACTGTGAAGTCGTTCCTTTTCTTTTTCTTTGCATAATAAATTGAGTAACTAACATAAAACGAAAGAGATATGAGACGAATTTTTACATTGTTAATTTTAGGATTCTTGTTTGCTTCCGGTGCGGGAGCACAAAGTTATAAGTTCGACTTTACTTCCGGTAAAAAAGTGAAGGACGGATATCTCAAGATTACATCCGCCGACCGGTATGATCAGGCAAAAGGCTATGGATATGACTTATGTCCTTCCCCTGACGGAAAGAGTAAGGCTCCTTTCTTCTTTTCTGTAGCCGTACCGGATGGGGATTATCGTGTTACGGCTATTGTCGGCAGCAAACGCAATGCAGGAGAAACAACACTTCGTGGAGAATCACGCCGTCTCTTTTATGAGAACGTGAAAACGAAAAAAGGGGAATTACTGCCCTGTTCCTTCACTATAAATAAGCGTGATATACATATCTCCGACAAAGAAGACGTACGCATCAAGCTGCGTGAACGTGGCAAACTGAACTGGGATGATAAACTGACTTTAGAATTCAACGGAGATGCTCCCCGGTTAACAGAACTGATTATTGAGCGCGTGGAAAATGTTCCTACGATCTTCCTATGTGGCAACTCTACTGTAGTCGATCAGGACAATGAACCCTGGGCCAGCTGGGGACAGATGGTGCCGCGCTTTTTTACAGATAGCATTTGCTTTGCAAATTATGCTGAGTCTGGCGAATCCGCCAATACTTTCATTGGTGCCGGTCGCTTAAAGAAAGCTCTGACGCAAATGAAACCGGGCGATTATATCTTTATGGAGTTCGGCCACAACGACCAAAAGCAGAAAGGTCCTGGTAAAGGTGCTTTTTACTCTTTTATGACAAGTCTGAAAACTTTTGTAGATGAAGCTCGTGCCCGTGGTGCTCAACCTGTATTGGTAACTCCTACCCAAAGACGTAGTTTTGATGAAAACGGAAAGATTAAGGATACCCATCTCGATTTTCCCGATGCAGTACGTTGGTTGGCAGAAAAGGAAAATATACCTTTAATAGACCTGCATGCTATGACACGTGTCTTGTATGAGTCTATGGGAGTGGAGGAGTCTAAACATGCTTTTGTGCACTATCCGGCAAATACTTATCCCGGACAGGATAGACCATTGGCGGATAATACCCATTTTAATCCGTATGGAGCCTATCAGATTGCTAAATGTGTAATTGAAGGTATGAAGAAAGCCGGATTGCCTGTTGTGAAGTTCCTGAGAGCAGATTACCAAGGATATAACCCGTCACAGCCGGATAACCGCGACTCTTTTAAATGGAATGACATTCCGTTTACGGAAGTGGAAAAGCCGGACGGTAACTAAAGAAGGCTTTTAGGGGATCAATCTTTCTAAGTCCGGAATCACTATTTCGCCTCGGTGTAGCTCAAGTAACCCTTTTTCCTGCATGCCATTCAATGCTTTCGATACACTCAGGCGTGTGTCATTAATGGCATTGGCAAGTTCCTCCATCTTTATTTTCAGTATCTTTTCTCCCGAGGGACGTTCAGTGTGTGAGAGTATGAAATCGGTGATACGTGCTTCAAGTTTTTCCGGAACTTCCGTCCACAAACGATTGTAGCAGGTTTGTGCCCGGTTACTGATAATATTCATATAGTTGAGTCGGAAGATTTCGTAGCTGAACAAATTGTTCATCACAAATGCTTTATTGATAGTTACGGTATGCACTTCTGTATGGGCTACGTGAGTAGATACATAAGATGTATTCATACCGAACAAGGATTGGGGCTCGATCAGGTAAGGAGCCTGAAAGAACTCCGTAAAGGTGTAAGAATTATCTGTGGATGAGGTGGATGAAGCGATTTCCCCGTTTAGGATAAATACCAACTGTACACATGCTGTACCTTTTTTAACTAAGATTTCGCCCGCCTTATGCTTGGTGAAATGTAATTTTACTTTTCCCAATATATTGGTGAAGTCCTCATGGGCGAGTCCTTGAAACAGTGGCAATTGGAGCAGGGTGTCATACATCGTTTCCATATCTTTATCAACTTCTTGTTTGAAAACAAATGTAGGCATAATAGCTATTTACCGTAAACACTTTGCCTCTCTTTTTGTTTTTTTTATTATTTCTTAAATGTGCTATTCATTCAGGTGGTTAAATCTTGCGGAATGCATAAAAATCGATTATCTTTGCAAAAAAAGGAGGGATACATGTTGGCAGCATTCAATTTACAACAAATGATCAGTGCTTTTATCGTACTGTTCGCAGTTATCGATATCATTGGTTCTATTCCTATCATTATCAATTTGAAGGAAAAGGGAAAGGATGTGAACGCGCTGAAAGCTACGTTAATATCTTTTGTATTATTGATAGGCTTTTTCTATGCAGGGGATATGATGTTAAAGTTGTTTCATGTGGATATTGAGTCGTTTGCCGTTGCGGGTGCATTCGTTATTTTCCTGATGTCTCTGGAGATGATTCTGGATATAGAGATATTCAAGAATCAGGGACCCATTAAGGAGGCTACTTTAGTGCCGCTGGTTTTCCCGTTGCTGGCAGGTGCAGGCGCTTTTACTACATTGCTTTCTCTTCGTGCGGAATACGCCAGCGTTAATATCATCATTGCCTTGGTGCTGAATATGCTCTGGGTGTATTTTGTAGTTAGCATGACCGGGCGCGTGGAACGCTTCCTGGGCAAAGGCGGTATTTACATCATCCGTAAATTCTTCGGCATCATTCTATTGGCCATTTCCGTAAGGCTGTTTATGGCGAATATTACTTTGCTGGTAGAAGCGCTCCATAAATAGGCATTTATACATCTTCCACGTTAATCCATTCCAGATGCGGGTCGATGAGCGGTTTGCTCGTCACCTGTTTGCTTTGTCCACGCGTATATTCGGGGATGAAGCGCACCTTTACAGAAGTGATCTGGCTGGGCGATACTTCTTCAGGAGTATCCACGCCCTGACCGATGGCCTGGCAAGTGTAGTAGAACGTCCCGATTCCCATCAGGCGCACCGACCGGCCGCTACTCAGCATGCCGGACAATACATAACTCAAGTTTGCCAATACGGCATACGTGTCTCCCCGGCTGACGGTGGAAAGCAGGGAGAGGCGTTCGGCCACATCATCAGTCGTATATGGACGGCCTTTCGTCACCGCCCGTGGATACCATTTTCCTTTTTGCTTTTGTTTCTTGTAAAATGCCATTTTTTCATTCCTCCTTTTATAGTACATGAGCCGGGCGGATGTCCGGACTCTGCCCGGATAAGCCTATGACTCAAGTATAAATCATGTGGGATGATTATAGGAATCATGCGGGATGATTATGGAAATCATGTGGGATGATTTATACCTTTGTCGCAAAGGTAGCACTATTCGGGTATATATCAAGGGATGCTGGCTATATTTCTGAAATTATCTTTTGTTTCTACTTCCGTCGCTTCCTCATTTTCTTCGTTTTCGTCAGGTTCTTCTCCATGCTCTTCATCAAGTGTTTCTTCTTCTTCATCGTCTTCGTTTGCAAACGGGTCCGGTCGTTGAGGCCCGTATCCCATGAATGCAATGGCGCATATTGTGCCGGCTATGGCTCCGCTCAGGTGTCCTTCCCAGGAAGTGGTTTCTTTGGCAAAGAATGGGAACATATTCCAGATAAGCCCGCCATAAAGAAAGGTAACCAATAGGGAGATGGCAATCAGCGGAACGTGCTTTCGCAGGATGCCGCTGAAGAATAGAAAGAATGCAAGGCCGTAGATGATTCCACTGGCTCCGATGTGCCATCCCGGCTTACCTATAAGAAAGGTGAGTGCACCGCATCCTATCCAGATGGCAAAGAATATATAAGAGGCGATGTGCCGGTAGAAGTAGAACAAGCACCACATCAGGAAGAGTAGCGGTAATGTATTTGCCAGTAAATGCCTCCAACTGCCATGTACAAGCGGGTGTGCGAAAATGCCGAATACTCCTCTTTGTTCCATAGGGTATACGCCCAATCTCCTGAAGTCCCAATCCATGCCGGCTTCAAGGAACTTTAGCAAGTAAAGAATAAAAATAAGGAATAACGGTATAACCGCTGCCAGAGCTATCCGGCGCATATCATGCTTCATGTTTCGTACAGGTTTCTGTTATTTTGGTACAATGCTACGAATATTTAAGTAAAAAACGAAAATAAATGAACTTTTTATTTTGCGTATTGTCTTTAATTTGTATTTTTGGGCATCACTACCATACCCGCAGACATAGTAGGCGAGGTATGGAGCATGATGCCTGAACAATTAACCTTTAAATAATGCACAACTATGAGTTATTTACGATTTGACAAGACTCTGATGATCAATCTGGAAGAATCTTTACCAAGGGAGATACTTCGGACAAATAAATCAGGAGCCTATCATTGTACAACGATTGTAGATTGTAACACACGCAAATATCACGGACTGTTGGTGATTCCCGTCCCCAATCTCGACGATGAAAATCATGTGCTGCTATCTTCTTTGGATGAAACGGTAATTCAGCACGGTGCGGAGTTTAATCTGGGGTTGCATAAATATCAGGGAAATCACTTTAGTCCGAATGGACATAAGTATATCCGCGAATTTGACTGCGAGCATATCCCGGCGACAACTTACCGTGTAGGAGGAGTTATTCTTCGCAAAGAAAAGATCTTTGTACACCATGAAAACAGAATTTTAATTCGTTATACCTTGGTCGATGCCCATTCGGCAACCACACTTCGTTTCCGTCCTTTCCTGGCATTTCGCAGTGTGCGCGAATATACGCACGAAAATCCACAGGCAAACCGCGACTACCAGTTGATAGAGAACGGTATAAAAACTTGTATGTATCCCGGCTATCCCGAGCTCTTCATGCAACTGAACAAGAAGAATGAGTTTCACTATCAGCCGGATTGGTATCGTGGCATCGAGTATCCTAAAGAACAGGAACGTGGATATAGTTTTAATGAAGACTTGTATGTTCCCGGATATTTCGAAGTGGATATAAAGAAAGGTGAGAGTATTGTTTTCTCTGCCGGTATCTCTGAGATTTCCCCGCGTAAATTGAAACAGACATTTGAAGCGGAAGTGGAAGACCGTACGCCGCGCGACAGTTTCTATCACTGCCTGGTGAACTCGGCACACCAGTTCCACAACAAGCAGGGTGACAACCACTATGTGTTGGCAGGATATCCCTGGTTCAAGTGCCGCGCCCGCGATTTGTTCATATCTTTGCCCGGCCTGACGCTGGCAGTAAATGAACAGGATGAGTTCGAAGATGTTATGGTGACTGCAGAAAAGGCTATACGGGAGTTTATCAGTGGAGAACCATCGAGTTATAAAATATATGAGATGGAAGATCCGGATGTATTGTTGTGGGCTGTATGGGCTTTGCAGCAGTATGCTAAGGAGACCTCACGTGAACAATGCCGCCAGAAATACGGTCGTTTGCTGGAAGATATCATGGACTATATCCGTAGCCGTAAACATGTTAATCTCTTCTTGCACGAAAATGGCCTATTGTATGCCAACGGGACGGAGAAGGCTATCACTTGGATGAATTCTACGGTGAATGGCCGTCCTGTAACTCCGCGTACGGGATACATTGTAGAAGTGAACTCTTTGTGGTATAACGCACTTCGCTTCATTGCCGACCTGGTTCGTGAAGCCGGCAATGTCCAGTTGGCAGATGAACTGGATGCCCAGGCCGAAATAACCGGGAAATCCTTTGTAGAGATTTTCCGCAATGAGAGCGGCTATCTGTTCGATTATGTAGATGGGTTTATGATGGACTGGAGCGTCCGTCCCAATATGATATTTACCGTTGCCTTTGATTATTCTCCGCTGGACCGGGCACAGAAAAAGCAGGTGCTTGATATCGTGACGAAAGAGTTGCTTACCCCGAAAGGATTGCGTACTCTCAGTCCGAAGAGTGGAGGATATAATCCGAACTATGTCGGTCCTCAGATTCAGAGAGATTATGCTTATCACCAGGGTACGGCCTGGCCGTGGCTTATGGGCTTCTACATGGAGGCGTACCTGCGTATTTACAAGATGAGCGGTGTATCATTCGTGGAGCGTTATCTGATTGGTTTTGAAGATGAGATGACGAGTCATTGTATCGGTTCGCTCCCCGAGCTCTTCGATGGTAATCCACCGTTCAGAGGTCGCGGTGCAGTGTCTTTTGCCATGAATGTGGCCGAAATACTGCGCATCTTGAAATTGTTGTCTAAGTATAATTTATAAGAGGAGGAACGAAAATGAAAGTTTTAATGTTTGGATGGGAGTTCCCCCCGCATATCTTAGGTGGCTTGGGAACTGCCAGCTACGGTCTGACGAAGGGAATGTCCCAGCAGGAAGATATGGAAATTACTTTCTGTATTCCAAGGCCATGGGGCGATGAAGACCAGAGCTTCTTGCGTATCATAGGCATGAATAGCACTCCGGTAGTGTGGCGTGATGTAAATTGGGATTATGTTCAGGGACGTGTAGGTTCTTACATGAACCCCCAACTCTATTATGATTTACGTGATCATATTTATGCCGATTTCAATTATTTGCATATCAATGATCTCGGTTGTATCGAGTTTTCCGGCCGTTATCCGGCCAACTTGCACGAAGAGATCAATAACTATTCCATTGTGGCCGGTGTGGTGGCACGCCAGCAGGAGTTTGAGATCATCCACTCACACGACTGGCTGACCTATCCTGCAGGTATTCATGCCAAACAGGTATCAGGCAAACCGTTGGTAATCCATGTGCATGCCACCGACTTCGACCGTAGCCGTGGTAATGTGAATCCTACTGTGTATGCCATTGAGAAGAATGGAATGGACCATGCCGATCACATTATGTGTGTGAGCGAGCTGACTCGTCAAACGGTTATTCATAAGTATTTCCAGGATCCACGCAAGGTATCTACCGTGCATAATGCAGTTTCTCCGCTTCCGCAGGAAATACAGGATATCGTACCGCAGAAGAAACCGAATGAAAAGGTGGTGACTTTCTTAGGCCGTATCACTATGCAAAAAGGACCTGAGTATTTCGTAGAAGCTGCTGCAATGGTATTGCACCGTACTCGTAACATCCGTTTCGTAATGGCGGGCAATGGTGATATGATGAACCAGATGATTCGTTTGGTAGCCGAACGCGGTATTGCCGACCGCTTCCATTTCCCCGGTTTCATGAAAGGAAGCCAGGTATACGAAATGTTGAAGGCGAGTGATGTGTATATCATGCCATCTGTTTCCGAGCCCTTTGGTATTTCTCCTTTGGAGGCTATGCAATGTAGTGTACCTACCATTATCTCTAAACAATCCGGTTGTGCCGAGATATTAGATAAGTGTATCAAGACTGATTACTGGGACATTCACGCTATGGCAGATGCTATTTATGCTATCTGTACTTATCCTGCCCTTTACGAGTACTTGCGCGACGAAGGTAAAAAGGAAGTGGATGCCATTAAGTGGGAAGATGTGGGACTGAAAGTGCGCCGCATCTACGAAGAGGTCATTAAACAATATAATAGATAACAATAAAACAATATAGATATGAGAACGATCTGTCTTTATTTTGAGATTCATCAAATCATTCACCTGAAACGCTATCGTTTCTTTGATATAGGTACGAATCATTATTATTATGATGATTATGCCAACGAATACAGTATCAACGAAGTTGCCGAACGTTCCTATATTCCGGCATTGAGCGCCCTCATTGAGATGGCGAAAAACTCCGGCGGTGCATTCAAGGTGGCTTTGTCTATTTCCGGTGTTGCTTTGGAACAATTGGAAATCCACGCGCCGGCTGTGATTGACCTGCTACATCAGTTGAATGATACAGGTTGTTGCGAGTTCTTGGCCGAACCTTACTCTCACGGCCTTTCTTCTTTGGCAAATGAAGATTGTTTCAAGGAAGAAGTGAAGCGTCAGAGTGCTAAGATGAAACAAATGTTCGGTAAAGCACCGAAAGTATTCCGTAACTCCAGTCTGATTTACTCTGATGAAATAGGAGGATTGGTGGCAAGTATGGGCTTTAAGGGTATGCTGACTGAAGGTGCAAAACATATTTTAGGATGGAAGAGTCCGCACTATGTGTATCATTGCAGCTATAACCAGAACCTGAAACTGTTGTTGCGTGATTTCAAGCTTTCAGATGATATCAGTTTGCGCTTCTCTAATTCCGAATGGAATGAATATCCACTGTTTGCCGATAAGTATATTGGTTGGATTGATGCTCTGCCACAAGAAGAACAGGTCATCAACATCTTTATGGAACTTAGTGCATTGGGAATGTCACAGCCGCTTTCTTCCAACATACTGGAATTCCTGAAAGCGTTGCCTGCTTGTGCAAAGGATAAAGGTATTACTTTCTCTACACCGACGGAGGTTATCACTAAATTGAAATCTGTATCTCAACTGGATGTTCCGTATCCAATGTCCTGGGTAGATGAGGAGAGAGATACCAGTTGCTGGCTGGGTAACAGCATGCAGCGTGAAGCTTTCAATAAATTGTATAGTATTGCCGAACGCGTTCATTTATCCGATGATCGTCGCATCAAGCAGGATTGGGATTATTTGCAGGCAAGCAATAACTTCCGGTTCATGACGACGAAGAATAGTGGTATTAGCTTGAACAGGGGAATCTATGAGTCTCCTTATGATGCTTTTACTAACTATATGAATGTTTTAGGTGATTTCATCAAGCGGGTAGAATCTCTTTATCCGATGGATATAGATAATGAGGAACTGAATGCCTTGCTGACGACTATCAAGAATCAGGGTGACGAGATAGACGAATTACACAAAGAGGTGGAAAAGTTGCAGGCTAAACTGGAAAAAGAAAAGACTGCTGAGGCAAAGGCTAAAGCTGCTACTGCCAAAGCTAAAACTCCTGCTGCTACAAAGAAAACAGCTGAAAAGAAACCTGCTGCGAAGAAAGTAACAACAACCAAGAAGGAAACTGTCAAGTAGTTTTTCTTCTTAGGAGAAAATACATCACAAATAAAAAGCCTTCCGTTCAAACAGAACGGAAGGCTTTTTTGTACCTTTACTTATTTTGAGGAGAAGTTTATTTATTGAATGTTGTATAAGTTACTTCCAATTTCAGAGCTTCACCTTGTGGACCGCCTTTCAATTTAGCATATCCGGGTTGGAGAACGCTTTGGATACCTGTCATTGTACTGGAAGTACTGGAACTTGTAGTGTCATAGGTGACTGAAACAGGCATCAGATATACAGTACTCCAGTCTTTTTCCCATTCTTCCTGATTCCATTTATCGCCTGCTTCTTCTTTGGCTTTTTTCATTGCGGCATCTTTTCCTTGAATGCAAGTAGTAACTAAACGGGCAATATTATTAAATGTGTACTGATTGGTTGCCACATTATTATGCTTTACGGTGTAAGACGTGATGTTGTCCGGCAATTTGTTTTCTTCGAAGAAACTCTTGAAGTCTACTTTGCGTAATAGCAAAACATTGCTTGGAGCACTCATGCTGAACTCATATGGACTGTCTTGCTTATTGTAATTGGTGAATGTCAGTTTCACCGCATTCAGTGTGTCATTGGATAATTCCTGGTAGATTTTATCATAAGGTAATTCAGCCTCTGTGAAGATTCCGGCAGGAGATTTAATATAAGTATGTTCGCCTTCTGCAGCAAGTTTTTTGATTTTATCCGAATTAAGGAACTGATTGGCCTGGATTACTTCTTTAGTAGAAGCAAACTCAGTCCGCCAAGTGTAAGCGGTAGAGTCCTGACCCTCAAAACCTGATTGCTTCCGTTTGTAAGGAACGTTGGTAGCAGTGTCTATTACAAAGAAGTGATATCTCATTTGTAAGTCTACGCGGTCTACGTAAAGAACTGTTCCGTCCCCATAGTCACTTTTGATATACACACCTTTGAATACATTTTTAATAAACTCTTTAGAGTTCTTGAAGTATTCAGGATGTTCTTTACTAAGATTAAACCAGTTGTTTCCATAAGTGTCCTTGTCCAGCGTAAAAACCACACTTGGATAGTAGGTCTTGTTGCCATATTCATCCGTTGCGTTTCTTTCTTCGTCAGTTACGCTTGTATCGTAGGCTGTATAGGCTCTGCGACCTAATAATATGGGTAGCGCACCCTTCGGTCTGTAATATTCTGCCGGTTCGATATTGGTATAGCGGTTACGGTCCAGTTCGGCTTGTAATTCGTATGCACTCATACGGCAGGCATTCAGCGAATCTCCGAACCAGCTGGAATAGAAAACAACTAAACGTGCACCTGATATTGAATCGCCTGTCAGAATCCCTGTTTTTTTATCAAAATCATATTTTTCAGGGAATTTGAAGCCATCTATACAGTTCAACTCAGTCAGGAAACTCGCTTCGTAGTATCCGAAAAGAGGATCTGTAAAACGCCCTACATAACCTGTACTGGTTTTGGCAAATACAGAGTCAGCGACAACGGAACGTGTAGTGACGGGAAATTCTGTGGTCAGTGCGGTAATACCGTCAGAGCCGGGTAACATTCCTATTCCTAATGTACCGGTATTATCGTCGCAACCAAAGAAAGTAAGGGTTGCTGTCAATAGCAGAGCGCCTAAAAACTTCACTTTCATAGTTTTCTTTGTTATCTTGTTTATTTTTGTTCTGTTTCCCATACTTTGTCGTAGAACTCATTGCAAGCATCGGCAAATGTTTCGGGAGTCTGATATTCTAAAATGGGTTTTCCAGATTGTCGAGCATATTCCATCACTTCTTCGTTGACTTTTTCGCTTTGCTGGATAATACCGTCTGCATAATCAATGGCCAGTTTGCACAACGTAGTGTAGTCTACAGGAGCCTTCAGGTGAGCTACATCCTTCTTTGTAACACCTTTCAATACCAATCTGTTTACAAAATCAGCATTAAACGATTCTTTGAAGTCATCTTCGAAAACGGAGAATACTACTTTAGCGTCACGGAATGAAGGCTCGTCCTTATATGCTTTCTTTATATACAAAGGAGCTAAGGCAGTCATCCAGCCATGGCAGTGAATGATATCCGGACACCAGCGTAACTTCTTAACTGTTTCCAATACACCGCGTGCATAAAAAATAGCACGACTGTCATTATCTTCATATTCCACACCATTCTCATCTGCTGTTTCCAGGCGGTTCTGGAAATAATCATCGTTGTCGATGAAATAAACCTGCATGCGGGCAGACTGAATGGAAGCAACTTTAATAATAAGGGGGTGGTCGGTATCATCAATAATCAGATTCATACCGGAGAGACGTATCACTTCATGCAATTGGTTTCTGCGCTCATTGATATTCCCCCATTTAGGCATGAATGTTCTAATTTCTCTGCCTTTTTCCTGGATTGCTTGAGGTAGGTTTCTGCCTACAAGGGACATTTCGGATTCTGGTACGTAAGGAGTAATCTCTTGGGTAATAAATAAAACCTTGTTCGCCTTTGTCATAATAACAATGTTCTCAATTATTCTGCAAAGATATAAAAAAAATCGGGCACTTGAGCAAATAAGGCGACTCTATAATTCCTTATGAATTGTTAACTGCTTGTTTTTCAGTGCTACATTGCTTTAAAGCAGGTTGTTGTCCGAGTAGAACTTTTGCATTAATTTGCGATATTTCTTCTTTATATGCTAAATAATAGTTTATTTTGCACCGTTTTTGCGAACAACTAAGTTATTATATAACCTATAAAAATGGAAATAGTACATACTATCAAGGACTTGCAGGCCGGACTCTCGGCTTTACGGGCCCAAGGTAAAAAGGTAGGATTGGTACCTACAATGGGTGCCCTACATGCCGGTCATGCGTCATTGGTGAAGCGTTGTGTTGCAGAGAATGATGCTGCGGTAGTGAGTGTTTTTGTAAACCCGACACAGTTTAACGACAAGAATGATTTAGAGAAATATCCCCGTACGCTGGATGCCGATTGTGCTTTATTGGAAGCTTGCGGTGCTGCGTTTGTGTTCGCTCCTTCGGTTGCGGAGATGTATCCTGAACCTGATATGCGCCAATTCAGCTATGCGCCGTTGGACACAGTGATGGAAGGTGCGTTTCGTCCGGGACACTTCAATGGTGTTTGCCAGATTGTGAGTAAGCTGTTTGATGCAGTGAAGCCGGACCGTGCTTATTTCGGAGAGAAAGATTTTCAGCAGTTAGCTATCATTCGTGAGATGGTGCGCCAGATGAATTATTCGTTGGAAATAGTGGGATGTCCCATTATGCGTGAAGAGGATGGGCTGGCTCTGAGTAGCCGCAACGCACGTTTATCTGCCGAAGAACGCAAAAATGCTTTAAAAATATCGCAAACATTATTTGAAAGTCGTACCTTTGCGGCTTCTCATACAGTTGCTGAGACTCAGAAGTTTGTAGAAGATGCCATTGCTGCCGCTCCCGGTCTGCGTCTGGAATACTTCGAACTGGTGGATGGCAATACGTTGCAGAAAATAACCAATTGGGAAGATACGGCGTATGCTGTAGGTTGCATTACGGTGTTCTGTGGTGAAGTTCGCCTGATTGACAATATTAAATATAAAGAGTAATAAACCTAAAAAGAGAGATCAGACCTTATGATGATTGAAGTGCTGAAGTCGAAAATCCATTGCGCTCGCGTCACGGAAGCTAACCTCAATTATATGGGAAGCATTACGATTGACGAGGACTTACTGGATGCGGCTAATATGATTGCCGGTGAAAAAGTGTACATAGCCGATAACAATAATGGTGAACGTTTTGAAACCTATATTATTAAAGGCGAACGTGGTTCGGGCAAGATATGCCTGAATGGTGCGGCAGCCCGCAAGGTGCAGCCGGACGATATCATCATTATTATGTCGTATGCCTTGATGGACTTTGAAGAAGCCAAGTCGTTCAAGCCGTCGGTGATTTTCCCTGATCCGGCAACGAACAAAGTGGTGAAATAAACGGGAAGAAAAACGGTGGAAAGCTTGACTTTAGTTGTTTGATTCCGTATCTTTGCCCATGTAATCCTGGTTTAGTTTCGGGAACGAAGATAGTAAGAGGAGTGACGCAAGTTGCCCCTCTTTTTTTGTGCCTGTATGTAGGGTTTATCGGAAGATACTATGTTTTGGTCCATAACATACCATGTAATTGGGTAAAACATACTATGTAATCGCTCGAAACATACCATCTGTTTAGGACGAATGAATGGTGTAATCGGAGTAAACAGATTATCTGTTCCGGAAAAAGAAAAGCGGAAAGACCGAAATCTTTCCGCTTTGTTAATGTTATGTAAACTAGCTCTTGACAAGCAATGGCTTTTCTACTTATTTGCTCAACTGCTCGTGCATTGAGGCAGCAGCCTTGCGGCCATCACCCATAGCAAGAATAACGGTAGCACCACCACGAACAATATCACCTCCGGCATAAATGGTCGGAATAGATGACTGCATGTTCTCGTTTACGGCAATCGTGCCTTTGCGCCCCATTTCCAGTCCCGGAATAGAAGAAGGCACAATCGGGTTGGGAGAAACCCCTACGCTGACGATAGCCAGATCTATATCAATGGTTTCCGTTGCACCCGGGATAGCTACAGGACTGCGGCGGCCGGATGCATCCGGTTCGCCAAGCTCCATCTTCTGTAAGATGACTTGTTTTACCTTTCCTTGCTCGTCGGCGATGTATTCGATAGGGTTATGCAGCGTGAGGAACTCAACACCTTCTTCTTTCGCGTGTTTTACCTCTTCGATACGCGCAGGCATTTCCTCTTCGGAACGACGATAGATAATCATGGCACGTTCAGCACCCAAGCGGCGTGCAGTACGCACTGAGTCCATAGCTGTGTTTCCACCACCGATAACGGCTACATTTTTACCGAAAGGCACCGGAGTATCAGAGTCTTCGCTTGCTGCATCCATCAGGTTGACGCGTGTCAGGTATTCATTGGATGACAGGATATTGATGGAGTTCTCTCCCGGAATATTCATGAAGTTAGGCAATCCGGCACCGGATGCTACGAATACACCTTTGAAACCTTCTTCTTCCAACTGTTCCACACTGATAGTCTTACCTATGATGCAGTCCTTAATGAAGTTAACTCCCATCTTGGCAAGATTGTCAATCTCTACATCCACCACTTTGTTCGGCAGACGGAATTCGGGGATACCATACTTCAATACACCGCCTATCTCGTGAAGGGCTTCGAAGACAGTAACGTCGTAACCATATTTAGCCATATCTCCGGCAAAAGAAAGTCCGGCAGGTCCGGAACCGATAACGGCAATCTTGATACCATTCTTTTCCTTGATTTCCGGTACTGAAATTTGTCCGCTTTCACGTTCATAGTCAGCGGCAAAGCGTTCCAGATAACCGATAGCGACCGGTTTCTCTTTCATTTTCAGGTGGATGCATTTAGCTTCGCACTGTTTTTCCTGCGGGCAAACACGACCGCAAACAGCAGGCAGGGCGCTGGTTTCTTTCAGTGTCTTGGCAGCTTCGAGTATTTCTCCACGTTCAATGTTTTTGATGAAACGGGGAATATCAATACCTACGGGACAGCCTTCCATACAGCCTGGATTTGCACAATCGAGGCAACGCTTAGCTTCCGTCAGAGCTTGTTCCTCTGTAAGTCCCTGGTTCACTTCTTCCTTGCGGCTATGCGAACGGTATTCCGGATCGAGTTCGTTCATTTCAACACGTGGAATAGCAGTACGTTCTTTGGGTTTCATTGCTTTGCGAAGTTCCAGACGCCAGGCGGCATTACGACTTTTCTCGTCAACTTCTTGTGTCGGTTCCGGTACAGCTTTGCAGGATTCGTCTTCTTTAAGCTTGTGCATCTCCTCGCGTTCGATGCTCTTGAAAGCACCCATACGCTTCAACATCTCGTCGAAGTCTACCTGATGGCCATCAAATTCCGGTCCGTCCACACAAACGAATTTGGTTTTTCCACCGATGGTGATGCGGCAAGCACCGCACATACCTGTACCATCCACCATGATTGTATTCAGCGAAACATCAGTCGGTATTTCATATTTCTTAGTCAGCAAACAAACAAATTTCATCATGATAGCGGGGCCGATAGCAAAACATTTGTTCACTTTCTCCCGTTTAATGACTTCTTCCACGCCTTCGGTTACCAATCCTTTGCGTCCGTAAGAACCGTCATCGGTCATAATGATGACCTCGTCTGCGCTTTCGCGCATTTCTTTTTCAAGGATAATCAGCTCTTTGCTACGTCCGGCAAGTACGGCAATAACGCGATTACCGGCAGCTTTCAAAGCCTGTACGATAGGGAGCATGGGAGCCACGCCTACACCACCACCTGCACAAACCACTGTTCCGAAGTTTTCAATATGAGTAGCTTGTCCCAGCGGACCTACCACATCGGTGATGTAATCGCCCTCATTCAGTTCGCAAAGGCGGGTAGAGGAGAGGCCTACTTCCTGTACTACCAAAGTGATAGTGCCGCGTACGGTGTCAGCCGCCGCAATAGTCAATGGCATACGTTCGCCTTTTTCGCCTACACGTACAATGACGAAGTGTCCTGCCTTACGTGAACGGGCAATTAAAGGTGCCTCGATCTCTAATTTAAAAACCTTTTCAGAAAAATGTTCTTTGCTAATGATTTTGTTCATTATCTATAAATTTTGTTGGTATAATTACGTAATCACTTTCAGATTGTTACGGTTTGCAAAGATACGGGTTATTTGGTAAAAACAAAGAAAGTTTCTTCTAAAAAGCTGTATTACTGATGTGGACAAACGATAATTCGCCCCTACCAGGTTGTATAGACGTAATCATATAAACGTCTGTGGTTACCTATGTAGGAGCGAATTATTATTCACCCGCTCGTATAGCGCAGCTATTTTTAGTCAATTATTTCAAAACCCGTATACGGCACCAATGCCTTCGGGATACGGATACCTTCCGGCGTCTGATTGTTTTCCAGCAAAGCGGCAACAATGCGTGGTAATGCCAATGCAGATCCGTTTAATGTATGGCAAAGTTCTGTCTTCTTTTCTCCACTGCGGTAACGGCATTTCAAGCGGTTAGCCTGATAAGTATCGAAGTTAGAAACCGAACTTACTTCCAGCCAACGCTTCTGTGCTTCGGAGTAAACCTCAAAGTCGAAGCAAAGGGCGGCTGTAAAGCTCATATCTCCACCGCATAGGCGGAGGATACGATATGGCAATTCCAGTTTTTGCAATAATCCTTCCACATGATCCAACATCTCTTTATGAGATTGTCTGGAATGTTCCGGTTTGTCAATGCGTACCAATTCTACTTTAGAGAATTCGTGCAGACGGTTCAAGCCGCGTACATCTTTACCGTAAGAACCTGCTTCACGACGGAAACACTGCGTGTAAGCACAGTTCTTGATAGGAAGTTGCTTCTCTTCCAGAATCACGTCACGATAGATGTTTGTTACAGGAACTTCAGCTGTCGGAATAAGATATAAATCGTCTACTTCGCAATGGTACATCTGACCTTCCTTGTCGGGCAACTGGCCTGTTCCGTAACCGGAAGCGGCATTAACCACTGTCGGAGGCATGATTTCCAGATAACCAGCTTTGCGGGCTTCGTCCAGGAAGAAGTTGATCAACGCGCGTTGCAACTGCGCACCTTTTCCTTTATAAACCGGGAAACCGGCTCCTGTTATCTTTACGCCCAGGTCGAAATCTATCAAATCATATTTCTTTGTCAGTTCCCAGTGAGGCAGTGCATCTTTGGGGAGTTCGGTTTCCATACCGCCCATTTTCTCTACTACATTATCTTCAGCACCTACACCTTCGGGTACTTCATCATAAGGTATATTAGGAATGGTATAGAGTAGATTCTGCATATCTTCGGCAGCCTGATCCATTTCAGTCTGCAAAGTCTTGTTGGCTTCTTTAAGTTCGGCTACACGGCTTTTGGCAGTTTCTGCTTCCTCTTTCTTTCCTTCTTTCATCAATTGTCCGATGGATTTGGAAATCGAGTTTACTTCAGAGAGGTTATTATCTAATATAGACTGTGTGCTACGTCTTTTGTCGTTAAAGGCAATTACTTGGTCTATTGTTTCTTTCGCATTTTTGAAATGCTTCTTTTCCAGTCCGCGGATCACCGCGTCGGTGTTTTCTGTAATTTGTTTGATGGTAAGCATATCTTGATACTTTGTTTTGATTAAAATCTTGATTTGAGAGCACAAAGATAGTGTAAATCAGAAGTAATGCAAAAAAGAAACTATAAAAAGAAAGGGATACAATCTATCAGATTGCATCCCTCATCTTTATTTCTTATTCTGAAACTTACGCTTCTGTGCTTTCGGCAGGGATTACAGATACATAACGTCTGTCTTCCTTGGTTACTTTGAACTGTACAGTTCCGTCTACTAAAGCGAAAAGAGTGTGGTCTCTACCCATACCGATGTTGTTACCCGGGTGGAATTCAGTACCTCTTTGACGAATGATGATGTTGCCTGCTTTGCAAACTTCGCCACCAAATATCTTAACGCCTAATCTCTTGCTCTGTGATTCGCGGCCGTTCTTAGAACTACCGACACCTTTTTTATGTGCCATTTCTTCTTACTGTTTTAAATTGATTAAGCTACTACTTCTGTAATTGTTAACTCTGTGAATTGTTGACGGTGACCGTTCAACTTGCGATGACCTTTTCTTCTTTTCTTGTGGAAAATGAGAACTTTGTCACCTTTTACCAGGCTGGATACAATCTGGCAAACAACTTTTGCACCTTCTACAGTAGGAACACCTACAGTGATTGCACCGTCTTTGTCTACCAAAAGAACCTTGTCAAATTCTACTGTCGTACCGTTTTCAGCATTCTGGATGTGGTGTACAAACAGCTTTTTGCCAGCTTCTGCTTTAAATTGCTGACCGTTGATTTCTACAATTGCGTACATTTCTTATATATAATGTATAAGTTAGCTCCGTCGGGTGGTCTCTAATCACTTAGAAAGCACTTTGTCGAACCCGGTGCGGAATAATCGGGCACAAAAGTACTTCTTTTCTTCGGAACGGGCAAGTGTTTCATCTTCTTTTTGCGGAAAAAATGGTTTACCTCCATTCTATGTAAGGAAAGCGGAGTGTATATAAAACGTACTTGAGACCTGCTTGCTCCGTATCTGCTCCGTACCTGCTCCGTAGCAAATTCGGTTAGAGGTACCTTTAACCGAATTTGCTACGGAGCAGGTACGGTTCGGGTCCTATTTTGATGCGGACCGGATTTGCCTGAAAAACTACAAAAGCGGCTTTAGTATATAGACCGCCGCAACTATCAGTGCCATTACAATAATGGCAAAGATAATAAGCAGTATCAAACTATAGAAGAACATCAGTATTGTAGTCCAGAAACTTCTCCACCAGGTATATCCATACAGTTGCTTATAATCCAGGCAGAAGAGGGCAAAGATGAATAGTATGGGCAATTCGTATAAATCGCCTACCTGTGCACTGCCGTTGAAAGGAAGCACTATGATACTGAGCAAGAGTATCTGACAAGCAATATAAGCCTGTATAAAGACATGTTCTGTCAGATTGTAACGCAGTTTGTTCTTTTTCCGACGGAAAGCCATGAGCGTTGCCAGAGCAAAGAGGGGTAATGTGGCGATAATACGGAATGCCTTGTTACCATGGCCCCAACTTTTCAGTAAGTTCCATACTTTTTCCAGAAAAGGTGTATTGTGAATGGCTTTTTCAAGCTTATTAAATACCGATGACCCACCTTCCAGAAGTTCATCTATGAGTTCGTCATCTTCATCACCATTTATTTGGAGGGTGATGTTATCCTTTTTAAAGGTGTTTTGGGTTTCCAGTTTTTCCAGATCCTGATTCAGTTCTTTTATTGTTTGGGCCAAAACCTCCTTTTGGTCTGGTTTCTTGGTATTTTTCATCTGTTTCTTCAATAGCTCACGTGCAGCTATCAGATTATTCTTCCGGATGTCCGTAGAATCTTCTGTTTCCAGATTTTCCAGTTTCTTATCCAGACCTTCTATCGTTTTATTCAGGATATTTTGGGTAGTCGGGTCTGTTGCTGTTTCTATACGTTTTTGCAATTGTTCACGTGCAGCGACTATTTCTTGCCTTTGAGCTTCCGGAGACTTTCCCTTTTTCTCTTTCAAGGCTTCAGGATCTACCAGTTGCACGGCCATGATGTAAAGGGCGGCAAGTACAAATAGTGTCTGGAAGGGGCGGAAGTATAAGATTCGTTTGCCGGCAATGAAGTCTCTGATCATGTACCCCGGGCGGTAGAGTAAATCCAGAAGTGTTCGACCAAAGCCATTATCAATATTGGTGAATCCTCCCAATATATTTCTGAATGCATTACTGAAGCGGTAGCGGGGAGTGTTCCGGCTTTGACCGCAACGGTTGCAATAGCTGCCCGTATAGACAGTATCACAATTCAGGCAGATATTACCTTCCTCGCTGATGGGAGGGATTTCCTTTCCACGCACCATCTTGATGTGAAGAGTGCGAAGTCGTGCTTTGCAAGGAGACCACCAAGGTGAGATAAATTCTAAAACCCGGTTGGGGAGCACCCTGCGTTTGCTGAGAATGTACCAGAGCACCAGTATGAAACAATACATGAAAACATTGCTATCTTCCCCTTCTTCAAAAGACAGCCATAGCAATATTGCTAAAATCAGTATTTGCCAAATGTTGATCATCTTTCTTCTGCGGGGAGCGGGAGAAATGGGAGAAGCGGAAACAGCCGGAACTGCAGGCGTACTGACAACAGGAGGTTGAGGTATCACTTTATTGGCAGTCGAGTCCTCGTTGTCAGCAGATTGTTTATCATGGGTCGGTTGCTCGTCATTTTCCAGTAGTTCTTCCAGTGAACTCATAATCTTCCAGTGTGGATATTTGGCTAATTCTTCGGTGGTAGTTACTCCATGGGTTACACCTGCAAAGTCTACACCTGCAGCTTTGGCTGTGGCAGCATCTACTGTACTGTCACCAATATAGAGGGTTTCAGCTTTGGTGACGTGTAATTGTTTTATGGCAAGTAGCAAACCTTCGGGCGAAGGTTTGGCCGTTTGTACATCTTCTCCGCCGACAATGATATTGAAGAAACTGCCGGGGAAATGTTGGTCGAGCATTTCCTTAATTCGGTAACGGTATTTGGTGGAGATGATACCTATGAATGCACCCGCATCTTTCAGGGCCAGCAGCACAGACTTGGTTTCCAGAAAAAGCACGGTGTTTATTGTCATGTGGGTGTCCGCTTCTTTCCTGTATTCACTTTTAAAACCGGCCAGCTGCTCTTCATCCGTCACTCCCGTCAGGATAGAAAAAGATTCTTCCAATGTTTTCCCGATGGTGCGTTTTATGTCTTCATCGGTCACATTTGTATAACCATGTTTATTGAGCACATTGCGGAAGCAAGTAACAATGCCGCGAGAAGAGTCTGCGAGCGTGTAATCAAAGTCAAAGAGATAAGTCGTATAGCCCATGTCGCTTTTTGTGGCAAAGTTATAAATTAATTGGAATTTTCTGACTATATTTGTTCTCACGATGAATTTATTTTAAAAACTGCTAAGTGTTTCTTTGCGCTGAGTTGTTCCATACATACGTTAACTATGTAATATTATGAAACTATCAGAATTATCTTTTTGGATTTTGCTTCTTTTCTCTTTTTCAGCGTGTGTATCCCAACAACCGGATGCGGAAACTGAGTGTTATGCAACAGAGTACGTCAATCCTTTTATTGGTACCGATTTTACAGGAAATACTTATCCCGGAGCGCAGGCACCGTTCGGTATGGTGCAGTTAAGCCCCGATAATGGTCTTCCCGGCTGGGATCGCATCTCCGGTTATTTCTATCCGGACAGCACGATTGCAGGTTTCAGTCACACTCATCTTTCGGGTACGGGAGCCGGTGATTTATATGATATATCTTTTATGCCCGTGACTCTGCCTTATAAAGAAGCAGATGCGCCGTTGGGCATTCACTCTTTATTTTCCCATGATGAAGAAACGGCCAGTGCCGGATATTATCAGGTGCGGCTGAAAGATTATGATATCAACGTGGAACTGACAGCAACCGAACGTTGTGGCATCCAGCGTTATACTTTTCCTGAAGCGGACGCAGCTATATTCCTCAATCTGCGGAAAGCTATGAATTGGGACTTTACGAATGATACCCGCATTGAAGTAGTCGATTCGGTAACTATTCAAGGATACCGTTTTTCTGACGGTTGGGCACGCGACCAGCACATTTATTTCCGTACCCGTTTTTCTAAACCGTTTGCATCCGTGCAGTTAGATACTGCCGCTATCGTCAAAGACGGTAAGCGTATAGGTAGCTCTGCTATTGCCCGTTTTGATTTCCACACAAGTGCGGGTGAACAGATTCTTGTCACTACGGCTATCTCGGGGGTAAGTATGGAAGGCGCAGCACGCAATCTTGCTGCTGAAGCTTCGGCAGACGATTTTGACAAGTATCTGGCTGTTACCCGTAAGAACTGGAACGAGCAACTTTCCAAAGTCGAAATCAAGAGCGATGACATTGACGAGAAAGTTAAGTTCTATACAGCCCTTTATCATTCCATGCTGGCCCCGACTATCTATAGCGATGTGGATGGTGCCTATTATGGTCCTGACAAGCAAGTGCATCAGGCAGATGGATGGACCAATTACAGTACTTTTTCATTATGGGATACCTACCGTGCCGCTCATCCTCTTTATACCTATATTGAACCACAGCGTGTAAACGATATGGTAAAATCCTTTCTTGCTTTTTCCGAACAGAACGGACGTCTTCCGGTATGGAATTTCTATGGAAGTGAAACGGATATGATGATAGGTTATCATGCAGTTCCCGTCATAGTGGATGCTTACTTGAAAGGGATTGGGGATTTTGATCCGAAGAAAGCTTTGGCCGCATGTGTAGCTACAGCCAATATTGATGAATATCGTGGAATAGGGTTATATAAAAAATATGGTTATGTGCCTTATGATGTAACGGATCACTATAATTCAGAGAACTGGTCACTTTCTAAAACCCTGGAATACGCTTACGATGATTATTGCATTGCCCGTATGGCGGAGAAACTGGGTGAAAAGCAAATTGCAGATGAATTTGATAAGCGTTCTCTGAATTATAAGAATGTATATAATTCTCAGACAACATTCATGCAACCGCGGAATAACAAAGGAGTCTTCATTGAGAACTTCAGTCCGGATGATTATACTCCGCATATTTGCGAAAGTAATGGTTGGCAATATTTCTGGTCTGTGCAACAAGACGTTGATGGACTGATCAGTCTGGTTGGAGGCAAGGAACGTTTTACCCAGAAACTGGATAGTATGTTCACTTACAATCCTTCTGCGGATGAAGATCTGCCTATTTTCAGTACTGGAATGATCGGGCAGTATGCACATGGTAATGAACCGAGTCACCATGTCATTTATTTGTTTAATGCCATAGGGCAACCTTGGAAGACTCAGAAGTATGCAGCTGAGGTGATGCATGAATTATATAAGAATACACCTGCCGGTTTGTGTGGGAATGAAGATTGTGGTCAGATGTCTGCCTGGTATGTGTTCAGTGCAATGGGATTCTATCCGGTAGACCCGATTAGCGGCAAATATGAGATAGGTACTCCCATGTATCCTGAGATGAAACTGCATCTGGCTGACGGTAAAATATTTACGATATTGGCACCGGCTGTCAGCAAAGAGAATATTTATATCCAGTCGGTAAAACTCGACGGAAAACCTTATGATAAAAGTTATATCACGCATGAGCAAATAATGAATGGTTCTATCTTTGAATTTGAGATGGGGAATAAACCGGGTAAAGCGTGGTATGAGATAGAGTGATAGAGTGATGGATGGTGCCAGATAATATAATTGTGGGATTATGAGTGATAACTTTGACCTGACTTATAAACTCCTTTTCCGTAAGTACTACGCCAATCTGCTTTTCTATGCCACGCGCATCGTGGGTGATGAAGAAGCGGAAGACGTAGTACAAGATGTATTTGTAGAATTGTGGCGGCGGAAAGATACGATAACGGTAGGAGAGCAGATACAGGCATTTCTGTATCGGGCGGTGTATACCCGTGCTTTGAATGTACTGAAGCACCGGGATATCAAGAATACTTATGAAGCTGTAGTGACGGAGATCAACCAGAAAAGAATAGAGTTTTATCAGCCGGACAGTAATGATGTCGTGAAGAGGATAGAAGACCGTGAACTCAGAAAGGAACTCTCCGAGGCTATAAATGAATTGCCGGATAAGTGTAAGACGGTCTTTAGACTCAGCTATCTGCATGATATGAAGAATAAGGAAATAGCAGATACTATGGGGATATCATTGCGGACCGTGGAGGCTCATATGTATAAAGCCCTGAAGTTTCTGCGTGAGAGGTTGGGCTACCTGAATTTTATGTTAGTCTTGTTTTTATTAGGTAAGGTGTAAGTGTTTTTATCGAAACGGTTGTTTTAATAGTATGATGAAGGAAGGAATGAATAAGTTGGATGAAGAATTGATGGCCAAATTCCTTATGGGGGAATGCTCCGAAGAAGAGCTCTGTAAGGTAAATGCATGGCTGGACGAATCGGACGGTAACGCTCGTGAATTGTTCAGGATAGAGCAGATATATCATCTGGGAAAGAGTGAAGAATTTGCGGATGAAAAGAAGATAGAAAAAGCTGAAAAGCAGCTGTTCAAACGGCTGGCACAAGAAGAAGCTAAACGAAATAAGGTGAGAAGATTGAATACCTGGATGCGGTATGCCGCTATGTTCATAGGTATCTTTTTTATATCCGGTTTGAGTTATCATATTTATCAGTCACAAAGTGAAGAGAGCAAATTGGTTGCTGTCACTGCCCGTGATGAGGTGAAGGAACTGATGTTGCCTGATGGCACTAAGGTTTGGCTGAACAAACATACTACTTTAAAGTATCCACGTGAATTCTCAGAAAAGGGAAGGAATGTATATATGGAAGGGGAGGCCTATTTTGAAGTAAAGCGAAATACGGCGAAGCCTTTTATAGTGCGCAGTGAAGCCATGCAGGTAAGAGTTTTGGGAACAGTCTTCAACTTAAAGAGTGACAAGACTAACCGTTCTGCGGTAGCTACACTGATAAAGGGGGAGATTGAAGTGAAAGGTAATCACGAAGAAGGCATGATAGTATTGGCTCCGGGACAAAAAGCGGAATTGAATGCTGTAACTCGCCGTCTGGTAGTGAAACAGGTGGATACAGGCATTGAAAACTGGCATAATAATCAGTTTGTCTTTGAAAAGGCTGACATATTTACGATTGCCCGTACTTTGGAGAATTCTTATGGGGTGAAGATTATTCTGGCGCCTGATATGGATGCTACAAAGACATATTCCGGTACATTAAAGAAGAAAGATAATGTCGAGGAGACTCTGAATCTGATTAAGAGCACGAATGCACTTCCCATTGAATATAAAATTGTGGGAAATAGTGTATTTCTGTCTTCAAAGAAATAGGTAAAAATCGGAAGTATATAATCTTAAAACATAATAATATGAGGAAACTGCTTTTATCGATTTGCTGTTTAGGCTGTGCTCTCTGGGCTCAAGCCAAAGATTTTACGCAATACGTCAACCCGCTGATGGGGACATTGTCTTCTTTTGAACTTTCTACGGGAAATACATATCCGGCTATCGCACGTCCTTGGGGTATGAATTTCTGGACTCCGCAGACCGGAAAGATGGGAGATGGCTGGCAATATGTATATACTGCTAATAAGATTTGTGGTTTCAAGCAGACCCACCAGCCCAGTCCGTGGATTAATGATTACGGTCAGTTCTCCATTATGCCTGTAACAGGCAAACCAGAGTTTGATGAAGACAAACGTGCCAGTTGGTTCTCACACAAAGGAGAGGTCGCATTACCTTATTATTATAAGGTGTATCTTGCCGAGCACGATGTTGTGACAGAGTTTACGCCCACAGAGCGTGCCGTTTTGTTCCGTTTTACTTTTCCAGAGAACGAGAATTCGTATGTTGTAGTAGATGCTTTTGATAAAGGCTCTTATATTAAGATCATTCCTGAGCAGAATAAGATAATCGGATACACCACCCGTAACAGCGGTGGAGTTCCTGATAACTTCAAGAACTATTTCGTTATAGAATTTGATAAGCCTTTCAGTTATCAGGCTTCTGTTGTTGACGGCGCTTTGGTTGAAAACCAGAGTGAACAAACAGCAGGACATGCGGGAGCCATCATCGGTTTCAAAACCCGTAAGGGAGAAATTGTACATGCCCGTGTGGCTTCTTCCTTTATCAGTTTTGAGCAAGCAGACAGAAATCTGAAAGAACTGGGGAGTGACAGTTTTGAAACTTTGGTTCAGAAAGGACAAGATGCCTGGAACCAGGTATTGGGAAAAATAGAAGTGGATGGAGGTAACCTTGATCAGTATCGTACTTTCTATTCCTGCTTGTACCGTTCAGTACTCTTCCCGCGTGCTTTCTTTGAGTTTGACGAGGCTGGAAATCCAGTTCACTACAGTCCTTATAACGGAGAAGTTTTGCCCGGATATATGTATACTGATACAGGCTTTTGGGATACTTTCCGTTGTCTGTTCCCTTTCCTCAACCTGATGTACCCTTCAGTAAACAAACAGATACAGGAAGGCCTTATCAATACATATAAGGAAAGCGGCTTCTTCCCCGAATGGGCAAGTCCGGGACATCGCGGTTGTATGATCGGTAATAATTCCGCTTCTATACTTGCCGACGCTTATCTGAAAGGTGTTAAAGTGGATGATGTAACTACCTTGTACGAAGGTCTTATCCACGGAACAAAGAATGTGCATCCGGAAGTTTCTTCTACCGGTCGCCTCGGTTATGAATACTATAATGAATTGGGATATGTTCCTTACGATGTGAAAATCAATGAGAACACTGCCCGCACTTTGGAATATGCTTATGATGACTGGTGTATCTACCAGATGGCAAAAGCTCTGAACCGCCCGAAGAAGGAACTGAAGCTTTTTGCTGACCGCGCTATGAATTATAAAAATGTGTTCGATAAGGAAAGCCTGTTGATGCGTGGACGCAATAAAGATGGACAGTTCCAGGCTCCTTTCTCACCCTTGAAGTGGGGAGATGCCTTTACGGAAGGAAATAGCTGGCATTATTCCTGGTCTGTATTCCACGATCCTCAAGGTTTGATTGATCTGATGGGTGGTGAAAAAGTCTTTGTTGAAATGTTGGACTCGGTATTTATCGTTCCTCCTTTATTCGATGACAGCTACTATGGCCAGGTAATCCATGAAATACGTGAGATGACGGTGATGAATATGGGTAATTATGCTCATGGCAACCAACCTATACAGCACATGATTTACATGTATAATTATGCCGGACAGCCCTGGAAAGCGCAGTATTGGTTGCGTCAGGTGATGAATCGCATGTACACGCCCGGTCCCGATGGCTATTGTGGAGATGAAGATAACGGGCAGACTTCTGCCTGGTATGTATTCTCGGCATTAGGATTCTATCCCGTTTGTCCGGGAACCGATGAGTACGTCTTGGGTGCTCCCTTATTTAAAAAAGCAACGCTCCATTTCGAAAATGGTAATTCATTGGTGATCGATGCTGCTAATAATAGTTCTGAAAATATGTACATCGAATCGCTCCGCTTGGATGGAAACGCGTATACGAAGAATTATCTGAAGCATGGAGATCTGTTGAAGGGTGGTGTCTTGAAATTTGATATGGGTAGCAAACCTAATTTACAACGAGGAACACAGGTGGAAGATTACCCGTATTCTTTCTCCAATGAAATAAAAAAGAAATAAAAAACTGAAGTTAATAATGTAATGAAGAAGGGAATAGGAAATAAAACTATTCCCTTTTTCTTTTAATGAAAAAAAATATCATTTTGTAGTAAGTGTATTTTGAGTGTTCGTTGTTTTATATACGTAAGCCGGAAGAAATGTTCTTCTGACTAATTAGAATTAACCAATGTGTAACCTTTAAACTTTGTTTATGAACAACAATCATGCTTTTCAAAGTTCGAAATTTCTACGAGCTTTATTAGTCTTGTTCTTCATGACTGTATCCGTTCAGTGGACCTTTGCCCAACTGAATTTGAATGTCTCTCGTACGACGTTAGGTACAGTTATCGAACAGATCAAATCTCAATCTAAGTATCAATTTTTCTATGACGACAAGCTCGCTACTATGGCAGTGGAGAATGTCAAAGTGAAGAACGCATCTATAGAAGATGCCTTGAATGCTATCTTGAAAGGAAAAAACATTTCTTTTAAAGTAGAAGATAACATTGTTTATCTTTCAGAGAAGTCTGCTGCGCCGCAAGAGGGTAATCAGCAAGGTAAAGAACGAACCATTACCGGACAGGTATCGGATGATATGGGACCCCTTATCGGTGTGAATGTATTAATAAAGGGTACAAGCATTGGGTGTATCACTGACCTTGATGGTAACTTTACGCTGACTACTACTGAGGCAAATCCGGTGGTACAGTTCTCCTATGTGGGTTACAAGCCACAGGAGGTTGCAGCCAAAGGACAGAATGCTATCAATGTGATGTTGGAAACTGACTCACAACTGATAGAAGAGGTGGTGGTAACTGCTTTGGGTATCAAACGTGCTACAAAAGCGTTGAGCTACAATGTGCAAGAAGTTAAGAGTGATGAGATTACCCGTGTAAAGGATGCCAATTTCGTAAACTCTTTGAACGGTAAAGTTGCCGGTGTAAATATCAACGCTTCTTCATCCGGTGTAGGCGGTGTGTCAAAAGTAGTGATGCGTGGTACGAAGTCTATCATGCAGTCTTCCAATGCACTCTATGTCATTGATGGAGTTCCGATGTATGCCGGAACTGGTAAGGGAGGTACTGAGTTTGACTCAAAGGGATCTACCGAACCTATCGCTGATATTAATCCTGAAGATATTGAATCTATGTCGGTACTGACCGGTGCGGCAGCAGCAGCTCTTTACGGGTCGGATGCTGCGAATGGTGCTATCGTCATTACAACGAAAAAAGGTAAAGAGGGGCGCGTAAACATTACTGTGAACAGTAATACCGAAATCTTCAACGCTTTTGTAACCCCTGATTTCCAAAATCGTTATGGAACCAGTGGCGGTCAGATTACACATAGTTGGGGAAATCTGTTGAATTCTTCTAATTCTTATGGATACAATCCGACAAGCGATTATTTTCAGACAGGTGTAACCGGAACGGAGAGCATTTCCTTGTCTACCGGTACGGATAAGAACCAGACGTATGTTTCGGCTGCCGCTGTTAATTCTAAGGGACTTATACCGAACAATAAGTATGCACGCTATAACTTTACTTTCCGCAATACCACCTCTTTCCTGGATGATAAGATGACTTTGGATGTGGGTGCAACTTATGTGCTTCAGAAAGACCAAAATATGGTGAACCAAGGTACTTATAACAACCCCTTGGTGGGTGCTTACCTGTTTCCGCGTGGCAATGACTGGGAAGATTTCAAGATGTACGAACGTTATGATGCTTCTCGTAAACTGGATACCCAGTATTGGCCGGTAGGTGATGCAGGTATGGTAATGCAGAATCCATATTGGATTAATTATCGTCAACTTCGTAATAACAATAAAGACCGTTATATGCTGAACGCCAGTTTGAACTACAAGATACTGGATTGGTTGAGTGTCAGTGGTCGTGTCCGTTTGGATAACTCTTTCAATGATTATACTGAAAAGTATTATGCCGGAACAAATACGCAGATGACTGAGGCATCTACACGCGGGCTCTATACTATATCTAAAACGACAGATAAACAATTGTATGCCGACTTCCTTATCAATATTAACAAGAGTTTTGGAGAGAATTGGAACCTTTCGGCAAATATCGGTACTTCATTTATGGATATGCGTTCCGATGGACTGGAAGTGAGAGGTCCTATTGCTGACGAAAACTTTGAAGGTGAAACTCCGGGACTTGCTAACGTATTTAATGTGCAGAACCTGAGTGCTAAGAAAACAAAGCGTATGCAGAACGGCTGGCGTGAGCAAACCCAGTCTGTGTTTGCTTCTGCTGAACTGGGCTACAAGAGTACTTATTATCTGACATTGACCGGACGTAACGACTGGCCTTCACAGTTGGCAGGACCTAACTCTACCAGCAAGTCGTTCTTCTATCCTTCAGTAGGTCTTTCAGTCGTGTTGTCTGAATTGATGCCTAATCTGAATCGTGATTATCTTTCCTTCATGAAGCTGCGTGGTTCTTTCGCTTCTGTAGGTACGGCATTTGAGAGATACATAGCCAATCCTCGTTACGAATGGAATGAAAGTACAGGGCAGTGGAGTAACACCACCCAGTATCCGGTATACAACCTGAAGCCGGAACGTACCGAATCATGGGAAGTCGGTTTGACTTTGCGTTTTTTGAAGAACTTTAATTTTGATATGACCTACTATAATACAACTACCAAGAACCAGACATTCAACCCTCAATTGGGAGTATCCGGTTATTCAGCGTTGTATATCCAGACGGGTGCTGTGCGTAATCAGGGTATCGAACTTGCATTGGGATATGAAAATACTTGGAAAGATTTTACCTGGAGCAGCAACTATACGTTTTCTACCAATCAGAACAAGATTACGACTTTGGCAGACAATGCCATTAATCCTGTGACCAATGAGGTGATTTCTATTTCTACATTGAATATGGGCGGTTTGGGATCTGTACGTTTTCTGTTGAAGGAAGGTGGTTCTATGGGAGATATCTATTCTAATATAGATATGAAGCGTGATGCCAATGGCAATGTGTATGTAGATCAGAATGGCAACGTGACTACCGAAAAGATTGAAAACTCGGATGAGTGGATCAAGCTGGGAAGCGTATTGCCGAAAGCCAATATGGCATGGCGCAATAACTTCTCCTGGAAGAACTTTAATGCGGGATTTATGATTTCAGCCCGTTTGGGAGGCGTGGTATTCTCACGTACACAAGCCGTTTTGGATGAATTCGGCGTATCAGAGGCTACGGCTGCGGTGAGAGACTTAGGATATGTGTCGGTGAATGGAGGAGACCGGGTAAGTCCGGAATCATGGTATAGTGCTATAGGTGGTGGTGACGCAGTGGCGCAGTATTACACCTATTCGGCAACAAACGTACGTTTGCAGGAAGCCTCTATCGGGTATACATTCCCTCGCAAGATGTTCAATAATGTATGTGACCTGACGATTTCGCTTGTAGGACGTAATTTGTGGATGATTTATAGTAAAGCTCCGTTCGATCCTGAAAGCGTAGCATCCACTGACAATTTCTATCAAGGTGTCGATTATTTCATGATGCCTTCTACCCGTAATTTCGGTTGTAGTGTAACTCTTAAATTTTAATGTTATGAGAAGAAGTATTATTAATAAAATAATAGTAGGAACACTGGTTTTTACCGGAGTATCTTGTACAGGTGATTATATGGATATTAACTCGAATCCTTATCAACCTGGAACTGATGATATGCAAGCCGACGACTATATGTTGGGGTCGGCAATGAACAACCTTTCCAGTTGCGTGGTATCTTCGGACGTAAATACGGCACAGTTCACCGACTGCTTGTTGGGTGGACCGATGGGCGGTTATTTCTCGGATACCAATACTGGATGGGGAAATACGATTGGAAACTTTAATGCTACGGATAATTGGACTAATGTATTCTTGAAGTCCGACAAACTCATTCCACAGTTATTTACTAACTTGACTTCGGTTCAAAATATATCCGAAAAGACTGAAAATCCTGTCCCTTTTGCCATTGCAAAGATTATTAAGGTAGCTGCCATGAGTCGCGTAACGGATACTTACGGCCCTATTCCTTATTCAAAAATAGGTCTGGACGGTGCTGTTACCACTCCTTATGATTCGCAGGAAGTTGTGTACAAGCAGTTCTTTACCGAATTGGATGAAGCAATTGCTACTTTGAATGATAATCCCGGAGCAGCCCTGGCTGCTACTGCCGACTATGTATATAGCGGAAACATCAACAAATGGATTTTATTTGCCAATTCATTGAGATTACGCCTCGCTATGCGTATTGTGTATGCTAACCAGACACTGGCTGAACAAGAAGCTCAGAAAGCTATACAGGGGGGAGTGATTGAATCAAATAATGATAATGCCAAGTGGAGTTATTTCGGCTCGATTGTCAATCCGCTCTATACCGCAACCCGCTATAATTCAGCTACGGACCATGCTTGTCTCACCGGTGGTGATACACATGCGGCTGCCGACATCATCTGCTATATGAATGGATATAATGATCCTCGTCGTTCCAAATACTTCGTTCCGTCCGAATGGGCTGGTTATGAATATGTAGGTGTTCGCCGGAGCATTAATCGTTCTACGCTGGGTGTAGATGCACACAAATATTCCGGTGTCAATGTAGGTCAGAGTGATCCCATTATGTGGATGAATGCTGCTGAAGTAGCTTTCCTGCGTGCTGAGGCTGTGGCTGTATTTGGTTTTACCGGTATGGGTGGTACTGCAAAGGATTTCTACGAAAAAGGTATCGAACTGTCGTTTGAACAATGGGGTGCCGGAAGTGCAGTTGATTATATAAACAATGCTACCAGTAAGCCCGGTATATATGACGATCCTTCCGGAGCCAACAGCTATGGCTCACAGTTGTCTACCATTACTGTGAAATGGAATGAAGGAGATACGCCGGATGTGAAACAAGAGCGTATCATTACCCAGAAATGGATTGCCAACTGGATGCTTGGAAACGAAGCATGGGCGGATTTCCGTCGTACAGGCTATCCTCGCTTGATTCCTGCGGATCCTGCTGGAAACAAGAGTGGTGGTGTAGTCGACAATGAATTAGGAGCGCGTCGTATGCCTTTCCCCACTGACGAATATGTCAGCAATAAGGCGAATGTGGAAGCTGCAGTGTCAAGCTACCTGAAAGGTGCGGACAATTATGCTACCCGTGTATGGTGGGATTGTAATTCCAAAATCAGATAACCCTATTTTATTCGATAAGTTATGAAAAATATAATAAAACCTATTACCGGTCTGTTCGTTTTGGCAAGCATTGTTTTGGCTTCCTGTACGGATGTGGAGAGCCTTTCCATTAACGAGTCTACTATAAAAGATCAGAACCCCGAAGCATATGCGAAGTACCTGAACAACCTGACCGCCTATAAAGCTTCTGAACACAAAGTAGTGTATGCCTATTTCGATAACAGTAATAAGGCGCCTTATAGTCCGGCGCAGCACATTACTAATATGTCGGACAGTATTGATGTCATTTCGATGATGTATCCCGAATTAGCGGACTTCGAAAAAGTAGATATAGAAACTGTTCATCAGAAAGGAACGAAAGTAGTTTATACCATTAGTTATGATGCTATAAAGGCGGCTTATGATGACTTGGCTTCAGATGGAAGCGCTTCTATGGAAGCTTTTGATAGTTACCTGCAAAAAGAACTTACCACACAGCTTGCCTACTTGCCTAACTATGACGGACTGATTGCAGAGTTTTCCGGAAAAAATCCGGCATTCATGTCGGCAACTGACTTGGCAACTTATCAGGCAACACAGAACATTTTTCTGAATGCAGTCAATACATGGAAAACTGCTAATGCAGATAAGTTTTTTGTATTCAAAGGAAAACCGCAGAATCTGATTGACAAAAACATCTTGAATAGTTGTAAGCACATCATTTTGGACAGTGGAAGTGCAACCACTGCTGCCGAGTTAAATCTTCTGGTGGACAATGCCTTAGAGGAGGGGGTTCCGAGTGACCGTTTTGTTATGGCTGTGTCTACGATTTCTTATGATACAACTGATAAGAAGACAGGATATTGGGATGGTACTCGTGCATTGGGAGAGGTAGCCTATTGGGCCACTGTAGAGGCTGTTGGATATAAGAAAGCCGGCATTGCCATCTATAATGTCCAGAATGACTATTACTCTACCAGTGGTGCTTGCACCTATGTGAAAGAAGCGATTGATATAATGAATCCAGCTCCCGTTAAATGATTACTATTATGAAACTTAAGAATATCTATTTTATCTCCTTGGCACTGATTTCCGGTATGTTCTCCGGATGTGCCGATGATACGGAGAATTTTGACAACCAATTGTTCATGACCTCGAAGACTCCGACCACGTTTTTTGTAAAGGCAATTACTCAAAATGCCACAGGAGAATTTTCTATGTCTATTCCGAAACCCTCAGAACAAGATATCACCTTCACTATAAAAGCAGATGCAAGTTTGGTTTCCGTATATGAGGACACTTATTATGTCAGTGATATGGAGATGCTCCCGGAAGGTCACTACAGTTTCAGCGCAACGGAAGGAAAAATTGCAGCCGGCGCTTTGAAATCGACCCCAATCACAGTTTCTTTTACCGAACTTGGCAGCTTAGACCTCAATAAAACCTATGTATTGCCGGTTACGGTTGCTGATGCAAGTATTAATGTGCTGGGATCGTCGAATACATCTTACTATGTATTCAAAGGTGCTGCGCTGATTAATAAAGTGGCGAATATCAATAAAAACAATGTATATGTAGACTGGGTAAACCCGAATGTTGTTCAAAATATGAAGACGATGACGGCTGAAGCTTTGATTCATCCGTATAGCTTTGAGAACCAGTTGAATACTTTGATGGGTATCGAAGGACAATTCTTGTTCCGTTTCGGTGATTCGGGCGTACCTTCTAATCAATTGCAGATAGCAACAGGCAAGGGAAACTTTACGAATAGCTCAATGGTGGCTCCACTGAATGCATGGACACATGTTGCTGTAACTTACGATTCGGAAGCACAAACTATTAGGGTCTATTTCAATGGCAAACTTGTAGGTGATTTTACGGGTGCTACGTATGGTCCGGTAAACTGGGGCATACCTCATTCCGACGAATCGGATGGTAAACCACGTTGCTTCTGGATTGGTTACTCCTATAACAACCAACGTTTTCTGGATGCCGACATCTCAGAAGTACGTATCTGGAACCGGGTGCTGACTCAAGATGAAATAAATGCTGAAAACCATTTCTATGCTGTAAGTGAGGATGCTCAAAATCTGGTGGCTTATTGGAAATTTGATGACGGAGCAGATATTATCAAAGATTACAGCAACAGCGGAAATGATGCTACAGCATCTGCTAAATTGACTTGGGTAGATGTAGAACTCCCTGCAAAAAAGTGATAACCCTTAATCTAATTAAAAGTGCTTATTATGAAACATTGTTATAAAATAAGAATCGCTGCATGGTCGTTGCTATTGTTCGGAGCTGTATTTACAGCTTGTGAAGACGACCTCACTATTTCAACAGGCAACGATAAAATCTTTGAGACTGTTGACGGAACTTATGGTAGTGTGCGTTCGGCTGCCGGAGCTAAGCAACTGACTACTATTGCCATCAGGGACAATAAAGCCGGTGCAGGTCACTTGTTCTTTGAATTGAGCAAGAAAGCAGAAACGGATGTGCAGGTAACTTTCAAAATTGATGCAGATGCGTTGGCAGCTTATAATGCCGCCAATGGTACGAGCTATCAGATGTACCCCACGGATAAGTTGTCTTTGGAAAATGGTGGTAAGGTGACGATTGCTACCGGAAGTAAGAGATCCGAATCACTGGAACTGGATATCAATCCCGGTGGAACAGTAGGTACCACTTATGCCGTTGCCATTTCGGCAACAGCCGGCAATGGTGTGGAGGTGTCTTCCAATACTCAGTCTTACATTTATTTGGTTGAGAATCTGGGTGTGACTCCTGATCCTGCTATGAAGGGGGATATTAAGAATCTGGTCTATGTAGAGGTGAACAATGAAAGTCCGTTGAATGCTGGTGAATATATGGTAGATGGTGTTCCTTTCTTTGATATCGTCAGTATTTTTGCAGCCAATATCAATCTGGATAGTGATGGCAGACCGTATATTTTCTGTAATGATCAGGTCTCTTTTGTGTTGGCAAATGCCGACAAGATTATCCGTCCGTTGCAGCAAAAAGGTATCAAGGTTCACTTATCTATCTTGGGTAATCACGATGATGCCGGTATGCGTAGTTTGAATGAAAAAGGTGCTAAAGCCTTTGCAAAAGAGTTGAAAGCATATATCGACATTTATGGTCTGGACGGGGTTGACTTTGATGATGAATATTCTTCTTATGCTGAAAAGGTGGACGGGGTAGTAGGAGCTAAATATAAAGGCACTGCAGGCAGCGTGGTATCCAGTTTGGCAGAATGTACACCTGAGAATTACAAGAAACTATTGGAGGAATGTCGTAGAATAATGCCGAAAGAAGATGGCGTGACATTCGGAATTTATTGGTATACTACTGACGACCATCCGATGGGCAGCGGTTTGGAAAATTTGATTGATTACTCTGTATATGGTACTTATGGGGCATTCAATGACTATTTTGGTCAGGATATACCGAAAGAAATCCAGGCGCCGTATGCCATTACATTGATGAGTGAGGATAGTGGAAGCCTAAATAAGATTAGTGTTAACGATACTTATCTGGATAATGTGGTGAATGGTGGTTACAAATACTTTGCATTCTACAATCTGGGTTCAAGCCGTATGTACGAGTCTTATTTCGATAGGGTGGCTGCGAAACTCTGGAACAAGGATGTGTCGTGGACCGGTAATTATTACACCCGCACTGACCTGTCTGCCAAGAAAGGTTCTGTACCCAGCTATGAATCTTATTTAGGAGAATGGACGGTAACTCCGGGTGCAGCATTATATTACTATTATGAAAATGATATTCCTAAGTGGTGGGATTGGACAAATGCAGAAGCTTTCGATATCACTATTGCCGAGGATGTTCAGGGAAAAAGCTACAAGGTTTACGGTTGGGACGGTAAGGATATTACCGGTACATATCCGTTCATTATGAACTATGATGACAGAGGAATAGCTCTTTGTCCTTCTCCCCAGGTCATCGGTACTGCCGATGGCACGACTTATGCTATGGCCCGTGCTACATATAGTGGTGCTGCTTGGGTTGCTATGGCGGCATCAGACGAGGCTTTTGTCCTTGAAACATTGGGCGGAGCTGTTTACATCTGTGACTCGGGAAGACGCTATGGTTTCAGCCTGTTTACAAAGGACGGCGATACTTATAATGCAGTGGAAGGACAGAGAAATCCACATTCAAGCGGTACGTATACGCTGGTTAAGAAATAAAAGTAAATATTTAATATATGTCAGAACGAGCCTCATGCTGACATCAGGATGAGGCTCGCAATGATATAAGTAGTATCATTGCTTGTGAGGCTACTCTTCTCCTATACAATCAAACAATATGAAACAACGTCTTATATATATAATTGTATCCTTTTGGTTTCTGGCAAGTTGCACTTCTTCGAAACAGACAGAAGTAACCTCGCCTGATGACCATATCCGGCTTGCCCTCAATCTGGATGATAATGGTGAGATAGCTTATCAGGTAAGTATTGGAGATACCTTGTTTATCAAGCCCTCCATGTTGGGTTTCGAGGCCAATGACGGGGTTAATCTATTCGGAAATTTCCATGTGGTAAATACCGACTTCGCCACTCACGACCAAACCTGGACCCAGCCTTGGGGTGAAAACAAAACCATTCGCAACCATTACAACGAAATGGCTGTCCACCTGTCCGATGCGGCAAACACGAAACTGACTTTGCGTTTCCGCGTTTTCGACGATGGATTAGGTTTTCGCTATGAATATGAAGTTTCCGGAGCTGACAGTATTCTGGTGACAGACGAACTGACTGCGTTCAATATAGCACAGGATGGCACCTCGTGGTCCATACCTGCCAATTATGAAACATACGAGTTGCTATATCGTACACAGCCTGTTAGCCGGACAGACAATGCAAATACTCCCATGACTTTCAAAACCGGAGGTTTATATGCCAGCATCCATGAAGCGGCATTGACTGATTTTCCGGAGATGACCTTGAAGAATACGGGAAACTGCAATTTTAAATCCGAACTGGCTCCCTGGCCGGACGGCATAAAAGCCCGCTTCAACGGAGGAAGCTTTAAGACACCTTGGCGCACTATACAGATTGCCCCGAAAGCAGTCGGGCTTATCAACTCCGGTCTTATCCTGAATCTGAACGAACCTTGTGCGCTGGAAACTACCGACTGGATACGTCCGATGAAATATGTAGGTATCTGGTGGGGAATGCATCTGGGAGTGGAAAGTTGGGTGATAAATGATCGTCACGGTGCCACAACAGAGAACGCAAAGCGGTACATCGACTTTGCGGCGGCCAACAACATCGAAGCAGTGATGTATGAAGGCTGGAATGAAGGTTGGGAAAACTGGGGCGGTTCTCAGACATTCGACTATACCCGTCCGTATGCTGATTTTGATATAGAGGAAATTGCCCGCTACGCCCGGGAAAAAGGAGTCGAGATTATCGGACACCATGAGACGGGAGGCAATATTATGAATTATGAGAAACAATTGGATAAGTCATATAAATGGTATGCTGATCTGGGCATCCATTCTGTGAAAACCGGTTATGCAGGTGGACTTCCCGACGGACACAATCATCACGGGCAATACAACGTGCGCCATTACCGTAAAGTAGTGGAAACAGCCGCCAAATACCATACTACGCTCGATGTGCACGAACCGATCAAAGATACGGGTATCCGCCGCACCTATCCCAATATGATGACCCGTGAAGGTGCCCGCGGTATGGAATGGAATGCCTGGAGCGAAGGTAATCCGCCGGAACATCATGTCATGTTGCCTTTCACCCGTCTGCTTGCCGGACCAATGGATTATACGCCCGGCATATTCGATATCATGTACGAGCGTGCCAAAAACTCTCCCTATCGCAAGCAGTGGAATATGAAGGACAGCAAAGATTGCCGCATCAACACCACATTGGCAAAGCAGATAGCTAATTGGGTGATACTTTACTCCCCCTTGCAGATGGCGGCGGACATGATCGAGAACTATGAAGGACATCCCGCTTTCCAGTTCTTCCGCGATTTTGATGCCGACTGTGACTGGTCGGAAGCGCTGGCCGGTGAACCGGGAGAGTTTGTGGTCATTGTCCGTAAGGCAAAAGATAAGTACTTCCTGGGAGCCGCAACGAACGAAGAAGCGCGTAAAGTGGATGTTAAGTTAGACTTTCTGGAAGAGGGTAGGGTATACCGTGCCTTGATCTATGCCGATGGAGAGGGTGCCGACTGGGAACTTAATCCTACGGCTTATGACATCATTGAGAGACTGGTGACTGCCAATGACACCCTGACGGTCTCTATGGCAAGAGGCGGCGGACAAGCCATCAGCTTTATGCCTGCCTGACATGAAAACGTAATACAATCAAAATATGAAGAAGAACATGAAAATCAATTCTATGCTGATGAGCGGTCTTCTTTTGCTGGTGATGTACGGTTGTACGCCGGCAATGCAAGATTACTCATCATACGTCAATCCGTTCATTGGTACGGGAGGACACGGGCACACCTATCCCGGGGCTATAGTGCCTAACGGAATGATTCAGCCCAGCCCTGATACGCGCATTTATCAGTGGGACGCCTGTTCAGGTTATTATTATGCAGATTCTACCATTAACGGTTTTTCGCATACACATCTCAGCGGTACAGGCTGTGGAGATTATGGTGACGTATTGCTGATGCCTACCGTGGGCAGGCAAGATTATCATGCGACGGGAAAGGAGAGTCAGCAGATGGCATACGCTTCCGCTTTCTCTCACGACAATGAGACGGCCCAACCCGGTTATTATTCGGTATTTCTGGATCGCTATAAAGTGAAGGCCGAACTGACCGCCACCCGGCGTGCGGCTATCCATCGTTATACTTTTCCGAAAGCGGAAGATGCAGGATTCATCCTTGACCTGGATTACAGTCTGCAACGCCAGACGAATGAAGAAATGGAGCTGGAAGTAATCAGCGACACCGAGATACGCGGGCGTAAGAAGACGGTATATTGGGCTTTCGACCAATACATTAATTTCTATGCCAAGTTCTCCAAGCCGTTCACCTATACTTTGGTGACCGATTCTATGGCACTGGACGAAGGCGGACCGTTGCTGCCCACAGCTAAAGCACTGTTGCAGTTTCAGACCGGAGCCGGCGAACAAGTCCTTGTGAAAGTAGGAGTTTCTGCCGTGGATATGGACGGAGCACGCCGGAATGTGGAGGCTGATATACCCGGATGGGACTTTGACAGTGTGCGCAGTGCCGCCCGCAATTCATGGAATGATTATCTGTCGAAAATAGATATCGAAACCAACGATGATGACCAGCGGACTATGTTCTATACAGCACTCTATCATACGGGCGTGCAACCCAATCTGTTTACGGATGCTGACGGACGCTATCTGGGCATGGACCTGAAGCCCCACCAAGGCAGTGTGGAAAATCCTGTCTACACGGTTTTCTCTTTGTGGGATACTTTCCGTGCCTATCATCCCCTGATGACGATTATCGACCCGGATTTGAACCAGGCTTTCATCCGTTCGCTCATCCTGAAGCAGCGCGAAGGCGGCATCTTCCCTATGTGGGAACTTGCAGGCAATTATACCGGAACCATGATTGGCTATCATGCCGCATCCATTATCGCTGACGCTTACACAAAAGGCTATCGTGATTTTGATGTGGAAGACGCCTACAAAGCCTGCATCCGTGCTGCGGAATATGACACCACCGGCATCCTGTGTCCTCCGCTGGTATTGCCTCATCTGATGCCGCAAGCCAAATACTGGAAGAACAAGATAGGCTATGTACCTTGCGATAAAGACAACGAATCGGTGGCCAAAGCATTGGAGTATGCTTATGATGACTGGTGCATTTCGCTATTGGCGGAAGCTTTGGGTGATAGACCTAATCAGGAGAAATATGCAGCGTTTGCTAAAGGATACCAGGTTTATTTCGATGCTTCCACCCGCTTCATGCGCGGACTGGACAGTGAAGGCAACTGGCGTACACCTTTCAATCCCCGTTCTTCCAATCACCGCAATGATGATTATTGTGAAGGTACCGCTTGGCAGTGGACCTGGTTCGTGCCTCATGATGTGGACGGGTTGGTGGATCTTATGGGAGGCCGTGAGGCTTTTATCGGCAAGCTGGACTCTTTGTTCATCGCTCCTTCGGCTATGGAAGGTGAATCGGTATCCGTTGACATTTCAGGTCTGATAGGGCAGTATGCGCATGGAAATGAGCCGAGCCACCACATCGCACATCTATATAACTATGTCGGTCAGCCTTGGAGAACTCAGGAATTGGTGGACGAAGTGCTCCATACCCTTTACTTCAATGACCCTGACGGCTTGTCGGGCAACGAAGACTGTGGGCAGATGTCGGCATGGTTCATTCTCAATTCGATGGGATTTTATCAGGTATGTCCCGGTAAGCCTGTGTATTCCATTGGCCGGCCACTGTTCAATAAGGCAACCATCCAGCTGAAGGATGGAAAAACTTTCACAGTTGTAGCGCATGGCAACAGTCGCGAAAATAAGTATGTGCAGAAGATGCTCTTGAACGGTCGGGAGTTGGTGGAACCTTTCTTCAACCATCGGGATATTGTGGACGGTGGAACGTTAGAGTTGACGATGGGGGATAAACCGGTGATTGAAAAGAAATAGTATAAGTGGATTTATTATACGGAGATGGGTAGTTAAATGAAAATTTAATTACCCATTCTTCGTATAATCCATTTACTTAACTTTCGCAAGCTCAAGTTTCTTAGTAAACAAGAGAACAGTTGACCAATTGACAAGGGAGTTTGTAACTCTCTTAGGTTTAAAGACAGGTACTTTAAAGTTCTCTCTCTCTCTTGTTCCCTTGTCAACTGATGCCTTGTCAACTAATAATGGGAACAGCTCATAAAAAATGTCATAGCACTAATCTGGTTTTACTGAAAGAGGTGGAGACGATTTTTACTAATTTGAAAGAAAAGGGGGGACTGACTGATCAAGAGGAGCGGATCGTCAGACGTATTGTAAGAGACGGAGTTAAGCTCATTGACGAATATGAGGCGGAGAAAGAAAAGAGAATCAGAAAGAGGGAAATAGAGAAATATGGGAGATGACGGATTGGAGTTTTAATTGCTAGGTGGAAACTCTGTATGTTAAATAGTGTTGTGCGTAAAAATGTACACTTTTCATTTGTAATATGTTTATTATCAGTTATATAAAAATGAAAAGTGTACAAAACGTCCCATGCCGTTTATTTTATTATGCTTTCCTTTACAGCGGCGGAGGTAATAGTGCCTGTGCCTGATACTGTAACATTGCAAAAATGAAAGATACAGATCAAAAAAAAATTGCAAATTCGGAATCTCCCGGTTCCGTCTCTGAATTTCCGGGCGTGCGGAGTAAAACATCACGTACTATCACTATCCGGGAATTTGTGGACACGGTGCGTAGCGACCGTTATCGACGGCAGGTATTGGAATATCGCCGACTGAAAGCTCTGCCCGGACATGAAGCCGAAGCGCAGGCGATAAAGGAAAATATGCCGTGCATTGTGCCGGCCGGCGTATGCCTGAACGGACATGCGGTGAAAGATTTGTCGGATCACAGCGGGCTGTTGTGCGTCGACCTCGACCACACCGACCGACGCACGCAGGAAGTGTTCGGTCTGGCATGCTCCTTGCCCTTCACTTACGCCTCGATTATCAGTATCTCCGGTGAAGGCATCAAAATGCTGGTCCGCGTGCGTACGGAAGATGTGCGGCAAGATTATGCACGCCTCTACGCGGCGGTAGGCAATGCGGTGAGCGCCCATGTAGGGCATCCCTACGATGAGAAGTGCAAGATTCTGACCCAGCCCTGTTTTTATAGCTACCATCCCGAGGCGTACTATAACGAGGAAGCTGTGGCATTTGAAATGCCTGAGGTTGTGCTTGCGCCTATGCCTGCACCGGTCACGTCCGCATCGGAAAAAACGAAGACGCTGTCGCCCGCTACTGAGTTGACTCTGAGAACAGTCTGTGGCTCTGCCCCGGCTTCCGCCTGTGGCTTCATCCCCCAGCTGCTCGACGATTTCGAACGTAGCAACCCCTTCCGCCGTGGCAACCGCAACGACCTTGCCCTGAAACTGGGGCGTGTGGCAGGAAGTAAAGGTTTTTCGCCTGACGAACTGGAACAATTGATTTCTCTTTTCTCCTGCCGTTACGCATCGGGTGATTTCACGGCTGAAGATATTCGTCAGCGCGTAGTGGCTGGATATCAGTTTGTTGGAAACCTGCCGGAAAAGAAAAATGCGTTGGTGAGAGACCAAAAAGGGGCCAGGGTCACTTATAGCCCCGGATGTGTGGCGAATGAAGAAGAAAATCCGGAAGCGGTGTTGGAGAAAAATGACGAATTGCGTGCTGATGCACCTTACATTCCCGATGATGTTTTTACCCGTCTGCCGGACTTGCTGACCCGTTGTTGCCGCTATGCAAGTGACAAGCGCGAACGTGACATGACGCTGCTGGGCTGCCTGAACAGTTGCAGCGCACTTTTCCCTTACGTCCGTTTCTACTATAAGAATTCGCTGCATTCTCCGCATTTTTATCTGGCCACTGTGGCTCCTGCCGGTACGGGCAAGGGCGTCATGGCTTTCACAGCCGTTTTGCTGGATCCCACGCAGGAATACTACGACCAGATACGCCATGCGAACAAGAAATCTTATGAGCAAGCCCTGCTGGTATGGGATACAGAGCAACAACAGGCAAGGCATGAGAAACGTCTGCCGGACATCAACCTGAAACCGGAAGAGCCGAAAGCGCAGTATCTCAAGATATCTGCCACTACGAGCAAGAGCCGTCTTATCGAACATCTGGCCGCTGCCGGTGAATTGGGGTGCTGCATGACTACCACCGAAATCAATACGATGGTTTCCTCTTTGGGCCAGGATTGCGGTAAGTATGAAGACATCCTTTGCAAAGCCGCCCATCACGAGGAAGTTTCCTCATCGTACAAGGTGGATGGCGATCCGATTGTAGTGCGGCATCCGCACCTGGCGCTCAACATTGCCGGTACGCAAGAGCAATTCTATGTCTTTTTCCGTTCGCTCGAAGTGGGGCTTTTTTCCCGTTTCGCATTCTACACCCGTCAGCAGAACCAGCAATGGGAATCCTGTGCACCCGGTGATGAGCAGGTTGACCTTCGCAGCTACTTCCAGTCTTTGGGGCAGGAACTGCTTGAGATGCATAAAGTGCTGTTGGAGTCGCCCACACTGGTCACCTTCAGTCCTGCGCAGTGGCAGCTCCATACGGAAATGTTCAGCGAGTTACTGCGCCGGGCACTGTTGGAAGGGCGTGATTCTTCAGGCAGCCTCATCCGCCGTGCGGGACTGTTGGGGATGCGCCTGGCTGCTGTCTTCACCATCTTCCGCAAATGGGAAGATTACCGCTATGCCAAGGAGTATGTTTGTACGGATGAAGACTTCCGCACGGCAATGGACATCACCCGTACGCTGTTGGAGCATAGTCTTTTGCTCAGTACTTCGTTGCTCGACACTACTCTGCCTCCCGTCAGCATGCATCGTTTTCACCGGTTGGATGAGATTCTCACGTCTTTGTCTCGTAGATTTACTTATACGGAGTTTATTCAAGCGGTGCAAAACACCGGAATGTCCGAATCTACGGGCAAACGGCTTTTGCGCAAGGCGGTGAATTTGCAATATATTGTAAAAGAGGAAGATGGCTATCGGAAGAAACGGAAAAGCCCTTCTGGACGGGGCTATAAGTGACCCTGAACCTGAATTGGCCTCCGGTAGGGCTTTCGGAAGTGTTTTCGAAGCCTTTCCGGTGTTCCGATTTTTCTTGAATAAAACATGAATAACAGAAAATAGAAAAATAATATGATTATGAAAAAGTACACAAATTCCGAAGCAGCCTTTCTTGAAGGCTTTGAATCCGCAGCTTTCCGTTTTGAAGTCAAAGCATATCTGAAGTCCGATCTGGCGCAACTCTACTTTCCCTGTCTTTCGTCCGAGGCGGCCCTGCGTAAGCTCCGCCGTTGGATCAACTTCAATCCCGACCTTCACCATGAACTTTACGAAGGTCCTGAGGGGAAGAACGATCAGATATTCAGCAAGCGTCAGGTGGCGGTGCTAGTGAAGTATCTGGATGCACCCTGACCGGGATGAGGCCTCTTGGCCGGCCGGAAATGAAAACAAGCAATGTTATGGTGCGGAACAAGCTATGTTCCGCACCACGGCATTGCTTGTTTTGCATGATAACATTGCTTGAGTTTAAAGGGAATTTATTTCATCGATGGGAAGTCCGGTGACCGTAGCAATTTCGGTAGTGGGAAGTCCGGCATTCTTTAAATTCCGGGCGATGTCTCTGGCCTTTATCAATTCGCCTTCCGCTCTGCCTTCCGCTCTCCCTTTTGCTTCTCCCCTTGCTTCTCCCTTTTGGATAGCTGTTTTAATTACACTATTCCAGTCTCTGTACACTTTCAAACTCTCCTCGTATGCATAAAGGGGAGAATTGCGCTATTTCCGCGGCTTCGAAGAGGCGGTTGAACACACGCTCCTGCAAGGCTACGGGACGTTCCATGAGGCGGGATAGGTTTTTGAGGACGAACATCCATTTGTCGAACAAGGTTTCCAGCTCCTGTTCGGTCTTGTGGAATTTGGGCATCTCCAGATAGACAAAGATCAGTTTGTCATAAAACACTTCGTGGGTGCTTGTCTCCATCAGCTTCACTTCATGGTAGAATTGGGGCGACTTCACGTCATCAAGGGTAAAGTTCAGTATGCCTATTATGTATACCGCTTTGAGTTCATAGTCCCATATTTCTCCCTTGATGGCTTGATCCCTGATGGGGAAAGTGGAGTAATAGATGCTTCTGTCCTTGAAGAACTGCTGTTCCCCTTTCTGCATCTCAATCAGGATTTTCTCTCCCTTCTCGTTCTGGCAATAGACGTCGAAGACGGCACGACGTTCGGCTTCCCTGCTGCCCAAGTGTTCGGTGTTCAGGTAGGTGACATCTTCTATGACCTGTTCGCCGTTGAACAGGGCATTGAGAAATCCGATAAGAATCTCCTTGTTCAGGTCGGTTCCGAACAACAACTTGAATGCAAAATCGGTATAGGGGTTCACATACCTCTCGCGTAATCCTTCACTGCACATAAGCGTTTGGCATTTATTGTTTTATGCAAAGGAACGAAAAAAAAGTGGATTTGAAAAAGATAGAACAGGTAATTTCTGCCGGCACTGGATCAAAGTCCGGCAAAGTACAGCCCGGTATGTACCGGTATGACCCTGTACGTCCCTTCCTGCCACCGCCTTCCCGTACCTTTGTCATGTCCTCAAAGCGGGGACCCTGCGAAGCTGTTTCTGGGGTATGACGTCGACTCTGCCACTTCTTCGCTCGATACAGAGATAGATTCCGGTTGTGTGACCGGTTTTATCAATCTTCAGAAAAAATAATAAATATGTCAGTAACGTACAAAAAACAGTTTCGTAAAAATCCGTTCCTGAAGGACGGTTCGGGCAAGTACTACCCTCAACTTTTGGTCTGGGGCAAATCTGCCACCCTGAACAGCATTGCCGTTCAGATGAAAGAAAGCAGTTCGCTCACCCTGGGTGATATTCAGAGTGTACTCACCAACTTCGTGAAGGCTCTGCGTGGCGAACTCTACAACGGCCGTTCCGTCAATATCGACGGCTTCGGAGTCTTCAGCCTTTCGGCTTCTACGGTGGGCTCCGCGCTCAAGAAAGAGTGTCTGCCGGAGAAGATTAAGGCTGTCCGCATCAATTTCCGCGCTTCGAGTGCCATCCGTCCTAATCTGGATGCCGCTACCACCCGTGCGGAAGACCGCATCGACTTTGTCGACCTTGAAACACAGCTCAAGAGGCTGAATATGCAAGGCTCGGATGAAGAGGAAGGCGGTGGTAACCAAGGTGGTTCCGGCGGCGGAGGACTGGATGAAAATCCGCTGGGATAGTTTCTGGTTTCTGAAAAATCACTCATCACTAAACACTCATCACTAAGTTATATGAGAACAATTGATCACATCATTATTCACTGTTCCGCCACACGCGAAGACCGTTCGCTGACTGTGGCCGAACTGGAAGAGAATCACCGTTGCCGTGGCTTCCGCGGTATCGGCTATCACTACTACATCCGTAAGGATGGCACGGTAATCAATACCCGTGCTTTGGAACTTGTCGGGGCGCATGCCAAGGGACACAATGCTCATTCGATAGGTATCTGCTATGAAGGCGGCCTAGATGCCAAGGGACGTGCGAAAGATACCCGTACACCGGAACAGCGTAGTGCCATGCACTTGCTGGTGGCGCAATTGCTAAAGCGGTTTAAAAATAATATTTGCATCTGCGGGCATCGCGACCTCAGTCCGGATCTGAACGGGGACGGGCTGATAGAGCCGGAAGAGTGGGTGAAGGAATGTCCGTGCTTTGAGGTGAGGAAGGAGCTTTGAAAGTAATGAGACATGAGATGCAAGATAATGGCCGATGGAAAGGAGGTGTTGGAATAATGGCAATCAAGAGATCCGCTTGGAGTATGATTCTGAAAGTGGCTGTCGCGGTGATAACGACGATAGCGGGGGTGCTGGGCGTTAATGCGATGACACCGTAGAAGTTTCCCGGATAAGAGTTTTGCGGGGACGGTTAATTCATGTGAATAGGAAGTGTGTGACCGTCCCCGCTTTTCTTTTATATAGTCTCCCCTTGTATTTATCAGATTTATCAATCAATCTAAAAAAACAATAAGTGAAAAATGAAGAAATATATAAATAAATATCTGTTTACTGCTTCAATATTGGCAGTTTTGACTTTACCTGTAATGGGCTCCTCGACCGGTGATATCAGTTCTCCGCTGAAGCTGTCAGTCCATGAACCAGCGGTTTATTCTCCTCAAGTGATGGAACTGATGAGATATGACAATCATGCTGCTATTGATCTGAATACCGGATGTATAGCTCCGTCTATCAATCTCGTCCATTTTCAGGATCAGGATTTTGACTTTCCTATTTCTATTACCTACAATTCCTCGGGTTTTCGTCCGCGCAATGCAGATAACTATGTGGGAAGAGACTGGATGCTGAATGCCGGTGGAATAGTATACCGGCAAGTCAACGGGATGCCGGATGACTTGGAAGCTTATATGGAAAATCCTGACCAACTATACGCTTACACGGGTTTTCTGAAAATGTTGGGAAAGAATACGTATAACACAAGCGCCATGAAACAAGAAGTGGCACAAAATCCATATAAATATGCTCATTTGAAGAGCCTTGCTTCTTCTATGTTGACACTTCCTTCTACAGACAATAATAAGCCGGTGGAAGCTTCACCGGATATTTTCTATTTTTCTTTTGGGAAGCATTCCGGTAAATTCATGATTAATTATGACGGAAGTGTTAGTGTGGTTGGGTATAACGGTGGCAAATATCAAGTAGACCTGACAGAGATGAAGTTGTTTAGTAACACTGCTCCGCAAGAAACCTGTATTCGTATAAAAACGGATGACGGATATACATATACGTTTGGTGGTGGCGGATACGCATCATTGGAATATAGCGCTCTTTCGTGGCAAAGCGATTATAATTTCACGCCTAATCCCAGTAAGGGACATCACGAAATAACGGCTTTCCATCTGACGAGGATAACAGCCCCTAATGGAAGGGCGCTGGATATTTATTATCGTGATATTGACAGGAAGTACCACACTACTCCTCATTCAAACCTAATAGCGTTGAATCAGCAGGGAAACTATGAGAATCGGACTGACTTGTTGATGCAGTACCAACTTTGCGGAAAGACTACGATATCTACACCTTATGGAGTGGGGGCAATGAATGCAAGTACCGGGATTAGTAGTCCAATTTATGCTCAGAATAATGTGTATCGGAGCTATTCACTCAATAAGGTTGCCTTGATAGACCATATAGAGACAGATGGCTGTACCATCAGCTTTACCTATTCTACACGCGGCAAACAGCCTTTGCCGGTCACTAACACTGCCAAACAGTTCTTCACCAGTTGCGGGGCTAAGCTTGATGGAATAAGAATGGAGTATAATGGAAGCACGCAGTTGGCACAACTGACGTACGATTATGCCGTGGGTAACCGGATGTTCTTGAAGAGTGTCAAGACCAATAAAGAAGGAACTTTCCGCATGGAATACAATACTCCCTTATTGTCTGAAACTCCCAACCCTTTGACCAGCAATATCGACCATTGGGGATTCTGGCGTGGAGAGAATGCCAATGTAGCTCTTATCCCCGGTATGTCCTATCCCTTTTCGCAATATTCTCTGGATTATAAAATAACGACCGATCATCGCAATGCAACGGGAAATAGATATGATGTAAGTCTTCTCAGACAGATGACGTATCCTACAGGCGGGCGTGTGGAATTCAATTACGAACCTCATAAGTACTCCACTATCGTGCAAGCTGGGAGCGCTACTTTTTATCCCACCGACTACAGTCTTTCTCCGTCACTATCCGGACTGGCAGGAGGTGCGCGTGTCCGTTCCATCCGCTATATGGATGCCACAGGAAAAGTGCAAAAGGAAACTGTGTACACTTATGGTAGTCCTTCTAAAGAAGGAAAAGTGATGTATATGCCATTCTATAGGCATTTGCTGGTAGAAGCAGATAATAACAGTGCCCGAATTACTATAAAAGGTGCGGCTTTCAATAGCGAAGGTTTCACAGACATATCTTATCCTGGCGTCCATATACGTTACCCGGAAGTGACGGAGCATTATATTGATTCGTCCAAAGGAGGTTTGGAACAGAAGCATTCTTATAAAAAAACAGAATTTCAGACCAATCAAGGTATTTCATCTTCCTATTATAATACCAATGAATATTTTCAGATACTATCTACTACGGGAGACAGTCACATCTATACTCTGTTTGCGGAAGATTACAAAAGACATCTGAAGCATCTGGTTGCTCACTCCACGGATGACGCCTCCTTGTATTACGCCAAGATATCCCGGGAAACATATTATGACGAAAACGATGTAATGCGGAAGAAAATAGATTATCGCTATGCTTACCACAATGAAGATAATTATAACTTATGTCTGTTTAGTCCGAATATTAGCGGTAGACAGATGTTTAATCTGTTTGCGCATATCGGAAAAGAGTATTTCCGCATGCTTCTACCGGTTTCTACGCGAACTACAGACTATTATGGCGCACAAGGCGAACAGCAAAGGGAGCAATGGGAATATATGAAATATGACGGGTCAGGTTATCTGATAGAGTCTTCTCAACCCAAAAATAAGATTGATTCTTTGATAACAGTCTATCAGTATGCCGAATACTCAACGAAGAATAAATTTCAGATGTTGCCAACCGCTGAGTGGCACTATAGTGGCGCTTCCGGTAAAAGGCAATTGCTTGATTGCCGGAAGACGGAGTATCGCTTGCCTGGAAGTATAGGTGCGCAAGAATGGAAAGTGGTGTCGAAAGAATCTCTGTTTGATGGCAATGGGAAGTTGGCTGGCAAGATAGAGTATACACACTATGACAAATACGGAAACCCGGTGGAAGCTGTGGAAAATGGTTCACGGCATATTGTCTTTTTGTGGAGTCATTATGGACAGAACTTGAGGGCACGCATAGAAAATGCTTCGTATCAGGAAGTAAGTGCGGCTTTAGGGAAAAATCCGGAACTCCTGTCTGCCTCGGCAACGGATATTTCTGCACTCAACAATGTTCGTTTGCAACTGCCCCAAGCCAGAGTCTATTCATATTGGGCTGGTTATGGAAAGGACATAACAGTTTGTACTGCTGTAAATGGTAGAAATATTTATTATAACTATTATACAAGTGGGAGATTGTCACAAATCTATCGGCATAGCGAAAAAGGACGGACAGAAGTGATTCAGACAAATGCTTATCATTTTGTAAACGAATAAAACTAAATATTATGAACGTTAAATTAACCAGATATATAACTGTTTTGCTGACCTGTCTGCTTTTCAGTTCACAGGTTTACGCGATAACTGGTCCAACTACTGGGCAAAGCATGGAAGAGGCTATTGAAGTTAGATTTCAGGGAGACCATTTCTCCTGTACTAAAAGCGGTCGCTATAATATAGGCATGTTCACCAAACTATTTCTTTATTATAAAATGTATATTGACAGACCGATGATTGTCCAACTGAAACATTATTCAAGTGTGCCGATAATGATCAATATATTAGATGAACAAGGTGGTTTCATCGAAAATCCAGGGAATATGCTACCCTCCTCTTTCAATCCCGGAATCTATTATGTATTACTGAGTGTACGTGGTGCTGATGTAGATATATCTCTGACGTTTGAAGGGACATCCTTGTATGCGGATGAAGACGATGGTCCGGAAACACCGGAAAATTATACTCCTTCTCAAGATATGAATTACATACGTACCATAACTCCGACAGTGGGTACGGATGAGGCGAACGCCCTTTATTACCTGAGTAAGGCTAAACATCACATACGTTATTTTGATCATTTGGGCAGACTGGCGCAGGAAGTGGCATACAAATCTTCGCCCAACAAAAAGGATGTGGCTGTTTCTCATGCGTATGATGCTTTAGGACGGAGTAGCAAGCAATGGCTCCCGGTGATGTGCTTAGCCCCCCAATCCCCTGGTACCTTCATTCCTGAAAATATCGTTGAAAAGAATGCTCAAGATTTGTATTCCGATCAGGCTGCATTCAGTTATCCTGTGTATGAAGCTTCATCGCTGAACCGCATCATAGAGAATTATGGTCCCGGAAAGGCATGGCAAAGTAAGGGACACGGCGAAAAGACCGACTATCGCACCAATACGTCGGCAGATGCTTGTTTGTATCTCGGCGTGTCGGGCACACCTGCTGCTCCCCAGCTCTTGCAAAAAGGAAAATATCCGGTTTCTGAACTGACTGTAGTCGAGACCAAAGATGAAGACGGGCATACTGTCCTCAGTTTTGAGGATAGGGAAGGTCACGTCATACTGAATAGGAATCTTACTGCGCAGGAAACATTGGATACTTACTACGTTTATAACGAACTTGGTAATTTATGCTTTGTGTTGTCTCCTATGGCGGCAGCCAATCTGAGCGGTTCACCGCAAACCATTCTGGACAAGTATGCTTACCAATACCGATATGATTATCGGAAACGCTGCATTGGCAAGAAGTTACCGGATTGTGGTTGGGTGGAAATGGCATACGACCACAACAATCAATTGGTGTTTACCAGTGATGGTGAGCAGCAGAAGCGTGGTGAGTGTAGTTTTAGTATTTCCGACTTGCTGGGTCGGGAGGTGCTAAGCGGAGTGTATCAGGGTACACTGCCGGATCGCGCCGTTTGTGATGCTTCGGACATCTATGCTGTCTATTCACCTGGCACTGCAGGTGCCCGTGAAGGTTACCGGATTAATTGTCCGACGGGTATCTCGCTTGAAAAGTTGAAAGTGTTGCAGGCTAATTATTATGATACGTACTCGTTTGCCGGTATTTTATCCGGTTTCAGCGGAAATCTCAGTTATGTGGAAGATACCGGTATTGGGAAACGATATACCGGTGAACCGAATGTGCATTGCAAAGATTTGCTGACAGGTAGAATGACTATGGTATTAGGGGGAAATCAGAAACTCTATAGTACTTATTATTACGATTATGACAGAAACTTGATACAGGAACGGCATACAACGTTGAATGGCAAAATCGTAGTCAATAAGTCATCCTTTAATTTCAGTGGGCAGCCGGTGAAGGTTATTGAAGAATATGGTACGGAAATATCTGCTCAGAAAAGCTATCGCTACGACCACATGGGAAGAATGGTTCAGGAAGTGCATACATTAGGAAAAGATAGCACGAAGTTTATCTATGATCATGACCTTCAAGGCAGAATTATACGGCAGACGCGCATTCATGGACTTGATTCTTTAGTGACCACCAATCGGTATAATATACGAAGTTGGATTGAAGCTATTGAAAGTCCTCTGTTTTCACAAAAACTACACTATATCGATGGAAAGGGCACGCCTTACTACAATGGTAATATCAGTAGCATGACGTGGAAAGGAAATGATGAAGTGATGCGAGGATATAAGTTTACTTACGATGCGAGAAATCGCATGACAGATGCTACTTATGGAGAAGGCGATCTCATTAATGCCAATCCGAATCGTTTCACGGAGCAAGTGACCGGTTATGACAAGAATGGAAATATCCTGGGTTTGAAGCGTTATGGGCAGACAGGTGCTTCGTCTTATGGTTTGATTGATAATCTTGCCCTTACTTTGAACGGCAACCAGCTAAAAGCTGTGAATGATGCAGTTACGACTTCTGTCTACAACAACGGTTTCGAGTTTAAGGATGGTGCTAAAGTGGCTACTGAATATACTTATGATACGAATGGGAATTTAACGAAAGATTTGAATAAAAATATTATTTCTATTCAATATAATATTCTAAATTTGCCAAGTATAGTAAGTTTTTCAGATGGCAGTACTATTACCTATACTTATGGTGCTGACGGTACGAAACTCAGGACTGTGCATAAGATAGGTAGCGCAACCACAACTACCGATTATTTGGGCAATGTGGTCTATGAAAATGGTGTTGCCAAGTTGCTTCTGACGGGCTACGGTTATGTTTCTTTGAACGACAAGAAGTATCATTATTTTTTGCAGGATTATCAGGGAAACAATCGCGTGGTAATGGATTCATCCGGCAAGGTAGAAGAAACGAACCATTATTATCCTTTCGGAGGTGTATTTGCAAGTACCGGTAATGTACAACCTTATAAGTATAACGGCAAAGAACTGGATGCGAAGAAAGGGTTGAACTGGTATGATTATGGGGCGAGAATGTATGACCCGGCACTGGGAAGATGGCATACGGTGGATCCGTTGGCAGAGAATTATTATAGAGTCGCTCCTTATGTGTATTGCGATAATCTTCCGGTGCTTTATATTGATCCTGATGGTAAAGGCTGGAACGAAGCTTGGCCTCATCTTAAAAATAGTGTTTCAGGGAATATTTCTTTTGGATTAAATGCTGGAGTATCAGCTCAAGTTTTGGGCGTAAAGATAGGTGCTCAAATAAATGCTGGAAGTGTTCAATATGGAAGCGGTGGGGCTAAGGAAACAAGTGGTGTTTCAGTTAATGTGGGAATTGTAGGAATTGAAAGTTATGATAATGCGTATGAATTAGATAGTCGAACTTCGGTTAAGGAGAATGGCTTAATTGTAAGTGTTCCTTTGTGGTCAGAAGATAATAAGAAGACTACAACATATGATTCTACTAATAAATACTATGAAAAAATTGATGAAGACGAAATCTCAAAGTCAGAAGTTGGTAATATCGATTTCTCTGCAGCTGTAGGTGTTGGAGTTGCTGTAGAGATTGATTTAAAAGAAGTTTGGAACTTTTTTGTTAACTTGTTTAAATGATAAGATATGAATATGAAATTAAAAAGGTTGATGGCATTTTATATTGATGTTGCTATTGCTGCCTTATTAGCAGTTTTGGTAAATGGAATCTTACTTTTTTGCAATATAAGGGTAATAACTCCAATGATTGCTATTTTTGCGTGGTTTGCTCTTTTTTGTAAAGATTGTTTTGGGGGAGCGAGTATTGGAAGGCGTATTGTAGGTATTCAAGTTGTTGATGCTAATACTGGACAAATAGCTAATCCTTTAAAATGTGTATTTCGGAATCTATTCTATTTTCTGACTTTTATAGAATGTATTGCTATGTATTATAGTTCAAATGGACTTCGTATAGGAGATTATGCTTCCCATACTAAAGTTATTCTATATAATAAAGCCTTGCAGAGTCCTAAGTTATCTCAGTCCATTTTAGCTATTGGATATGCTTTAATAGGATTAATATTATTTGAACTCTTTTACTACTTTCGCGCTTCTTCATTTGGATTACAGGGACTTTTATATCAATAAATATTTCCGTTCAGCCGGATCTGTTTATCCGGCTGTTTTGCGTATACGAATACTATCGGAATTTATACAATGATAAATATTATGAAGAGAAGAAAGAAGAAATGGACCACCAAGAATACCCATTTTAAAAAGGATAAAAAAAGGGAAGAAGAACCTGATGATTGGATGCTCAAAGTAGCCTCATGGATTTTTCTTGCACTTGCTATATTAATAATAACAATAATTGCTTTGAATAATCATGTTGTAGGTTATGATAATTTTATAGGTCGTCCTCTTGAGTGGTCTCGTTCTTTATTTGATTAGGAGATTAACTTCGTTTTCTGTTCTTATTCAGCCGGATAAATATATCCGGCTGTTTCTTCTTACGAACCCTGAAGCGTTTCAAACAGCAGAAGAGTATTACCAGAATTTAGACAACACTAATAATTATTAAGTATGGGGAAAAGAAAGAAAAAGTGGACAACCAAGAATACTCATTTACCTAAAATGGGCCAAAGAGAGTATGAAGAAAAAATATCTCGTACTCATAAGATTATAATGATCATTATAGTCATAGGTATGATTATTGCAGATATCATAGTAATGGCAGTTGATACACACGTTGTTGGTTATGATCACTTTCTTAGTATTCCTCTTGAATGGATAAGGTCTTTAAAATGATGTTCCGTTCAGCCGGATATCTTTTTATCCGGCTGTTCTCATATCCGGATTCTCAATCTGCTTGAAAATATAAACTCCTCTCGTTTGCATCCCATCCGGAAAATGGAACTAAAACAAGAATTTACTATAAAATACGTAGTTGCCTTGTCAAGCTGTCGCGGAAAGTTTATCTTTGTATCTGCATATAGAATATTTATTCTTTAAAGGCGTAAATTATGGAGCACGTATCAGATAGCAAATTGTTGCCTTATGGCATGATGAACTTTGCGGTTATTCGTCGTGATGATTATTATTATGTGGACAAGACCTCTTTCATTCCATTGATAGAGCGTTCGGACCGGTTCTTCTTTTTTATCCGTCCCCGTCGCTTCGGCAAGAGTCTGACCTTGAATATGCTGCAACATTATTACGATGTGAATGCGAAGGATAAGTTTGATGCTCTCTTTGGTGATTTGTATATAGGGAAGCATCCCACCAAAGACCGCAACAGCTATTTGGTACTGAAACTTAACTTCTCATTGGTAAGTGCCGAACTGCACAACTATCGCAAGGGCTTGGACGACCATTGCAGCATTGTTTTTGACTATTTCTGTGATGTCTATGCCGATTATCTGCCGGAGGGGATAAAAGAAAAGATGCAGGCGAAAGACGGAGCAGTCAATCAGTTGGAATACCTTTATATGGAATGTGCCAAAGTGAACCGGAAGATTTATCTCTTCATTGATGAGTATGACCACTTCACCAATACTATACTTTCCGATGCCGACAGCCTGAACCGCTATACTGACGAGACACATAAGACCGGCTATCTGCGGGCTTTCTTTAATACCGTGAAATCGGGGACGGATTCATCCATTGAGCGTTGTTTCATCACCGGCGTCAGTCCCGTGACGATGGACGACCTGACCAGTGGCTTCAACATTGGAACTAACTATTCGCTCTCATCCGAGTTTAATGAAATGATGGGCTTCACCGAAGAGGAGGTTCGTCAGATGTTGGCGTATTATTCCACCACCTGCCACTTCAACCATAGCATTGATGAAATCATTGAGATTATGAAGCCGTGGTATGATAATTACTGCTTCGCTCCCGAGAGTTACGATACAACCACGATGTATAACTCCAACATGGTACTTTATTTCGTAAAGAATTATATTTTGTATGGTAAGGTGCCGCGTGACATGATAGAAGATAACATCCGCATTGATTACGAAAAACTGCGTATGCTCATCCGCAAAGATAAGGAATTCTCTCATGATGCCTCTATCATTCAGACTTTAGTGAGCCAAGGATACATTGCCGGAGAACTGAAGAGAGGGTTTCCTGCCGTTAGTATTGTCGACCCCGACAATTTCATAAGTTTGCTTTATTATTTTGGTATGCTCACTGTCAGTGGAATACATAAAGGAAAAACTAAGTTGACTATTCCTAACCAGGTGGTGCGTGAACAACTCTATACTTATCTGTTGAATACATATAATGAGGCGGATCTGAATTTCAGTAACTACGAAAAGAGTGAACTGGCTAGTGCTTTGGCTTATGATGGTAATTGGCAAGTTTACTTCGCTTACATTGCCGACTGCCTGAAGCGTTATGCATCACAGCGTGACAAACAGAAAGGAGAGTTCTTTGTACACGGTTTCACGTTGGCAATGACAGCGCAGAACCGCTTCTACCGTCCAATCTCCGAACAAGACACACAGGCGGGATATGTAGACATCTTCCTATGCCCGTTGCTGGATATCTTCCCGGATATGGTGCACAGTTATATCATCGAACTGAAGTATGCTAAATACAAAGATCCTGAGAGCCGGGTGGAAGAACTGCGTCGGGAAGCCGTTGAGCAGGCCAATCGCTATGCAGATACCGATACGGTGAAACGTGCCGTCGGCACCACGCACCTGCATAAGATTGTAGTGGTATATAAAGGTATGGAGATGAGGGTGTGCGAAGAGGTATGATCCGGTGTGTGCTCTTATGCTCTTCCGGAAGCGATAAATAAGAGTAGAAGAGGTAAATAGTCCTTCAACTCATTACGAAGCAATTCTATAGTCTTTTGTTTATAGCGGTTGACGGATTTCACGCTGAGATTCAGCTCTTCTGCAATTTCTGCATGGGTTTTCCCTTTGAAGAAACTTTCGATAAAGACAGTGCGGTAATTATCAGGAAGTTTGTTCAGGGTCTCATACAGCATCCGGTAAAGCTCATCCAATGTATATACGCTGTCCGATTCGGTTTCGTAGACAGGAGTCTTTTTGCGGATTATTTCCGCATAATTCCATTCGTACTCCTGATGTTTTAGGAAATTCAGACAACTGTTTTTTACACACATCTTAATATAGCCTAATGTGGTATCAGAGTCTATCTCAAAAGTTTCTATTTTATCCCATAGTGAAGTAAATACATCTGAAACAATATCTTCTCGTGTTTCTTTATCTTCTATAAATCTCTTTGCATACAGACAGAAAGGTGCGTAATATTCCTCGTAAAGTAGCTTGAAAGCCTGTTCCTTATCATGTCTTAGGAAAGATATTTTCATACTAATTAGATTTGTTGAAGCGTTTTTGTCGGGCAAATATATAATAAGAAAGTAACATAATGCTCTTTTTCTTCTTTTTTTGCCGGAATGAAAAAAAACTCAGTTTGCCTGTCCCTTTTTTAAATCTCAGTTGTATTATATATGTAATTGCAATTATAAATACATTTTTTTGAACAGGAGTTATGGAAAATTTGAATCCCGAATCATTGCTACAAAAAGCGCAGGCATTGGGAGATGATATTAAAGAAATAGAATCTATTGATGTGGAGCATGCTTATCGGCGGATGCAACAAAAGATAAAAAGCAGCCGGCGGAAGATGATTTACAATCAATGTATGCGTTACGCGGCATTTTTGACGTTGCCATTGTTGCTGGCTTCGTTGACTTTGGGATATCTGTATTTCCATAAACCGGTAGTAGACGAGAAATATGCCGAAGTAACGGCAGCCATGGGATCAGTGATCCGATATGAACTTCCCGATCACTCTGTTGTATGGTTGAATGCCGGCAGTACTCTGCGTTATCCGACGGTGTTCCGGAAAGACAATCGGAATGTAGATCTGAAAGGTGAGGCGTATTTTGAAGTTCAGGCCGACAGGGAACGTCCTTTTTATGTAAACACATCGAATGGGTTGAGCGTATATGTATATGGTACGAAATTCAATGTAACTGCTTATGAGGAGGATGACTGTATAGAAACTGTGCTGGAAAAAGGTAAGGTAAATGTGATAACCCCCAATCAGGAAACAATGGTATTGTCGCCCGGTGAACAGTTGATTTACGAGAAACAGAGTCAGAAATGGACAAAACATAAAGTGGATGTTTACGAGAAGGTAGCCTGGAAAGATGGAAAATTAATATTCAGAAATGCATCGCTGGAAGAAATCTTCAAGCGTCTGTCGCGGCATTTCAATGTAGAAATTCAGTTTAACAATAGGTCTGGAAAAGAATATAGATACCGGGCTACTTTCCGGAGCGAAACTTTGCCGCAGATATTGGATTATCTGGCAAAATCGGCAGCACTGAAGTGGAAGGTGGAAGACGCGGCGCAACAGGCGGACGCTACCTTTACGAAGACAAAAATTACAGTCAATTTATATTAGTAACCTTTTAAAAACCTGAAGAGCCTATGATATAGCATAAAGAAATGAAAAACAAAAAAGGAAGAAAGCTGTCCCCACAGCCTCCTTCCAGGAGATTTTAAAGATTCGCGGAAAAGAGTCTCGCAAACGCTAACCGGGAATCAAACCTTAGTTCATTGAGTAATAAACTTTAGTTAACCGCAAATGTATGAAAAATAATCATTCATTTAATGCATTATGCCTTAAATATACCTTAAATATAAAACTTCCTTTACCTATGAGGATAAGTCTGATACTACTTTTTGCTGTTGTATTGCAGCTTCCCGCCGAGAATGGGTATGCCCAGCGCACCCGAATGCCTTTTTCTATGGAGAATGTTTCTGTAGAGCAAGTGTTGAATAAAATAGAGGAAAACTCCGATTATGTATTCCTTTATAATGATAAGACGATTCAGACGGATCGTATAGTTTCGGTAAAAAATAAATCCGGGAAAATTATAGATGTGCTGAATGATGTCTTCCGTGGAACCAATGTTACGTATACGGTCATGGACAAACAAATCATTCTGTCTACCAAACAGGTTGCCCAACAGGAACCTCAGATAAAAGTGACCGGTGTGGTGAAAGATGCAACCGGAGAACCGTTGATCGGTGTGAATGTCAAAGTGAAAAATGCTCCTACCGGTGCCATTACGGATTTGGATGGTCAGTTCAGTCTGATAGTAAATAAAGGTGATGTACTGGAAATTTCTTATGTGGGATATACTACACAGAATGTAACCATAGTTAATGATCAGACCTTGAATGTTTTGCTGCAAGAAGATGCACAGAAGCTGAATGAAGTGGTTGTTACAGCTCTTGGTATTAAACGTGCAGAGAAAGCATTGAGCTATAATGTACAAAAGGTTGATCAGGATGAACTTGTAAAAGTGAAAGATGCCAACTTTGTTAATTCCCTGAATGGTAAAATTGCCGGTGTAAGCATCAATAAAAGTGCCAGTGGTGTAGGTGGCGCTACCCGCGTGGTGATGCGTGGCGCAAAGTCAATCGAAGGTGATAATAATGCTTTGTATGTGGTGGACGGTATTCCTTTATTCAACACCAATATGGGGAATACGGATAGCGGCATTATGGGTGAAGGCAAAGCCGGTACTGAAGGTATTGCAGATTTTAACCCAGAAGATATTGAAAGCCTTTCTGTACTGAGTGGCCCTTCGGCTGCGGCTCTATATGGTAGTAGTGCCGCCAACGGTGTGATTCTGATTACTACAAAGAAAGGTAAGGAAGGTAAACTGCAAATTTCTGTCTCTTCTTCTACCGAATTCAGCAAGGCATATATGACTCCGGAATTTCAGAATACGTATGGAAACAAGAAGGATGCGTATGATAGCTGGGGAGAAAAACTGGCAACTCCGTCAAACTACGACCCGAAGAATGATTTCTTCAATACAGGTACCAACTTCATCAATTCATTGACATTGACTACGGGGACAAAACAGAACCAGACATTCGCTTCTATTTCGTCTACCAATTCTAAAGGTATCGTGCCTAATAACGCTTATGACCGTCTGAACTTTACCATTCGCAACACCGCTACCTTCTTTAATGATAAGTTGCAGCTTGATCTTGGAGCATCTTATGTGAAGCAGAAAGATAGAAATATGGTTTCGCAAGGTCAGTATTGGAATCCTGTGATGGCTGCTTATCTGTTCCCACGTGGTGAGAGTTTTGAAGCGATTAAAACATTTGAAACCTACAATGACGGGCGTAAGATTCCTCAGCAGAATTGGCCTGTAGCTGATCCGGTTTATGCTTCTCAAAACCCTTATTGGACGGCCTATCGTAATGTGGCTACCAATGAAAAGAGCCGTTATATGTTCAATGTAGGATTGACTTATAATATAACCGATTGGTTGAATGCAGCTGCCCGTTTTAGAATGGATGATACTCAGGTGCTGTTTGAGCGTAAGATTTTCGCCACTTCTGATCAGAAATTTGCAGAAGGTAAGAAAGGACATTACGGATACAGTAATTATAACGATCGTCAGGAATATGCCGACTTTATGGTGAATATCAACAAACGTATCAAGGACTTCAGTCTTTCTGCCAACTTGGGTTGGAGTTATTCCAATTATTGGTTGTTAGAGAGAGGGTATAAGGGCACTTTGCTTGGTGTAACCAACGATTTTAATGCTGTCAATATAGATCCCGCCAACGGTCGTATTTCTGAAAAGGGAGGTGATAGCCGTGTGCGCAATCATGCTGTTTTTGCCAATGTGGAATTAGGCTGGAAGAGTATGCTCTATCTGACGCTGACCGGACGTAATGACTGGAACTCTCGCCTCGTAAACACGGATGAAGAATCCTTCTTTTATCCTTCTGTTGGTTTATCAGCTATCGTTTCCGAAATGGTGAAATTGCCTGAATTCATCTCTTACTTGAAATTGCGTGGTTCGTTCACCGAAGTCGGTGCACCGATTTCCCGTTCGGGTTTGACTCCGGGTACGGTGACAACACCTATTTCAGGCGGTGCTATGAAAGAGACCTTTATTTATCCGTTCACTGACTTCAAGGCAGAACGTACTAAATCGTATGAATTCGGTTTGAGTTTGCGCTTGTGGAATAAACTGAGTGCGGAGATCACTTATTATCACTCTAATACAAAGAACCAGACTTTCTTGGGAAGCCTTCCGGAATTTACCGGTTATAAACAGATTTATCTGCAGGCGGGTGATGTGGAGAACCGTGGTTGGGAAGCTTCATTAGGCTACAATGATAAGTTGGGTAATGGGCTGGCTTTCTCTTCTACACTTACTTTCTCACGCAATATCAATGAAATCAAAGAGATGGTAAATGGTTATCATACCGATTTGTTGGATGATCCGATTCAAATTTCTGAAGTGAAGAAAGATAAAGGCCGTATTATTTTAAAAGAAGGTGGCAGCATTCATGACATTTATGCCAATACCTTCCTGAAGAAAGATCACCAAGGGTATGTGGAAATAAAGGCTGATGGTACGTATGGTGTAGAAGCTGGTGACCCCGTTTATTTAGGAAAGGTAGCTCCAGACTTTAATATGGGATGGAACAACGCCTTGTCATATAAGGGATTTGGGGTAAGTTTCTTAATTAATGGACGCTTTGGGGGTATAGTAACGTCTTCTACCGAGGCATTGCTTGATCGTTTTGGTGTCTCAAAGCGTTCGGCTGAAGCACGCGATGCGGGAGGTGCCTTATTGCCGGGACAAGGTAGAGTAGATGCAAAGACTTATTATCAGATGATTGGTACGGGAGGTTATGAAACTTCCGGATATTATGTCTACAGTGCTACTAATATCCGTTTACAAGAGTTGACATTCAGTTATACGTTGCCTAACAAATGGTTTAAAAATGTGCTGAAGGACGTTACACTTTCATTTATCGCAAACAATCCATGGATGTTGTATTGTGAAGCTCCGTTTGATCCCGAATTGACTCCTTCTACCGCTACTTACGGGCAAGGTAATGATTATTTTATGCAGCCAAGCGTGCGTAGCTTTGGTTTTGGTATTAAATTTAAATTGTAATAGACCGCTTTATTATGAAAAAGATAAATAAATATAAACTCTTAGCAAGTATATGCGCCATGTCGCTATTAGTGTCATGTGATTACGAGAATATCAATACAGATCGTCAGGGAATGACTGACGAAGAAGGTATACGGGATGGCTTTGCTGTAGGTGGATCGGTGACAAGTATGCAAAAAACAGTTTTTCCTGTGGGGACACAAGCCGATGATACGGATATTATTAATCTTTATCAGACTGCTTATCATCTTTCAGTAGATTGTTGGAGTGGCTTTTTCGGACAGAATAATGATTGGGGAGGCAATTCGCACCCGACTTATTATTTGTTGGATGCTATGATTTCGTCTACCTATACAAGTGCGTACACGAATGTGCTCGTTCCTTGGAAAAAATTGAAAGCTTCTGCTGAAAAGAACAATACCCCTGAAGTTTTTGCATTGGCGCAAATACTGAAAATTTCAGCATGGCACAAAGCGCTGGAGTCATTCGGACCCATACCTTATTCTCATGCGGCGGATGCAACAATGAACATTCCTTTTGATTCAGAGAAGGATGTGTATACAGCCATGTTTAAGGATTTGACTGAGGCCATTGATGTATTGACGTTGAAAGCTGAAGGTGGGGTTGTTCTGATGGAAGATTTCGATGCCGTTTATGCGGGCGATACAAGGAAATGGGTGAAGTATGCCAATTCATTGATGCTTCGTTTGGCTATACGTATTCGTTTTGCCGATGAGGGAATGGCTAAAAAATATGCACTTCAGGCAGTTACACACTCTATTGGTGTAATGACTAATAAGGATGAAGAAGCGCAAATGAGTGTGGGTGCAGGCATTACTTTCCGCAACAATATTAACTGGTTGTCTGAACAGTATAATGAAACACGTATGGGATCGTCTATATTTTCTTATTTGATGGGCTATAAAGATCCTCGTTTAAGTACTTATTTCAAGCCTGTAGATGCGACTAGCGAGCTTGGACAATTAGCTGACGATGGTAAAAAATATCAGGCTGTACCAGCCGGACATCGTTATGGGCAGAATGATGTTTATAAGTTATTCTCTAAACCTAAAATAGAAGATAGTACTCCTACTTACTGGATGCGTGCTTCTGAAGTGTATTTCTTACGTGCTGAAGCGGCTTTGGTATGGGGAGGCGAGTTTGGAAGTGCCGATGAACTCTATAAACAAGGTATTGCAATGTCATTCCAGGAAAATGGCATTTCCGCTTCTGTTGATAACTATATGAATTCTGATGAGATCCCCGTAAAACATGAATTTGGAGGGCGTTACTCTTGCAGTTTTGCTGCACCTCATGCTGTTACTGCTAAGTTTGAAGGTGATCAGGAAGAGAAACTGGAGAAAATTATCATTCAGAAATGGATTGCACTCTTTCCGAATGGTCAGGAGGCTTGGACAGAATGGAGAAGAACCGGTTATCCGGATTTGAATCCTGTAATGGTGAACGAAGGCTCATTCCAAGGGGCTACTGTCGAAGGAGGCGTTCGCCGTATGATTTATCCTGCAAGTTTCAAAGATACAGAAGAGTTAAAAGCTGCTTTGCAGTTGTTTAATAATGGTCAGGGCGGTGAAGATAAGTCTTCTACCCGTTTATGGTGGGATTGCAAGCGATAATCTATAGAAACAGTTTTAATACAATAATGAAGAATATGAAAGCATTAAAAAAAATATTATATATCATTCCGTTACTGAGCATGATGGCAACATCTTGTACGGATGTAGAAAATATAGAAATTGATCACATCGGCGGATACAACACCTTGGATAATGCGAAGAGTGAAGCTTATTATGCCAACTTGCGTGAATATAAAGCAACCGCCAATAACTATGGTCGTCCCGTAGCGTTTGGATGGTTTTCTAACTGGGCTCCATCGGGAGCGATGCGAAAGGGATATTTGTCTTCTGTACCCGATAGCATGGATATTATATCTATGTGGAGTGGTGCTCCCGGAAGATTCGAGATAACGGAAGCACAAAAGACAGACAAGGAATTTGTGCAGAAAGTAAAAGGTATAAAATTGTTGGAAGTTAGTTTACTTTCGCATTTAGGAAAGGGAAGAACCCCTAATTCTGTTTATGCAGAAGTGGAAAAGAAGGCTGAGGAAGAAGGATGGTCTGATGATAAACTTGCAACGGAAAGAAAATATGCACGTTGGGACTTCTGGGGATTTACTTCTCATGATTTGAACAATACTGAAAATTTGGAAGGAGCATTGGCTAACTTTGCCAAAGCGCTTTGTGACTCACTGGTTGTAGGTGATTGGGATGGTTTTGACATTGACTGGGAACCGGGTAGCGGTTTTAATGATTCTGATGGAACTTTAAACAATCGGACTATTGTTTTCTTGGTTAAAGAAATGGGCAAATACATTGGTCCCAAAAGTGATCCGGAAGGAAAAGGACATAAGTTGTTGTGTATTGACGGTCTTATAGGCTATTTTCCCGAAGAAATGGAAGAGTATGTAGATTACTGGATAACCCAGTCTTATGGAAGTTCATCCCCTCACTATACTTCTCCCGGAAATATACCTGAGAAGCTTATTATAACAGAGAATTTTGAGGCTTCTGCCGGACATGGCGGACAGTTGTTACGACAAGCAGCCTATATGCCTGACAAGGGATATAAAGGAGGTGTTGGAGCCTATCGCTTTGACAATGATTATGACAATACACCCGATTATAAGTGGATGCGGCAAGCGATACAAATTAACCAGCGTGTGTTTAATGAATGGAAAGCTGAGCAGGGGAACAAAGAGGAAAAGAAATAAATTAAATTTTAGAATCTAAAGGATATGAATAAATATTTATTGAAATATATAGCATTTTGCTTTATCGTCATGCTGTTAGGCAGTTGTAATGATAGTGAAAGTGATTTGTTGGAACCTAAGGTTTATTTTGAAAACAAGGAATATGTAATCGAGGTAACTGATGCAGAAGTAATGACTCATGATCTGCAGGCCCGAGTATCTTCTTTATATTCTTCTTCGGTAGAGGTATCTTATGAAGTAGCGGATCCCAGCGTTGTAGAAGCGTATAATAAAAAATACGGTACGGAATATGAAACTTTTGAGGCATCTAATGTGAAGTTGGGTAGTGGCTCTTCTGTAGTGCCTGATGGTCAGGTGTATGCGGAATTGGTTTCTTTGCAGTTTTCTAATCTGAAAAGTATAGAAGAGGGAAAATCTTATCTTCTACCGGTGCGTATCAAGTCGGCTTCTTTGCCTATTATTGAAGAAAGAGATATCGTTTATTTTGTTGTTACTAAGCCGGTACGTATTATGAAGGTGGCCAAGGTTTCTAGTAACTATATCAAGGTTCCTTTGGTACCGGGTACACTATTTACTTCCATTACGTATGAGGCGTTGATTAATGTGGACTGGTTTGGAAATAATAATACGGTTATGGGATGTGAAGGTAAGTTGATTTTCCGTATCGGTGACACACCTTTGGTAGCTGCAAATCACTTACAGATTGCCGGTAGCAAGGAATTCAGTGTTTCGCAAGGTCTGGAAGAACAGAAATGGTATCATGTAGCATTCTCGTATGATCAACCGACTGGAAAGGCTGCTATTTACATCAATGGTGAGAAGGCTTCGGAGGCTACTTGGGATACGCCTAACTTCGACCTTACGGCCAATGCAGGAGGGTTCTTTATCGGAAAAGTGGCAGGATTCATGTGGGGAGAGCGCCCATTCTATGGTCGCATGAGTGAAGTCAGACTTTGGAATGTATCCCGTACGGAAAATCAAATAAAACAGAATATGATTACCGTTGATCCGAAATCAGAGGGACTTGCCGCCTATTATAAACTGAACGGAACAGACCAGTTCCAGGATGGAGATACCTGGAAAGTGAAAGATGCTTCGGGGCATGGTATGGATGGTCTGGTCAATGGGGGACGTTCTGCTCTCAATATTATTGATTTGGATGAACCGGTAACCATAAAATAACTTTATAGTTGAAGTTTAGAAAGGCTTTATAGTCTTGTTTACTATAAAAATAAGCCTTGTTTTACAGTAGAATGCAAGTTTTTGTAGTTAATAGTTACAGGAACTTGCATTTCTGTTTTAGAATGAAACAACAGGAGATATGCTAATTAAATTTAAAATTGAAACTCTAAGGGTAGTAGTTCAACAAAGTGAGTTGTATTATTGATACATAGTGAAAAAAAAGAGCGTCAATGCTCATTAAACTGAATTTAATGATGAAAAACATGAAATCCATTGCAAAGCAGGCGAGTGCTTTCCTATTACTGGGAATGGCGGTTTGTAGCTGTACATATGTGCTTCAGCAACAAGACCACGCATCCTACGTGAATCCCTTTATCGGTACAGGCGGACATGGACATACATATCCCGGAGCGGTAGTTCCTAACGGGATGATTCAACCCAGCCCTGATACGCGTATTTATCAGTGGGATGCTTGTTCCGGCTATTATTATGCTGACTCCACGATCAACGGTTTCTCACATACCCATCTCAATGGCACCGGCTGTGGTGACTATGGTGACGTATTGCTGATGCCCACCGTAGGACAGCAAAGTTATCAGGCTATGGGAACGGAAAGTCAGCAGATGGCCTATGCTTCCGCATTTTCTCATGAAAATGAAACTGCTGAACCGGGATATTATTCCGTATACTTAGACCGTTATCGGGTCAAAGCAGAACTAAGCGCAACCAAACGTGCCGCAATTCATCGTTATACCTTCCCGAAAGCAGCGGATGCCGGGTTTATTCTCGATTTGGATTATAGTCTGCAACGCCAGACGAATGAGGATATGGTACTGGAAGTGATCAGTGATACGGAAATCCGCGGACATAAGAAAACCGTATATTGGGCTTTCGACCAATATATTAATTTCTATGCTAAGTTCTCCAAGCCTTTCACCTATACATTAGTGACCGATTCTATGGCATTGGATGCAGACGGCCCGCTGTTGCCCACCGCTAAAGTCTTATTGCAGTTCGAAACCGGAGAAAATGAACAGGTGCTTGTGAAAGTAGGCGTTTCGGCTGTCGATATGGATGGAGCACGCAAGAATGTGGAAGCTGAAATTCCCGGATGGGATTTTGACGGAGTAAAGAAGGCTGCCCGCCAGTCCTGGAATGATTATCTTTCAAAGATAGATATTGAAACTGAAAATGCTGATCAGCGCACTATGTTCTATACTGCACTTTATCATACAGGCGTGCAGCCTAACTTGTTTACAGATGCTGATGGCCGCTATCTGGGTATGGATTTGAAACCCCACCAGGGAAGTGTGGACCAACCTGTTTATACCATCTTTTCTTTGTGGGATACTTTCCGTGCTTATCATCCTTTGATGACCATCATAGATCCGGATTTGAATGAGGCATTTATCCGCTCTCTTCTTCTTAAGCAGCGTGAAGGCGGTGTCTTCCCGATGTGGGAGCTGGCCGGAAACTATACCGGTACGATGATCGGCTATCATGCCGCTTCCGTCATCACGGATGCTTATATGAAAGGTGCCCGTAATTTTGACGTGAAAGAGGCCTATCAGGCTTGTTTGCGTGCTGCCGAATATGATACGACAGGAATAAAGTGCCCTCCTTTGGTATTACCCCATCTGATGCCACAGGCTAAATACTGGAAGAATAAGATTGGGTATGTGCCTTGCGATAAGGATAATGAGGCGGTAGCCAAAGCGCTGGAATACGCATACGATGACTGGTGTATTTCTGTTCTTGCCGGTGAGCAGGGCGATGCGCCCAATCAGCAGAAATATGCCGAGTTTGGCAAAGGATACAAACATTATTTTGATCCTTCCACCCGTTTTATGCGTGGGCTGGACAGTGAGGGCAACTGGCGTACACCTTTCAATCCCCGTTCTTCCAATCATCGCAGTGACGATTATTGTGAAGGTACTGCCTGGCAGTGGACTTGGTTTGTGCCTCATGATGTAGAAGGATTAGTAGAATTGATGGGAGGTCGTGAAGCTTTCATAGGCAAACTGGATTCACTGTTTACGGCTAATTCCGCTTTGGAAGGGGAACTGGTATCTGCTGATATTTCAGGGTTGATCGGACAATATGCGCATGGCAATGAGCCGAGTCATCATATTACACATCTTTACAATTATGTAGGACAATCATACAAAACTCAGGAATTGGTAGATGAAGTTTTGCATACACTTTATTTTAATGATCCGAACGGACTTTCGGGTAACGAGGATTGCGGACAGATGTCTGCTTGGTACATTCTCAATGCGATGGGATTCTATCAGGTATGTCCGGGCAAACCTGTGTATTCTATCGGCCGTCCCTTATTTGATAAAGCAACCATTCACCTGAAAGGCGGGAAGACTTTCACCATCGTAACACATGACAATAGTCGCGAGAACAAGTATGTGCAGAAGATGGTCCTGAATGGTAAAGAACTGAATGCGCCCTTTTTTGCACATCAAGATATGATAGACGGTGGTACTCTGGAATTAACGATGGGCGGTGAACCGCTGAAATAAAAGTCAAATAGGTATGAGTCGAAATAGTCGTAATCCGATTTCCTGGGTACCCACCGTCTACTTTGCTATGGGGCTTCCCTTTGTGGTGCTGAATATGGTATCTGTACTGATGTTTAAAGGTCTGGGCATCGATGATGCGCAAATTGCTTTGTGGACATCACTGATTATGTTGCCCTGGACACTGAAATTCCTTTGGAGTCCGTTTCTGGAGATGTTCAAAACGAAGAAATTCTTTGTAGTGTTGACACAACTGATTACCGGGGCAGGTTTTGCCCTTGTAGCGTTGGCGTTGCATCTTCCGGCTTTCTTTGCCGTATGTATTGCTTTACTGGCGATTATTGCTTTCAGCGGGGCAACGCATGATGTTGCAACCGATGGTGTTTATATGTCAGAATTGAATAAGCAGGATCAGGCTAAATATATAGGTTGGCAAGGTGCTTTCTATAATATTGCTAAGATTGTCGCATCCGGTGGGTTGGTTTGGTTGGCAGGATGGTTGCTGAAACACTATGGGGGAGTTCCGGGAGCGGAGGAAACTGTTCGTCATGAAGCCACAGTACAGGCTTGGATGACGGTTATGTTCATTCTGGCTGCTGTAATGGTATTGCTGGGAGTGTATCACATGCGTATGTTGCCTTCGGGAGGAACTGCTGCCACGGGCACGACATCCGGCAAGGAAACTTGGAACCGGTTGGTGGAAGTGATCCGGAACTTCTTTCAGAAGAAACATATCTGGTATTACATTACTTTCATCATTCTTTATCGTTTGGCCGAAGGTTTTGTCATGAAGATAGTGCCGTTGTTTCTGAAGGCGGAACGTTCAGTCGGCGGTCTGGGACTGGGAGAACAGGAGATAGGTTTGTACTATGGTACTTATGGGGCGGCTGCATTTGTGCTGGGTTCCTTGTTGGCCGGCTATTATATATCTCACAGAGGGTTGAGTCGCACGCTGTTTTCACTATGCTGCATTTTCAATCTTCCATTTCTGGCTTATACACTACTGGCCATTTATCAGCCGGAGAACGGCATGTTGATAGGCGGTGCCATTGTGCTTGAATATTTCGGTTATGGTTTCGGATTCGTAGGTTTGTCGCTGTTTATGATGCAGCAAGTGGCACCCGGTAAGCACCAGATGGCTCACTATGCTTTTGCTTCAGGCATCATGAATTTGGGTGTGATGTTGCCGGGTTCTATCAGTGGCTTTGTCAGTAACGCGTTGGGATATAAGACATTCTTCGTCTTCACGATGTTTGCTACTATTCCGGCATTCCTGATAACGTATTTTGTGCCGTTTACCTATCCGGATGAAAAGAAGGTTAAATGATAATTTAGCGAAACGCAGATTAACGCAAATTTTCGCAGATTAAGTAATCATGCGAATCAGGAGTTGAATTATGTTCATATCCGGAAAGTAATGAATTAAATGATAATTTAGCGGCGAGAATGAATAGGCAGAACTATCTCAATTCTCCTCCTCCTCGGAGGAGGAGTACCCGTAGGGGGAGGTGGTAGGTAAAATAATAAATACCTATTAATAAGAATATTAAGGTATTCTTTCCTACCTACCACCCCGCCCTTTGGGCACCCCTCCTCCGGGGAGGAGGGGAATTTGGATAGTCAGAGTATTTCACTGCTAAATTTCCATTTATAAAATTAGTAATAACAATAAATATAAAAAGAATTATGGACAGCAAAATTTCAATGCCTTGGGAAGAACGTCCTGAAGGTTGCTCAGATGTCATGTGGCGCTATTCTAAGAACCCGGTTATCGGGCGTTACCACATTCCGAGTTCCAACAGTATTTTCAACAGTGCGGTAGTTCCGTTCGGAGATGGGTTTGCCGGTGTGTTCCGTTGTGACAATAAGTCGGTGCAGATGAATATCTTTGCGGGCTTTAGTAAAGACGGAATCAATTGGAAGATAAATCACGAACCCATTAGCTTTAAGGCGGGGAATACGGAGATGATAGAGTCCGAGTATAAATATGATCCGCGTGTCACCTGGATTGAAGATCGTTATTGGATTACTTGGTGCAATGGTTACCACGGACCTACAATTGGTATCGGTTATACATTCGACTTCAAAGAATTCTTTCAGTGCGAAAATGCCTTTTTGCCTTTTAACCGCAATGGGGTACTTTTTCCGCAGAAGATAGATGGTAAATATGCTATGTTGAGTCGTCCGAGCGACAACGGTCATACACCGTTTGGAGATATTTACATCAGCTACAGTCCGGATATGAAATATTGGGGAGAACACCGTTGTGTGATGAAAGTTACTCCTTTCCCCGAAAGTGCATGGCAGTGTACGAAGATAGGGGCAGGTTCTGTTCCGTTCCTTACTGAAGAGGGCTGGTTGATATTCTATCATGGGGTTATTACTACCTGCAACGGTTTCCGCTATTCTATGGGAGCGGCCATTCTTGATAAAGAGAATCCAGACAAAGTGTTATATCGTACCCGTCCGTATTTGCTTGCACCTGCTGCTCCTTATGAATTGCAGGGAGATGTGCCCAATGTAGTATTTCCTTGCGCCTCTTTGCAGGATGGAGATAAAGTAGCTGTATATTATGGCGCTGCCGATACAGTTGTTGGCATGGCCTTTGGCTATATTTCGGAAATTATAGAATTTACGAAGAAAAACAACATTGTATAGTTAATCCCTTAAAGAATCAGTCGACTATGAAACGTATTTTATTGGCTTACACACTTTCTACCCTTTGTCTGCTTCCGGCGTTTGCCGGAGGTGGAGAGGGTTCTTTACCTATAAGCTATGTCAATCCTTTCATTGGTACTACCAACTTCGGAACTACTAATCCGGGAGCGGTCTGTCCCAATGGAATGATGTCCGTGGTCCCCTTCAATGTGATGGGATCGGAAGATAATAAGTATGATAAAGATGCTCGTTGGTGGTCTACTCCTTACGAGTATCACAATTGTTTTTTCACCGGCTATTCGCATGTCAATCTGAGCGGTGTGGGGTGTCCCGAACTGGGATCTTTATTGCTGATGCCTATTACGGGTGAATTGTCCGTAGATTATAAAGAGTATGGAAGTCGTTATAAGGACGAACAGGCCTCTCCGGGCTATTACAGTAATTTCCTCACTCGCTATAACGTAAAGACTGAGGTGTCTGCCACTCCCCGCACGGGTGTTTCACGTTTTACGTTTCCTGCCGGACAGAGCCATGTATTACTGAATTTGGGTGAAGGACTGACTAATGAAACCGGTGCTTTCCTGAAACAGGTGAGTGACACTGAATTTGAAGGTATGAAATTATTGGGAACTTTCTGCTATAACCCCCAGGCGGTATTTCCTATTTATTTTGTAATGCGTGTCAACAAGCAACCGGCATCCAGCGGTTATTGGAAAAAGCAGCGTCCCATGACCGGAGTGGAAGCTGAATGGGATCCCGATAACGGACGCTACAAGCTTTATACCCGTTATCGTAAGGAAATAGCCGGAGATGATATCGGTGCTTTTCTTACTTTCAACACGACGGAAGGTGAACAGATTGAAGTGCAAATGGGAGTTTCTTTTGTCAGCATCGAGAATGCCCGTCTGAATCTGGATACAGAGCAAAGTGGAAAGAATTTCAGTCAGGTATTGGCTGATGCCCGTATGCATTGGAATGAGGATCTTTCGCGTATCCTTGTCGAAGGCGGAACGGAAGAACAGAAAACTATCTTTTATACTGCTCTTTACCATACATTGATACATCCCAATATCCTGCAAGATGTCAATGGTCAGTATCCCGCCATGGAAAGTGATCAGATTCTGACAACAAAAGGAGACCGTTACACTGTTTTCTCGCTTTGGGATACGTACCGTAACGTTCACCAACTCCTTACGCTGGTTTATCCCGAACGTCAGTTACAAATGGTGCGTTCCATGCTCGATATGTATCGCGAACATGGTTGGCTGCCCAAATGGGAACTCTACGGACGTGAAACGTTGACTATGGAGGGTGACCCGTCTATTCCTGTCATCGTTGATACCTGGTTGAAAGGATTACGTGATTTTGATATCGACCTGGCTTATGAAGCTATGTATAAATCTGCCACTTTGCCCGGTGCCGAGAATTTGCTAAGGCCGGATAATGATGATTATATGTCATTGGGATATGTTCCTTTGCGTGAACAGTACGATAATTCAGTCTCTCATGCATTAGAGTATTATATTGCGGATTATTCTCTTTCCCTGCTGGCGGATGCATTGGGTAAACGGGCAGCGGAACAGGGTAAAAAAGCAGAAGCGCGGAAATATCAGGCTGATGCCCGTCTTTTTTATAACCGTTCATTGGGATATAAACACTACTATAGTAAGGAATTTGGTACTTTCCGTCCCATCCTGCCTGACGGTCAGTTCTATTCGCCTTTCAACCCGAGACAGGGAGAGAATTTTGAACCGAATCCCGGTTTCCATGAAGGATGTGCCTGGAATTACAGTTTCTATGTTCCCCACGATGTGAAAGGGCTTGCCCGTCTCATGGGTGGACAGAAACCTTTCATTGAAAAACTTCAGCGTGTCTTTGACGATGGTCTCTATGATCCCGCCAATGAACCCGACATTGCTTATGCTCATCTCTTTTCTTATTTCAAGGGTGAAGAATGGCGTACGCAAAAGGAGACTCAAAGGCTTTTGCAGAAGTATTTTAAAAATGCTCCCGATGGTATCCCCGGTAATGATGATACCGGTACCATGTCTACCTGGGCCATCTTTAACATGATAGGATTTTACCCCGACTGTCCTGGTGATCCGTATTATACCCTTACTACGCCTGTATTCGATAAGGTGGTAATTCGTCTTGACCCTGATACTTGGGGAAGCGATAAGTTGGTGATAGAAACTGAGCGCCCTTCAACAGAGTCCTTATACATTCGTGAGATGGAGTTAGGAGGGAAGAAATTATCCCGCTACCGCATCAGTCATGAAGAACTGGTGAAAGGTGGAGCGCTGAGATTTATACTTCGATAGTATAAAGAAGATAACTGTATATACTTATCGCACGAAAGTAAAAAGTAAGGCAAAAGATAAAAAAAAATTGGATTAGGAGGTTTTAAAGATAGGGAGCATCCATGTTTCTTTATAGATGGCAACTTATTGGTCGATTGAAAATAAAGAGCCTGTCGATAAGGAGTTAACTTCTTGTAATCCTTTGATAATCAGATTATGATTTCAGACAGATTTTCAGCTTTTGGGGCTATTGATATCTCGTCTTGTACTTAATGACGAATAAAGGTATGTTGGGTATTAAATCCTAATATACCTTTTTTCTTTTAAAGGTTTTATATTGCAGATATAAGGGTTTGGCACTCTTTATTGGGACAAAGTATATGCTTCAACCGGGGTATAAGGTATCTTGAACCAAAATTCGGAACCTTTGCCTTGAACTGAATTTACTCCTATTTCACCATTCATTCTTTCGGCGATCATGGTGCATATAGAGAGTCCTAATCCTGTTCCTTGTTTAAAACTGTCCAATTTGACGAACCGTTCAAAGATGTGTTTCTGTTTTTCAGCCGGAATGCCAGTTCCGGTATCTCGTACAAAAAAACGTATTTTGCCTTCTTGTGGCACGTTATAGCCAATATCGATATAGCCTTTTGGGGTATGCTTTATGGCGTTTGACACATAATTGTTTATAACTTGTTTTACTCGTTTGGGTATTGTATGAATGATGCATTGTTCCAAGCCGGGTAAAAAACGGATATCAATGTCAGATGTGATTTTTAGTTTGACGGTAGTATATATTTCATGAAGGGTATCGTTGACATTCATGTTTCCTTCGACGAATTCGAGTATACCTGCTTCTATGCGTGAGATATCGAGTATGTCATTTATCAGTTGTAAGAGTAGTTGGTTGTTTTCTTCAATAATATGTACGTATTCCTTCATGTCTTCATTCTGAATGTATTCAGATAATATGGATGAAAAGCCAACAATCGCATTTAGGGGAGTGCGTATTTCATGACTCATATTGGCAAGGAAAGCAGATTTTAGGCGGTTGGACTCTTCTGCTTTTTCTTTGGCTTCCAATAATTCTGTTATATCCAGTGCGGAACTTACTATCCAGCATTCTTGTCCATTGTTATAGGAAACGAGCGTTTTGTGAAAGGATAACGTGTGTTTTTGTCCCTTAGGATTGGAGAAAACTTTGATGTATGACTGGGGAAGGCCTGTTTCCGCTATCTGCCTGTCGGTTTCCTGTATGAAATTATCGGGCATCAGATGATTGAATTCACTTTCAGGATGGCCGATAATTTTTTCTGATGATATTCCTACCATTTCCGAGGCTTTTTTATTCCAGATAAGATAGAGTCCTTTATTATTATTGTCTTTTACCGTAGTTGCGATTGGAAGGTTTTCGAGTATGCTTTCCAGAAAGTAACGGTATTTTTCATTTTCCTGTCGTTGGTTTTCGCTTTCTGTAATATTGCGTACAAAAGCGATGACGCGCTCTCGATTTAAATATACCATTCGTACCGAAACATATAATTCTTCCCCAGTTTCTACTTTGATCTTTACAATCAGGCTTTCGGGAGTACGTGTTTCCAGGACTTTCTGTAATAATGCTATATGTTTTTGATATTCTTCAGTGGTTATAATCAAATTACGGAGATTGAGTTTCCCTAGGTTATTGAGTGGGAGTAGGTTAGCCTTTTCTGTAGGCTCGTTCAATAATTTAAGCACAATACCTTGTTTGTTTATTAAATAAACTGGAATATCAATAGCCTTGATAATCTGTTTATTAAAGCTCTTATATTTGCGGTTTATCCAATATAGAAACCCTACAAATATAACACTGAGCAATAAAAAGACTTGTATTTCTCCCAATAATAGAAATTGCATAATTAGTGTTTTTATAGTTTCCGCCTATCCTCTTTGGCGGAGGTTAATATATAAAAAAGCGCGAGGACTGTTATGTCTATTACCATTCGAGGCTCTGGAAAATGCCCACACTGTAAATAGACAACAGCCCTCACGCCTAAGTATACAATAACATAGACGTGAAGAAACTGTTGCTATTACCCCGCAGTGTTTTTGAATTTTCCAGATTCCGAATGGCCAGGGATAATAACTTTCGCTTCTTGCGTTCTCATAAAATAAAGTCATTATTGCAGATTATCGCTATAACTTGCAAGACTTTGGTGCAAAAGTAAGATTATTTTCTCAAATGAGAAGGATCGTGGTGTATAAAAGTATAGAATTGAGGAAGTAAAAGGGGGATTATGATAAAAACGGGTGACTGCAATCACTTGCAATCACCCGATATTTTCATCGTTTTTGTGTTTATAAAATGTTAGTAAAGAGAGAATTTATAGTTTTTATTTCATTGGTTCCACTGTATAACCTTTTTCTTTCAATAGGTTCAATACACCATTTGTTCCCGGCAGATGTCCTGCACCCACTACAAAGAGAGTAGGGGTTTCCTTCATGATTGAAGGTATTTTCTCAATCCAGGCTTTGTTGCGGTTATCTAGCAGATCTTCCATTTCTCCCGGTTGAGGGTCACAAGAGTTGCCGTCACGCTCTTCCATCAGTTTCAACATTTCGTCCAGGTTTTGAGCTTTATAGGCATTGTTTAAGCGTTTGGTTTGATCCATAGCTTTATCAATGTCACTTATTAAACAGTAAAGCAGATTTGCCTGGCGTTGCAATGTCTGACTATTGAGCAGTACGTTGATTTGTGATATCGGAGTTTCCAAACCGCCTACTTTCTTGCCACTCTGTATAGCTTGTTGCTGGAAGTAAGTATCCAGTTGTTCTTGCGGGTTGAAACCACCCAAATGCTTCATACATAAAATAAGAGTCAATTGTTGGGTGATGAAAGCCGGTTTCATTTTAGCTAACATGGCAATGTCCGCCATCAGATTTTCTTTTACAGCCTTGCCTACTAACTCATATTGCTCGGGGGTGAAGAGAGCTTGAAGGGTAGTGTCTCCTGCCATCATCATGTTTTGCTGCATCGTTTGCATGAACTCAGGAGACATTGCTTCGGACATAACTACTTCTCCATATACTTGTGAAGTACCATCTACTGCCTGTGGCAGGCCGGAAATACTGTCTTTTATGCTTAACGGAGCTAAATGGTGCGTTCCTAAAATGTACGAGGGCTTTTCCAAGCCGTTACCGGATATTTTCCAGAGTAACTGTGCATTGGCATTCAGTGCGATGCCGATAAAAAGGAGAATACCTAAAATCTTTTTCATTATTTTTCAAATTAAAGTTCATTTGAATATTGCTTATTATTTTACTCGCCCTCCGCGAAGCCAGTATTGCGTGTAGTATTGCTCGCTGAGACTGCTGACAATAACTCCTTTACTTGTGCTGGCATGTATGAATTTCCCATTTTTAAGATAGATACCCACATGTGCCACTCTTTTCTTGGACACACGGCTGGTGAAAAACACCAAATCTCCCTCACGCAGGTTGCGACGGGAGACTTTGTTGCTTTCTTTGAGTTGTTCATTGGTGCTTCTGGATAAACGGATGTTATATACCTGCTTATAGAGTTGTGATACCAGTCCGGAACAGTCTGTTCCGCGTTTGTTGTCACCACCTGCACGGTAGGGGACTCCTATCCACTCCGCAGAGGCAATGTACAACTTGTGGTTATCTTCCTTATTTATGTCTATTCCCATGCGGACAGAAGCTTTTGCCAGCGCTTTGTAGTCGAGACGAGGTGCTGATGTATGGCAAGAACTTAAACTAAAGGTCAGTCCGATAAGTGCAACTATATAAGAGAGGTATTTCTTCATGCTTATTCCTCTTTCTCTTCCGGTTGAACAATTGTTTCCTGAACGGGCACTTCTTGAATTGCTGTTTCCTGGGCCGTCATTTCCATCATCTCTTCTTCAATTTCTTCTTCTACTCTGATATTGAAGTAGTCTTCAAGCTCTTTTTCAGCTGAGTTATTCTCATTCCGAATATCACGGATAATCACTCCATTCTCCATCAGGGCAATACGCGGACACACATCCACCGTATGGTTCAGGTTATGACTTGAAATAATGACTGTGGCATGATGATCTTCATTGTATTTTCTCAGCAGGTGCTTGATGATGGATTGTGAACTTGGATCAAGGAAATTGAACGGTTCATCCAGGATCAGCAATTGCGGATGATGCAGCATGGCGGAGATAATACCTATTTTCTGCTTGTTTCCGGCAGAGTAGTTACGGATGAATTTCTTTTGTCCGAGGACTTCATTACTCATGAAGCGTTCAAATGGAAGCAGACGTTCGTCTACTTCTTCTTTTTTCAGACCGTACATTTTACCGATGAAGTAAAAATATTCTTCGGGAGTAAGGTAATCGATCAAGAAGCCATCATCGATGAAAGCACCTGTGAATTGTTTCCAGTCTTCATTTTTGGATACATCGATATCATTGATTGTCACATTTCCCAGATCTGCCTGTAGCAGGTCCAGTATCAGACGGAAGAGGGTAGTCTTACCTGCACCATTGTTGCCTACCAATCCTAACATATCGCCCTGGTAGATGCTATATTTCTCGATATCTACGGCTTTCTTTTCGCCGAAGTTTTTTTGAAGTTGGTTAATCTCTATCATATTCGTTATTATTTTTGTCTACTATCGTGAAATCCTTCCATATTCTTATATCGGCGCTTCATGAAGCGATGATATACATTCCGTAGCCACCATCTTGAAGTTGCGATGAATAGTATGCCGACAACTAAGAGAATCCATGGGGTTACTTCTTTGCCCACCGTCGCATTCAGTACGAAGAATAGTAGCAACGGCACTCCGAATGCACCTCCTGAAATGAGGTTCTGCAAACCGGTACCCACATTTTGCCGTCCGGTCATTTTGGCGTTCAGGTCGAGCGTCTTGTTGTTGTACACTGCCAACTGAAACATACAGAAGTATACGGCACCCGGAACGAATACGACCCAGGCGATGCATCCCAGTACAGACACTTTACCCGTCACCATACCCGGTATCATCAGCACAAACGGGATGAGGAGTGCGATGCTGTACAAGATGTATTTGGCACGCAACAATGAATAGATGGACTCTTTTCGGCTCATCAGTCCGTCAATGTAATTGCCTTCGTAGCTCATCAGTGGCGAGAGGAACAGAATACCGAAGATGATATAGTTGTAAAGTACGAAGAAGTCGCGCATGGCTCCATCGTAAATATCAGAAAAACTGATGGTAAGACTGAAGATCAGTACTATAGCGGTAACGGAATAAAGTGACTTCCTGCACACCTTGTTGCGTAGTAGCAATTTCAACTCCAGCCGGATGTATTCTCCTATTTCGCCATAACGATCCAGGAACTTGTATTCGGATACTGTTTTTACCTGAACGGTAGTGTCTTCTGTTTTATTCAGTTCATTGTAGACCAGTTTTTGCATAATGCTCCGGTTGATGAACCACATGAGGGAAATGGCTACCAGGACACTGATAAATGTGAGTATGTTTCCCGTGATAAATCCTTCGCCCAGATCAATGAAGAAACCGAATAACGGACTGTTATCTGGAATGAAAAGTGCAGCTGCAATACCTCCATATACGACTATCGGTAAGAGAACCCACCAGATGCGTTCGTCCATCAGCGTACGACATAGCAGATACCAGTAATTATTGAATACGATGAGCAACCAAATACCAATGCAGTAGGTCAATACACCCCCTATTCCATAAAATTTGGTAACAGTGATAATAGCGAACGGAACAAACAGAAAGAGCCAGAGCAAATTAAAGCTGTTAAGTCCCGAGCGTAGGAGCAGGAAGTCGATAAGACGACTCCTTTTGATAGGGAGCAGTAAGTAAGGTTTAACTTCCTGTGTCGGTGTTTTCAAGAAGGGTAACCGCAGAAGGAAGTCCAGGGCGAGTATGAAGATTAGGCCGCTGTTCATTACGTGATAGGCTTCTTTGGCGCCTCCGTCGAAGGCGAAAGCGAATGTTGTTCCGAAGAAAATGAGATAGCCTGCCCAGAACACACTCATGAAGTACATCCAAAACTTTCCGAACTTACTTTTCTCGTACATCGGATGTCGCTTTTCAGCTAACTTTCCGTGTCTGCGTAGCTCAAGAAATAGATTCATGTTGTTTAGTGATTAGTTGTTAGTGATTAATGGAGCGATTGGAAGGTAGTGATTAGTAATAAGTAAGAATGCACTCGCTTATCACTAATCACTTATCCTTTATCACTATTTGTTGGGTACCGTCATGGTCACCTCAATTTCATTTCCTTGTTTTAACAGGTCAGATACAAACTTCTGGATATCTTTAGCTGTGATGCTATTTACGATATCCGTGTATCCTTCTGTCATATCCATGCCATAATAGAAGTAATCGTTCAGATTATTCATCCAGTATCCGTTTTCTTTCTGATTGTCGGCATACTTCTTCAGCATGTACTCTTTCACTTTCTGCAAGTGTACGTCTGACGGTCCTTTGGCTGCAAGTTTCTTCAACTCGTCTACTACAATACCTGCCAGTTTATCTTTCTTAGCCGGATCGGTCTGGAAGACAATCTGCAACAATAATTGTTCTTTCGGATACTTCTGTAAGTCGCCAAAACAGTTTACACCATATGTACCACCTTCTTTTTCGCGTACTTCTTCAGTATAAACCATATCAAGAACCTGAGTTGCAAAGCTCAGCAAAATGTCATTCTTTAAAGTATAAGGAGCTTTACCACTGTACAGGAATACGATAGTTGCTGTAGGAGTTTGTTGCTCTTTGGCATATTCATTCTTGTACACACCCTTGCGTATACTCATCTTCGTATCCTTGAAGGTTTCTTTACGGTTGATGGCAGGCAGTGCACCTAAGTATTCGGCAATCAGTGGTTTGGCTGTTTCAAGGTCAATGTTTCCGACAAAGTAGAATGTAAAGTCGCTGGCGTCTTTGAAACGGTCGTTGTACATTTCCAGGATACGGTCGTAATCAATCTGATCCACCATTTCCGGTTTCATCATTACTACGCGCGGATGATTATTGTACATTGCTTTCTGTAAAGAGTCGTTTATAGAAGAAAGAGGATTTGCCTGTGCACTTTCCAATTGAGCTTTCATACGATTTTTAAAAGATTCGAATGCTTCCGTATCTTTACGGGGAGCGGTGAAGGTGAGATATGTCAGCTGCATCATCGTTTCAAAATCTTTTGGTGAGCAGGTACCGAATACATTCTCTGTGGTAGCACCCAGACCGGCATTGACGGAAACTTTCTTGCCAGCCAGTACTTTCGTCAAGTCTACTTGGCTAAAGTTACCCAAACCACCTACAGCAATTACGTTGTCCATAACGGCGAAGTTCAGTGCGTCTTTGTCGGGGAAAATGGATTTACCACCCAGACTGGTACCTTTCATGCGGATTTCATCAGCTTTGAAATCAGTCTTCTTTACATAGACAGTCACACCATTTGAAAGAACTAATTTTGTACTACCATAGATGTCGCCTTCTTTCTCAGAAATGATTTTACCACCTTTCGGAGCTTCTTTCATCAGTGGTTCGTCAGATACTTTGTCTACGTATGCTTGCAGGTCGAGATCTTTCATACCTTTCAGTAAGCTGATAACTTCTTCTTTTGTCGGGTATTTCAAGCCTTTTTTTGCAGGACCGGCAATTATTACTACTTGATTGCTATCCGGAACGAGTTGCTGCATTACCATATTCATGGCCTGTAAGGGAATGTTCGGAGCCAGTTGGTTCATCATAGCGTACTCAGCTTCAATTCCCGGAATAGGCTCGCCATTCAGGAAGTTCTGTACATATTCTCTTACGTAAGAACCGTGCTTGGTCTTTTCGCGTTCGTTGTAGGCAGACTCTAAACTCTGCAAATAGTTGGCGCGTGCGCGTGCATATTCTGATTCGGTGAAACCGAAGCGACGTGCACGTTCAGTCTCTTGTAGTAAGGTTTTCAAGGCTGTTTCAATGCCGTCGGCTTTGCTTGAAGCTGAAAGCGAAAAGGCTTCTTTGGTCTTGGCTACAAAGAAGTCGCTGTAGTCACTGCTTGCACGGGTAAACGGCGGGTTAGCACTCTGAACCAATTCGTTCAGACGGGCGTCCAGCATGCTGCTGATCATGCTCGTCATATATTGTGAAGCAAGGTAGCCTACATTATTCTTTTCTGAATCAGGAGTAGCGTCTTGCTTGAAGTAAATCTCAATCGACGGGTCGTCTACTTCCTTATCTGTACCGATGGCTACGATGGGTTCCTTATTATCAGCGACAGGATAGTAAGTACGCTCTGCCGGATTTATCGGTTTTTGTACATCGGCGAATACTGCCTTTAGTTTAGCCTCTACAGCGTCTACGTCGATATCACCTACGATAACGATACCTTGCAGATCGGGACGATACCATTTGTGATAGTAATCGCGGATATCTTTATAAGGGAAGTTGTTGATCACATCGATAGAGCCGATAGGCATACAGTCTGCATATTTGTCACCCGGATATATAGTTGGAAGCAAATCGGTGTAGACGCGCAATATACCACTATTGCGGCTGCGCCACTCTTCACGGATCACACCACGTTCTTTGTCGATTTCATCGTCTTTGAGCAGGATATAGTTAGACCAGTCGTGCAGGATCAGCAGACAGGAGTCCAATACACCGGTGCGGTCAATCGGAGCATTACTGATGTTGTAAACAGTTTCGTCTATGCTGGTATAAGCATTTAAGTTAGTACCAAATTTGATACCTACGGTTTCGCACCAAGGGATGACGCCGAGGCCTTTATCATCACCGGGGAAATTCTTAGTACCGTTGAAGGCCATGTGTTCCAGGAAGTGGGCAAGTCCGCGTTGTTGCGGTTCTTCAAGAATGGAACCTACTTTTTGGGCGATATAGAACTCAGCCCGGTTTTCGGGTAATTTGTTGTGGCGTATGTAATACGTCAGGCCATTGTCTAATTGGCCGATACGGACATTTTTGTCCACGGGAAGGGGCGGAAACTGCATTTGCTGAGCTACCGCTTGTTGGAAACCGGCACATAGAACGAATGCTACTGCCAGTAAACTGTGAAATAAATGTTTCATGTTGATGAAAATTAAAATTGTTTCTTGACCTATTTGTCGAAGAGGGAGAGGAGAAATCACAGAAAGGATCTATTTTTTATATGAATGATAATTTAAGGGGAGTGGGTACGCGGACGACGCGGATAAGACGGACGAACGCGGATTTTTATTTTTCATCCACAGATAACACAGATTTTTTATCTTCCGTATGGGATATTATGGGGTATATTACATTCAACATGGCGTAGCCCTTAAAATCCGTGTTCGTCCGTCTTATCCGCGTCGTCCGCGTACCCATTCCCCTAAATTATCACTTTATCGCCTCACGAACCCGTACCAGTTTCGTCAGTAGTCCTTCCAGTAAATCGAGCTTCAGCATATTGGCACCATCGCTTTTGGCTATTTCAGGGTGCTCATGTGTTTCAATAAACAATCCGTCTACACCGACCGCAACACCGGCTTTGGCAACGGTTTCAATAAGCTGCGGCATACCACCTGTCACTCCGCTTGTCTGATTGGGTTGTTGCAGAGAATGTGTAACATCCAGAATGACCGGATAACCAAAGGTTTGCATTTCAGGAATGCCACGGTAGTCTACAACAAGGTCTTGATATCCGAAAGTTGTTCCACGTTCGGTAATCATAACTTCCTTATTTCCGGCTTCTACTACCTTTTCCGCAGCAAAGCGCATGGCGAGTGGAGACAGGAACTGTCCTTTTTTGATGTTAACCACCTTTCCTGTTTTTGCAGCAGCTATCAGAATGTCTGTCTGGCGGCAAAGGAATGCTGGTATTTGCAGTACATCTACATATTCGGCGGCCATTGCGGCTTCTTCTGCAGAATGTATATCTGTAACAGTAGGCACACCAAAAGTATCGTGTACTTTCTGTAACACTTTCAACGCTTTTTCATCGCCTATTCCCATAAATGAATCCAGACGTGAACGGTTGGCCTTGCGATAAGAGCCTTTAAATACATAAGGTATTTGTAATTTCTCCGTGATATTTACCACACGTTCGGCAATACGCATTGCCATCTCTTCTCCTTCAATCACACAAGGACCTGCCAATAAAAAGAAATTTCCGGCAGGATTATTCTTTAATTCAATCATAAATATTTAGTGTATGGTGAACGTTAATCGTTATTCTTAGTTGGGTATAATCAATGTTATCGCCTCATGCATAATTCCGATGTCCAGTGGAAAATGCCGGTCGAGAATACGTCCGTCCAAGTCTACCGAAGCATTTTGTGCACGTAGTACTTTTACTTTCTGGGTACGGTAAGGCATCACGACTTTATGATTCAGAATACGTCCCTGGATAAGCATCCACAGTCCTGATACGAGTTGTAGCAGCTCCGGGCGATAGATAACGGATACATCGAGCCAACCGTTATACGGCACGGCACTTGGTGCTTGTCCGTATCCCCATGCACTACCGATACATACCGTCATGATACGTCCCCGGATGTGTTCTCCGTTTATTTTGAGATGCATCCGGTAGAGCTTCCGTTCAAAGAAAAGTGAGATGAGGGCCATGAGGTAGGACAGGAATTTTACTCCCCAGAAACGTTTGGTCTGGTCGGAAATCTTCACGATGCGGGCTCCTAAACCAATATTGATTGCATTGAGGAAATAGCGTGTAACATGCTTTTCACCATCATAATAGTTGCAAAATCCCACGTCTATCTTCCGGCGTCGGTTATTTATGATGCAATCTACGGCATCTTTGTATTCTGAAGTCATTTCCCAGTATTTGGCAAAGTCATTTCCGATACCGTTGGGAATGATACCTATGGCGATTTCTCTTTTATCTTCTGCATTGGACGACATGATACCGTTGATGGCGTCGTTTAGCGCTCCATCACCGCCCACCACAACAATGGTGCGGTATCCATTATTAGCAAGAATGCCGGCTAAACGTTCCACAGATCCGAACCCTTCAGACTGCACATAGTCATAAGACACGCCTCGGCTGTCCATATATTCTTTGATTTCTTTCCACCGTTTCTGCACTTTCCGCGTGCCGGCTTTGGGATTGTATATCACTCCCCACTTTTCGGGTTCTACGCTCATATTGTTATCTCTTAGTAAAGTCCTACATAATCATTTTTGTACTCTCCCCGCAGTCTTTGTCTTTGTTGCCCCAAAGATACTAATTCCCTTCGAGTTTCGCTTGTACAAAAGCAATCTTTTCTTCCATAGGCAGCCCGGCATCCATCCAATGGATAGTAAAGCCGCGTCGTTCCATTCCCCGGAACCAGGTCATCTGCCGTTTGGCAAACTGATGAATAGCAATCTCCAGTTCCTTGTACATCTCTTCGTATGTCAGTTTGCCGATAACGTACAGAGTCAGATACTTGTATTCCAGACCGTAATAGATAAGATCATCCGGTTGGATGCCCTGTTCTATCAGGCGTCGTACTTCATCTACCATCCCTTCGTCCAGACGTTGACGCAGGCGGTGGGATATCTTCGTACGACGTAATTCCCGGTCTATATCTACACCAATGATAAGGCTGTTCAGTTCCGGGAACGCCCGTTCGTCTACCGGTGTATGTGCATAATATTCTTCTATCTCAATGGCCCGGATCGCTCGTTTTACGGTGTCGACATCTGTAGTATTATGCAGGGCTTTGTATTGTTTCAGCATCTCAGTCAGTTCTTCTAGGGATTTATCGGCAAGGCGTGCACGTAACTCCGGATTTTCGGGAACTGGCAGTAACTTATAGCCTTTCAATACGGATTCCAGATACATACCGGTACCTCCACACAAAACGGGAAGTTTCCCTTTTTGTTTAATAGTCTCGTACGCTATCAGAAAATCACGCTGATATTCAAAAACATTGTATTTATAGCCCGGGTCAGCAATATCAATCAGATGATAGGGGATTGGTTTACCGTTCACAGTGTAGTCTACCAGGTCTTTACCCGTGCCGAGATCCATACCACGGTAGATTTGCCGGGAATCTGCACTGATGATTTCTGTGTCAAGAACATCTGCCAGTGCTGCGGCGAAGGGAGTTTTACCGGAAGCGGTAGGACCTAATATAGCTATCAAATCATAGTCAGGCATAAGTCGTTTTGATTATTTTTCTACAAAGATAATGCAAACCGAAAGCAATACAAAATAAGCTTGATTATTTTTACTGCTGAGGTGCCGCTTATCTTCGCATTAGCAAAGATAATGCAAACCGAAAGCAATACAAAATAAGCTTGATTATTTTTAATGCTAAAGTGCAGCTTGTCTTCGTTTTAAAGCTAAATATGAAAAAGGAAGTGAAAAAGAGAATGTCTTCTCTTAAATGGTGTTATAAATGCGTTGTTTTCGCACACGGAACTTGCTACTTTCAAAAAAGTGCGTACCTTTGCATTGTGTTTTTCATAGTATTAGATTTAAGGTTAACAAAGGTTGGAGTACAGCGGTACTCCTTTTTTTATGTCTATACCTCATCTCTTCGATATTGAAATATTCATTTCATTCATACCTCATTTGTATACCATATCCATATGCTGCGTGGCTATGTTACATCATTGAAAGTATATGTAACAGGTATGAGAAAGTATGTAATACCAGTATAAATACGTGTAGCGAAATGATGCAGATGTATTCCAGAGGATTGGATAAATTTGCAGAAATAAAAAAAGAAATGATAAGATTAGTCAATATAGGGAAATTAGGTAAAGGTAAAATGAAACTATCAGTTTTCAGTGAGTAGGTTTACCAAATTAGGTTAGTTAATTATTTTTAGGTCTGTGAGGTTGTGTTTGTGAAAACACAACCTCATTTATATGGTGATAAAGATGTATATTTGCAATACTAAAAGTATATGCCAAGCTATGAAATACATATTGATTCTACTACTTCTGTTGATTTTTCCACTATCCGGTATTGCGGAAAAGCATTGTGTCTTTACTCCAATTAACGGAACGCATGGATTGTCCGGAAATAAGGTGCGCAATATCACTCAGTTGCCGGACGGGCGCATGATGATAACTACGGAAGGATTACTGAACTTATATGACGGTACTAATTTCAGTTATCTGCACTATGATCGGGAAGATATCTGCCGGTTATCAGACTATTCCGGATTTCATCACGAATATATAGATGCTCACGGATATATGTGGCTTAAAAATCAACGCCAACTGATGGTGGTGGATATAGGACGTGAATGTTTTATTGAGCGACCGGACAGTTTGCTGGCTTTATGGGGGATAGATACTCCGATGAAGGATTTTTTCATGGATAAGACCAAGGATTTATGGGTCATAACGGATAAGGATGATTTGGTACGCATAGATAAGACAACTCTGCAGGCAAGTACTTTTCTGAATCGTGTTTCATCGATTGGAGATACCACCGATCAGGTTTATGATCTTGGGGTGTTGGACGGGAACTTATATCTGTTCTATCGTTCCGGTTTATTGATTTGTTACGCTATGGAGTCACAAAAGGAAATATATCGGCAGAAACTGTCGGATGAACTTCCTGAAGGAGTGTATGGGAATACATCTTACGTAGTGCCGGGAACGAATACTTTCTACCAGTTATGCAATGGTAACAGGGGCGGGGTAATGTTGGCTTATGATGTAGAAAGAAGAAAATGGAACATCGTGTTGCAGACAAGCTATTGGCTGAATTACCTGTCTGTTGATAAAGACGGAAGCATATGGATTAGTTGTCATAAAGGATTATGGAATATAGATGCGGGGCTGGAAAGAAAACAATATATACTAACCTTGAAATTAGTGGACGGACGCAATATAAATACAGAAGTGAGTACGCTTTACAATGACAGCCAAGGTGGCATGTGGGTAGGGACCTTGAACCGGGGAATCCTGTATTATCATCCGGACCGTTTCCGCTTTCAGAATATTGGCAGGACATTGTTTCCCGTTACGGAAAATATGAATCTTTATGTAACTTGCATTGCAGCACAAAACCAGGATAATATGTGGGTGGGAACCCGGGAAGGACTATTCTCCTATCATCTTTCTAATGGAGACATAAACTTATATTCCAAGGAATTGTCCACAGTCAATTGCAATACCCTGTTTAAGGACAGTCGGCAACGTACTTGGTTGGGAAGTATCGGACAGGGACTTTATTGTATGCTGCCGGATGGAAAAACCAGATATTATCCGTTGTCCGGCCAGACAATTCATTCTATTATGGAGCAACCGGACGGAACTCTGTATTTATGTACTGAAAATCAGGGTTTCGGTACATTTACTCCCGAAACCGGACAATATGAAAAGGAGCAGGGACTACCTCAGACGGATAATTTGACTGTCTACCAATTGGCATCTTTGGGGAAGGACCGTTTAGCAGGCATTACACGGAAAGGTTGGTTTGTTTATGATTGTACCTCAAAAGAATATACCTTTAACCCCAGTTTTCATGTGTGTACTTCCATCTTTGTAGACCGGCAAAAGCAAATATGGATTGGTCTGGAAGATGGGTTGTTGCTTTATAACACAGCTACCGGACAACAAAAAACGTTTCATACCACGGACGGCTTGGTCAATAACTCTATCCGTTCCATCATTCAAACACAAGATCATGCTATCTGGGTATCTACTTCTAACGGGATAACACGTATCACTGTAACGGGAGAGGGAGAACAGATGCGATATTCGTTTGCTAATTTCAATCAGTACGATGGTGTGATTACGGATGAATTCTGCGAGCGGTCCTCTTTTGTCGCAGAAGATGGAACTCTCTACTGGGGTGGCATTAATGGATTTAATAAGTTTGTCCCACTTCATACCACAACGGAGCGGGCGTATGCCTCACCTCTATTCGTGGGCTTTGATCTGTTTGGTGAACGTGTGGAAAGTGGAAAAATGTATCATGGTAACAGGATACTTCAACACCCTATAACCTTGACCAAAGAGATTATCTTGAACTATGATCAGAACTTTTTCACTTTAGAGTTTTCCGCCTTGAATTATATCAATCCCACACAGACCTATTATCGTTACCAACTGACGGGTATTGACTATTTGGAACGAGAAATCCGCTCTTCCGATGGTAAGGGGACTGCCACTTATACTGACTTGCCGCCTGGCACTTACACTTTCAGAGTGCAAGCCGCTGATAATAGTGAGTCGTGGACGGGAAAATATGCGGAAATTGAAATAACCGTAAAAGCTCCGTTTTGGAAAACCACTTATGCTTATCTCTTTTATTTTCTGTTCGCAACGGGAAGCTTGATCGCCATAGTTTTTGTATATATACGACACAAACGCCGAAAACTGGTACGTGAGCAAAAAGAGAAACTGGATGAAATGAAGTCCACTTTCTTGCAAAACATCAATCAGGAACTGGCAGAACCTATCAGTCGTATAATCTCTCCCTTGGATACCATTTTAAAACATACGGATGAAGGCAGAACCAAATTGCAACTGAAGGAAATACAGAATAATGCCGTAGAACTAAAGGAACTGGTTGACCAGCTTTCGGAAGGAGTCCTGTCTCCTCTGTCGCCTGCTGAAAATGAATTGGCTTTGGAAGAACTGTTGATGAATATGCGCCAGTTGCTGGAACAGCAGGAGAAAAGGAAAGAACAACTGAAAGCAACTCCGGGAGCTGAGCCGGACAACTCCTTGCTATCGGCAGCCGATGAATTGTTTCTTCGTAAGGCTTTGAAATTTGTAGAACAGAATCTGGACAATCCTGAGTATTCAGTAGAGGTATTGAGTCGGGACATGGGAATGGATCGCACGGGTCTGTATCGAAAACTGGTTTCAGTGGTAGGAAAGACACCGACAAATTTTATCCGTTCCATTCGTCTGAAACGTGCCGCACAACTTTTGGAAGAAGGACATACGGTGGCCGAAGTTGCCGACCGGGTTGGGTTCAGTACATCCAGTTATCTGAGTAAATGTTTTCAGGAAGAGTTTGGTATGCGTCCTTTGCAGTACGTTAATAGTCTGAAAGAACAACCGAAATAGTCACATTTCAACGAGATTGTTGCTTCTTGCAACATTTGTACCACGTGCTTTATAGGCTTCAGGCTACTTTTGCCCTCATAATTCAAATTTTAAACGAAATATCATGAGAAAAGTAAAAGTAGGAATTACCGGTATATTTCTTTTAGTATCCGGTTTACTGATGGCGCAAAATGTGAATAGGACGCCACAGGGTGTAAAGGTAAATGTGGTGGAAGGAAACTTCAATGCAGAAGTTATTTTTTATTCTCCTTCTATTGTCCGCATAGTGAAGTATCCTTCGGTAAAGGATCAGATGCCGGACAAAGAAAGTCTTTCCGTAACATTGGTGCCGGAACAAACTAAGATTGATTTTAAGGAACAGGGAGATGATGTCAGATTGAAAACGTCTGATATGATTGTTATTTTAAACAAGACCGATGGAACGGTACGCTTCACCGATACAAAAAACAACGAATTACTGGCAGAAAAGGGAACTCCTTCTTTTTATCCGAATAAGGGCAAAGCCGATGAGGGCACTTATAAAGTTCGCCAGGCCTTTACGCTTGAAAAAGAGGAGGCTATATATGGATTGGGAATACTTCAGAATGGTAAAATGTCGCAACGTAACCAACGGAAGTATCTGATGCCGGGCAATGTGGAAGACGGAATCACCTTCTTCCAATCCGTGAAAGGCTATGGTCTTTTCTGGGATAACTATTCTCCGACCAACTTTGCTGACGATGAGAATGAGACTTCATTTGAATCGGAAGTTGGTGATTGCACAGACTACTATTTTATGTATGGTGGAGATGCCGATGGCGTAGTTGCCCAAATGCGTACTCTTACCGGGCAAGTACCCATGTTCCCCTTGTGGACGTATGGCTACTGGCAGAGCAAAGAGCGTTATAAAAGTCAGAATGAAGTACTGGGCGTACTGAACAAATACCGTGAATTACAGATTCCCCTGGATGGTATCGTGCAGGATTGGCAGTACTGGGGTAGTAATTACCTGTGGAATGCAATGGAATTTTTGGATGGTAATTACTATAATCCTCAGCAGATGCTGGATGAGATTCATGCAAAGAATGCGCACATGATTATCACGATCTGGTCTTCATTCGGTCCACAGACCAAGCCTTATAAGGAGCTGAATGAAAAAGGACTATTGTTTAATTTCAGGACTTGGCCTCTTGCAGGCACTGATACGTGGCCTCCCAGGGAAGACTATCTGTCGGGCGTGAGAGTTTATGATGCCTACAGCCCCGTTGCACGTGATATTTACTGGAAACATCTGACTCGCCTCTATGATTTGGGTATGGATGGATGGTGGATGGACTCCACCGAACCGGATCATCTGGATGCAAAACCCGAAGATTTTGATACACCTACCTATTTAGGCTCATTCCGCAAAGTACGCAGTGCCTATCCGTTGATGGCCGTAGGTGGTGTTTATGATCACCAACGAGCTACGACTTCAGACAAGCGTGTGTTTATTCTTACCCGTTCAGGATTTGCTGGGCAGCAGCGCTACGGATGTAATGTATGGTCGGGTGATATCGTTTCTACCTGGGAATCATTGCGTAAACAGATACCTGCCGGGCTGAACTTTACCCTTACGGGAAATCCCAACTTCAATAGTGATATCGGGGGCTTCTTCTTAGGCCATTACAACAAGGGATGGAATGATGGATCAGCTACAAAGAATCCGTCCTATCAGGAATTATACGTACGCTGGGTACAGTTTGGAGCGTTCAATCCGATGATGCGTTCGCACGGAACGGAAGCTCCGAGAGAGATTTATCAGTTTGGAAAAAAAGGAGAACCCATTTACGATGCTATCGAAAAAGCTATCCGTTTGCGTTATTCTCTGTTACCTTATATATATTCTACTTCCTGGCAGGTCACCAATAAGCAGTCAAGCTTTATGCGTGCGCTGATGATGGATTTTGCCGATGACAAGAAGGTGTGGGACATGAATGACGAATATATGTTTGGCAAGTCTATCCTGGTGGCTCCGATTGTGGAAGCGCAATACACTCCGGAAGTGGCAGCTACTGCATCGGAAGAGACAGGCTGGGACAGGGATGACAATAAAAATAAGAGCAAAGGCAGCATGACAGTAGACTTCACTACAAAGAAAACTGCAAAGATTTATCTGCCCGCAGGCACTGTATGGTATGATTTCTGGACTAATGAGAAATATGATGGTGGTCAGGAAATATCAAGAGAAACGACTATTGATATGATTCCACTTTACGTCAGAGCCGGAAGTATTGTTCCCATCGGCCCCGATGTGCAATATGCGACAGAAAAAGCTTGGGATAATCTTGAGTTGAAAGTGTATGCAGGTGCCAATGGCAGTTTCACCCTTTACGAAGATGAGTTTGATAATTATAACTATGAATCAGGAGCATATACGGAAATTCCTATGACATGGAATAATGCTTCCCGTACGCTCACTATCGGTGCACGCAAGGGAAAATATAACGGCATGCTCGAAAAACGCCAGTTTACGGTGAAGACAGCGGACGGCAACAGCAAGACGGTTACTTATACAGGAAAGAAGGTGACGGTAAAACTTTGACCAGATGGAGTAACTTCACTTTGAGTGTGATGTCTATCATCAATGGTATTGATGGTGGGCATCATCGGCATTGATGATAGGCTAAGGCCAGGGGACATGAATGATGGAGGTAAATCAAAGGTAAGGTGCTGGTTTAGGGCTGACCAGAGCCATTTTTTGAGCGTATGTTACATCAATGTAAGTTTATGTAACATGAAAAGACGGGATGTAACATTGACCGTAGCAAATGGGAACACGAAGATTCGAAAAGTTCTTTGTAATGAACTATCTTTGTACAAAACGAAGGTTAATTAAAAAGTATCTTACCATGAAAACAAGAATTAGTTGGATTTTTTATTGTTTAGTAAGTTTCATGTTACTTCCCTCTTTGTCGGCGGCAGAGCGTTTTGTGACAAATAAGAGTAATGGTTTTACCTGGATACAGCAAGGAAAGGCGTATCCGATACTGGTAGACTCGCAGGAAGATAAAGGAGTGCTGAGGGCTGTTGCCAATTTGCAGACAGATGCAGGTAAAGTGACAGGCGCTACTCCGGAAATTATTCATTCCCCATCCGGTAACCGTATGCTGATTGTCGGTTCTGTTGAGAATAGTTTATGGATTAAACAACTGGTGCAGGCAGGAAAGATTCCAGCTGCAGATTTGAAGGGGAAACGTGAGAAGTACATTCTTCAGACGGTGAAGCAGCCCGTGGAAGGAGTGGAAGAGGCAATTGTCATTGCCGGTAGTGACAAGCGGGGAACTATTTACGGTATTTACGAGCTTTCCCGGCAGATGGGTGTCTCTCCCTGGTATTTCTGGGCAGATGTTCCGGTGGAGAAGCATGATATTATATCTATTAAAGAAGGTGTATATACCGATGGTGTACCGGCAGTGAAGTACCGCGGTATTTTCCTGAATGATGAATGGCCCAGTTTAGGCGGCTGGGCGTCTGCTACCTTTGGTGGGTTCAATAGTAAGTTCTACGAAACGGTGTTCGAACTGGTGCTTCGCCTCAAAGGAAATTTTATGTGGCCTGCTATGTGGAACAGTGCTTTCTACGATGATGACCCGATGAACGGTCCGTTGGCCAACGAGATGGGAATTGTGATGAGTACTTCCCATCATGAACCGATGGGACAGGCTCAAAAGGACTGGAAACGTCGTGGAAAAGGAGAGTGGAATTACACTACGAACGGTGCTGTGTTGCGCGACTTCTGGCAGCAGGGTATGGAACGCTGCAAGGATTGGGAAGCGGTGATCACCCTTGCCATGCGTGGCGACGGCGATGAACCGATGAGCGAAGATGCCAATATCTCCTTGTTGCAGAATATCGTGAAAGATCAGCGGAAAATCATAGAGAAAGTAACCGGTAAGAAGGCAAAAGAAACTCCGCAGGTATGGGCGCTTTATAAGGAAGTGCAGGATTATTATGATAAGGGTATGCGAGTGCCCGACGATGTAACGCTGCTGCTCTGTGATGACAACTGGGGCAATGTACGTAAATTGCCCGACTTGAAAGCGAAGCCTCGTAAAGGTGGTTACGGCATGTATTATCATTTCGACTATGTAGGGGCTCCCCGTAACTCCAAATGGATAAATATTACTCAGATACAACGCACGTGGGAGCAGATGATGCTGACCTATGACTATGGCGTGCGCGAATTGTGGGTGGTGAACGTAGGTGACTTGAAGCCGATGGAATATCCCATCACCTTCTTTTTAGATATGGCCTGGGAACCGAAACGTTTCAATGAAAATAATCTGTTTCAGCATACGGTGGATTTCTGTCGTCAGCAATTTGGCGGATACTATGCCGAAGAAGCGGCTCGTCTGATCGACACTTATACTAAATACAACCGTAGGGTTACTCCGGAAATGTTGAATGACCGGACTTACAGCCTGGAAAATTATAACGAATGGCAAAGTGTAAAAGATGAATACGCTGTATTGTGTCTGGATGCTTTGAAACTTTATTATCTGATGCCTGCCGAATACCGGGATGCTTTCGACCAACTGGTACTTTTCCCGATACAGGCATGTTCCAACTTATATGATATGTACTATGCCGTGGCAATGAACCGTAAACTGGCAGAGGCCAATGATGTGAAAGCCAATAAATGGGCGGATAAGGCACGTGCTTGTTTCGAGCGCGACTCCGTGCTGACTTATCATTATAATCATGTAATGAGTGGGGGCAAATGGAATCATATCATGGATCAGACTCACATCGGATATAGATCCTGGAATGATCCGAAGCGCAATATAATGCCTAAAGTGACTTCTGTACCCGAGCCCCGTATAGCTCCTGCGCCACCTGTGTTTGTAGAAAAGGATGGATATATATCTATTGAAGCAGAACATTATACCCGTTCAGCGAATGGTGCATCTGCTAATTGGATTACGATCCCTAACCTGGGACGTACCTTGTCAGCCGTCACTACTTTGCCTTCCACAGCTACTCCGGGCGAAGATATGTATTTGGAATATGATTTTGAAACGGAGAAGAGTGGTGAAGTAACAGTTATAGTACGTTTCTCTTCGACATTGAATTTCAATGATTATAAAGGACTGCGATATGCGGTTTCACTGGATGGCGGCGACGAACAGATAGTCAACATCAACGGTGATTATAAAGGTGAACTTGGCAGATTGCAGGCTGAGCACATCATTACTACCCAAACAAAACATTTGCTTGATAAGAAAGAAAAGCATACCTTGCGCATCCGTCCGCTTGATCCGGCACTTGTCATGCAGAAGATAATGATTGACTTCGGAGGTTTGAAACCTTCTTTCCTGGGAGCGCCGGAGAGTTCTGTAAAATAAGAAGGAGTATGGAGAAAGGAAAGATTATGAAATACAGATTTGCTTTATTGATAGTACTGGCCTGCATCTGTTCTGTGTTGGCTGAGGCTAAAGTGAAACTCCCATCCGTTCTTTCGGATGGGATGGTATTGCAACGTGAACGTCCCATAAAAATATGGGGAACGGCTGATCCGGGTGAGAATGTGGTTGTCATGTTCAAGAAGAAGAAATACACGGCAGTAGCCGATGAAAATGGCAAATGGCTGGTAACACTTCCTGCAATGAAGGCCGGTGGTCCTTATGAACTGACAGTGAACGAAATGACAGTGAAGGATATCCTGATAGGAGATGTATGGTTGTGCTCGGGACAGTCGAATATGGAACTGACGGTGGCGCGTGTAGCGGATATGTTCGGTAGAGAGACTGCTACTTACGAGAATTCAATGGTCCGCTATGTCAAGACTCCCTATGGTAATGATTTGCATGGTCCTAAAGAAGATATATCCCAGATGAACTGGACAGCACTGAATCCGCAGGTTGCCCAGTCTTATGCTGCATTACCTTATTTTTTTGCAATAGAGATGTATAATGAGACGAAAGTTCCTGTCGGCATTATCAATTCAAGTTGGGGAGGAAGTTCTATTGAAGCCTGGATGAGTGAAGATGCGCTTCAGGCATTCCCGAAGAACCTGCGTGAGCGGGATATCTATAACTCCGATGAATACAAGGCATTGATGAATAAAGCGGGAGGAATGATGTCGAGGTTTTGGAATCTTTCTTTATATAAAGGTGATGAAGGCCTTCATGCTCCGGTTAAATGGTATGAACCGGAATTGAATGATTCCGACTGGGAGGAAGTGAATATGTTTTCTTATCAGTTGGGCAGTAAGGATGGTTATCCGGTAAGTGGATCGCACTGGTTCCGGCAGAATATTCGCCTTACAGTCGGGCAGGCTGATAAAGATGCCATATTGCGTTTAGGCTGTATGGTAAATGCGGACTCTGTGTATGTGAATGGTGTTTTTGTAGGTACTACTTCCTATCAATATCCGCCGCGCATTTATAAAGTTCCTGCATCGGTGTTGAAAGCGGGAGAGAATCTGGTTACGGTACGTCTTATTAATTCCGGTGGTCGTCCCAGCTTTGTAAAAGGTAAGCCCTATTGCATGGCGATAGATGGGGATACGGTTCGCTTGTCCGAGGAGTGGAAGTATAGGCTGGGTTGTGAAATGCCTGCCGGAAGAGGAGGTGTATCTTTTCAGAACATTCCGACCGGTATGTATAATTCCATGATTTCTCCTTTGCGGAATCTTACTTTTAAGGGAGCTTTGTGGTATCAGGGCGAATCGAATGCAGGACGTCCGGGTGAATATGAAGCTTTATTGACTGCCATGCTCAAAGACTGGCGGGTGAAATTTGCAGATGAAGACCTGCCATTCTTTATTATGCAGCTACCCAATTTTATGCAGACGCATCAGCAGCCTGTAGAAAGTGGTTGGGCAGGTATGCGTGAAGCACAGCGGCAGGTGACGTTGAAGTTGCCTAATACCTCTTTGGTTGTGGCAATAGACTTAGGAGAGTGGAATGATATTCATCCGCTGAATAAGAAGGAACTGGCAAGGAGAGTGGCGCTTCAGGTCAAGAAGAAAGTATATGGTCACAAAGATATAGTTCATAGTGGTCCGCTGTGCACTGCCGCCGCTATTGAGGGAGGAAAGATCATTCTATCTTTTGAGGCGGGAACGGATGATTTAATGCCTGTAGCTCAACTTAAAGGTTTTGCGCTGGCGGGAGCGGATGGACGTTTTAAATGGGCTGAGGCGACCGTGGAAGGCAATAAAGTGATGGTCTGGAGTGAAGGGATTGCTCAGCCCACAAAGGTTCGCTATGCTTGGGATGATAATCCGCAGGAGGCCAATTTGAAGAATAAGGCGGGACTTCCGGCTTCGCCGTTTCAAATGGATGTTCCATGATTCCCTAAACTTGATTGACTAAGAAACACCGGAATTTACGCGCTCGGTGCAATATGACAATAAGATAGTGAAACAGATGTATTCCGTTGCAATACATCTGTTTTTTTTCATTATTAATAACAAAGGTCCCAATCAGAAAGTTGCTTCCAGAAGGATAAAACCTTGTTTTATCTGATTCATATCATCTATTGTTATGTTACAGATGGTCTATTCTGCTCCATTACATGATCTATTCTAATCAATCAGATAATCTATTCTCCCTAAACGGATGATGTAATTTGAGAAATGGCTACACCTTTTGCCCCATAAGGCTACACCATCCTTACCAAAAGGTGACACCATCACCCAAAAAGGGTGTAACCCTTCTGAAAAGCAGGCAATATTCTTCTATTTCAAAGAAGATAGGTAGCGGAATCAAATAATCATATTTGAAGAAAATACGATCAAAGCGCAATTAATAAGAACGAAATAAGAAGGAATCTCTTTCTAAAATGCGCTTCCTTTCACCATTACAAATCATACTGCATTTGCCTAACAGGTAATCCTTGCTTTTTTTGCATCACGGCAACTAATGGTACGAAAGAAAGCAACCTCAGACATCATGATTTACATTTTGTCATATTGCTCATTTCGCTCAAGCAGCTCATTTTGCTCAAATTACGTAAGTAGCCTGAAAGTTTTTCCCTTTACTCTATTTTTATCTGTCAGTATATTTATTTTACCATGTAACCCCTCCATTCTCAAGGACCTCTTTCCTCGCATAGTGAGTCTAATCAAGTGCACTTTCTTCTACTATTTCTTTCGCTTGTTTATATTCATTTCCGAAAGATATGTCCATCCCCTGTCTGATCTTGATAGAAAGTAATCAAAAAGGCTTAAAAGTGTTAATGGATGTATTGCTGCAATAAATGAATGAAAGTCATTTTTTAGCTTTAACAAGTGGGTTACATATTTTTTGTGATACGTTACCACGCTGTTTTTTCTTGCATTTCTCTTGCGATTTTTGATTCATTATTATGGTGTTTTTCGTTCGCGGAAATGGCTTTTCAAACTCTCTTTCTCTTTTTGAAAACAACTCTCTTGTGTGTTTATAATTGGTTGAAATATAGTGTATTACATAATTTTACGAAATGCGGTCAAAAAAGAATGTAACATCGAAAAGAAAGATGTAATGTCATCAAAAAAACGTGTAGCATGATCGTATCCGCCCTTCCATTTCTGATGCATACATTTGCTGCTGAGAAAAAGCGACTATATTATTTGGAGAGATACGTATGGAAAACACTTTTCTTTCCTCTTATGACATGAAACGCTAATATATGTAATAATAGTAATATGATTATTAACCGTTGAATTATTAATCTTAAAAGACTAATTGATTATGAAATGCAAGTATGATGACAGCTAAAGCTATCTATAATAGCTAATGGAAAAAAGAGAATGTAGTTTTTAATATCTTAAACTAATGGTAATGAAAAATGTAACAAAAAAAATCCAAAAGATCCCTTACCTGCTGGTTTTGTTGCTATTAAGTTGTTTGCCAACTTTAGCGCAAAATGGGGTAACGGTAAAAGGAACAGTTCTTGATGGCACTGGAGAAACTGTAATTGGTGCTTCCATCGTTGTGAAAGGCAACACTTCAATAGGTACGATATCAGATATAGATGGAAATTTTACGTTGGCTGTTCCTAATGATAATGTAACTCTCGTTGTTTCATTTATCGGTATGGAATCACAAGAGGTGAAAGTAACCCCTCAGCAATCGATCAGAGTCGTGTTGGAAGATGACAGCCAACAGCTGGAAGAAGTTGTGGTAGTGGGTTTTGGTCAGCAGAAGAAGGCCTCGGTGGTGGGCTCCATTGCACAAACCACTTCGAAAGCTTTGGAGCGCACCGGTGGTGTCTCCAGTTTAGGTCAGGCGCTGACGGGTAACCTCCCGGGTGTAGTGACTATGACTACTACCGGTATGCCGGGTGAAGAAGACCCGAAGATCACCATTCGTGGTGTGACATCCTGGAACTCAAGCGATCCGCTTATATTGGTGGACGGTGTAGAACGTCCCATGAATTCGGTGGATATCAACTCTGTGGAAACCATTTCTGTATTGAAGGATGCGTCGGCAACTGCCGTATTCGGTGTGCGTGGTGCCAACGGTGTAATCTTGATTACCACCAAACGTGGTGCCGAGGGTAAGGCAGTGATCAACATCAATGCCAGTACGACATTGAAGACCTACTCTAAATTGCCCGATATGATGGACTCGTATGATGCGCTTTCGCTCCGTAACCAAGTTATCGAGAGTGAACTGGCTTATAAGCCGGAAGCCTGGAGTTACTACCTGACGCAGGACCGTTTGAACAAGTATCGCTATCCGGCCAATCAGGCAGAAGCTGAACGCTACCCCAATATGGACTGGGTGGACTATCTGTTGAAGGACGTAGCTACTTCTTATAATGCCAACGTCAACATCAGTGGTGGTACTAAGTTCGTGAAATATTTCGCCAGTGTGGACTATACGCATGAAGGCGATATATATAAGAAGGTAACCAATATTAAGGGCTATGACCCGGGATTCGGATACGACCGTATCAACGTGCGTAGTAACCTCGATTTCAACCTGACCAAGACTACTAAATTGCACGTCAACCTTTCGGGTTCGCATGCCGTGAAGAAGGCTACGCAAGGTCAGTACGAGAATCTTGTTTGGAGTGCTTTCTATGGCATCTCTCCCGACTCTTTCATGCCGGTGTACAGTGACGGTACCTTTGGTTACTATTATCCCAACCCCACGCAGGCTGCCACTAACTCTTACGAGGGACTCAGCGTCAACGGTATAGGTTATACAACAGATGATCGTCTGAACACTGACTTCACCCTCGAACAAGATCTTGGTTTCGTACTCAAGGGGTTGAACATACAGGCTAAGTTGGCATTCGACAACGCCTTCCGTGAAACAGGTCGTGGAGTGGATGACACAAACGACTGGGAAAGTGAAATGCACAAATGGATCGATCCCGATACAGGTATAGAGTATACCGACGTTTCTCCTGATGCCTTATATAAGTTCGACTTTAAGAATAACAGCGCTTGGATGACCGGTGCGGGTGCTGTTCAAAACTGGGCTACCTACCGCCGTATGAACTATTCCGTTCAGCTGAACTATTCCAATAAGTTTGGAAAACATACAGTGGGAGCCATGGGTAACTTTAGCCGCGAGCAGTATGCTACCGGTAGCGAACAGCCCCATTATCGTGAGAACTGGGTGTTCCGTGGCACATATGATTTTGCAAACCGTTACATGTTGGAATATAACGGTGCTTACAATGGTTCCGAAATCTTTGCTAAGGAAAATCGCTTTGCCTTCTTCAACTCGGGTGCTATCGGATGGATGGTTTCGGAAGAACCCCTTGTGAAGAAACTCAACCTCAAGTGGCTGGATATGTTGAAGCTTCGTGCGTCTTATGGTCAGATTGGCGATGACAATGTAAGCGGACGTTGGCTTTATATGGATACTTGGAGCAATGGTGGCAGCTATCGTCAGTCGTTGACGGGTGTAGATCCTTCCAAGAGCCCTTACAGCTGGTGGCAACAGAGCCAGCTTGGCAACAAGAACCTGCAATGGGAGACGGCTACCAAACTTGATATCGCTGCTGACTTCGCTATTTTTGGCGGCCTTATCTCGGGTTCATTTGACTATTTTAAGGAAAAACGTACCGATATTTTGGTAACCGGTGCCAATCGTGCCGTTCCTTCATATTTTGGTACTTCCGCTCCTGTGGCCAATCTTGGCAAGGTAGACAGTGAAGGTTTCGAGTTGGATATTCGCTGGAATAAGCAGCTCAACCGAGACTGGCGCCTTTGGGGTAATGGTTCTCTGACTCATGCTGTCAGCAAGATCAAGGAGGCGGATGATCCCAGACTGAAACCTGACTATCAGAAGAAGGCTGGTAAGGCTATTGATCAGAATTATTCTTATGTGGATCATGGATATTATAATAGTTGGGATGAACTTTATGGTAGTACGGCGCACGATGAATACGATGAAGGACGTAAGCCCGGTAACTATGTCATCCTCGATTATGATGCCGACGGTATTATTTCCGTGAACGACAATATTCCTTATGGCTATACAGGTACTCCGCAGAATACAATGAACCTTCAGATCGGTGCTGACTACAAAGGCTGGAGCTTCTTCGTTCAGTTCTACGGTGTGACTAACGTAAGCCGTTCTGTAGGCCTCAGTAGCTTGGGTGGTACAAGAAACACCGCTTTCCACGAGGGCAGCTACTGGTCTCCGGAAAATCAAAACGGTGATGTACCTCTGCCTCGCTGGCTGAACCAGACAAGCCGGTATACCGATGGTACACGCTTCCTCTTCGACGGTTCGTACGCACGTTTGAAGTATGCTGAACTTTCATATACCTTCTCTAAGGAAAAATGGCTGAAGGCATCGGGTTTGGGCACTTTGAAGCTGTTTATCAATGGTAACAATCTCTTCCTCTGGACCGATATGCCCGATGACCGTGAGTCGAATACCGGTGGATGGAGCGCATACCCCACTCAACGTCGTTTCAATTTAGGTTTTAAAATAACACTTTAATCTGAGATTAAGATGAAAAATAAGATTATTCACATACTTTTCGTATTCTTCGCAGCCGGATTCACGTTTACTTCGTGTACCGACTATCTGGACAGAGATTCCGACTCTGTGCTGTCAGCAGAAGATGCGTTCAAGAACTTCAATAACTTCCAAGGATTTATCGAAGTGATGTATAACGTTATCCCCGACGTGGCCAAGCATAACTGGGTAAGCTCCTTTAACTGGGGTGACGATGAGGTTATTACTACCGGTAATGGTGAAGGTTTGATGGGGTATGCTATCGATGGTGGTAACTACCGCACTTATATTGGTAAAGGTGACTGCTTCCTGGATAGAAGCTGGAAAGTTGATGGAGACCGTTTTGCTAAGGCTCTGTGGGGTGGTGGCTGGTATGCCATTCGTCAGGCCAATCTCGGTCTTGAAGCTCTGCAGAGTGGTTTGTTGAAGGATGCCACGCAGGAGGAACGTGACTTTGTCGAAGGTCAACTCTATTTCTTCCGCGCTTGGTTCTATTTCCAGCTTACTACTTATTGGGGTGGCTTGCCATATATGGAAAGTGTATTGCCATCCGATGCACAGTTCAACCTGCCGCGCGAAAGCTATCAGGAGAATGCCGAAAAGATGGCGAGAGACTTTCAGCGTGCTGCCGAGCTGCTTCCTATCGACTGGGATAACACTGCTGCAGGCAACCGTACTAAGGGTAACAACGCTTTCCGTCCCAACAAGATTTGGGCACTTTCTTACCTAGGTAAGTCTCTGCTCTATGCCGGTAGCCCTTTAATGGTGAATGGTGGTGAAAATAGCAACCGTTCATACGATGCGGATTATTGTAAACGCGCGGCTGATGCTTTGGGCAAGGTGCTTGCCATGGTTGAAGGTGGTCAGACACAATATGCTTTGGTAAACTTTGACAAATACAGCAGTCTGTTTTATACTAAAGAGCAGAACTGGCTGATGCCCGGTGGTACGGAAGCCATTATGCGTAGCCCTACTTACGGTGCCGACTCTTACTGGCGTCAGATGAACTCCTATCAGATTCAGGATATTGCAGAAGGTGATGGTATCATTCTCTGTCCCGCTGCCAACTATGTGAATTATTTCGGTATGGCGAATGGTCTGCCACTCAGTGATCCCAATTCCGGATTCAGTAAGGAGCAACCTTGGAAAGGTCGTGACCCGCGTTTCTACAATAACTTTCTCTATGATGGTGTGAAGATGATTAAAGCTCCGACGGACGATAAATTCAAAGCTTTTGAGTATGCCAACCTCTATGAAGGCGGTAATGCCTGCAACGATCCTAAGAGAACCAGCCGTACGGGCTATCTCAACTATAAGTTTATTCCGTTGGGAGCCAACAAGGCTGATAACGACTACGGATACGGTAAGGCTACCCATTTCCATTTAGCATGGTTGCGTCTGGCAGAAGTATATCTTCTGTATGCCGAAGCTGCTGCGCAAGGTTACGGTTCGCCCTCCGGTAAGTCTACTTCTTTCACGAAGAATGCTGTGGAAGCAGTCAATGTAGTCCGTCAACGTGCGGGTGTGGAAGATGTTGCCACCGCATACACTGCCGATCTTGAAAAATTCATGGATGAGGTTCGTCGTGAACGCGCTGTTGAACTAGCTTACGAAGGACATCGCTTCAACGACCTGCGTCGTTGGAAACTGCTGACCGAATCTCCTTACAACATCAAGACCACGCAGCGGTTCGATCGCGCGGAAGCATTTGACCCTAATGCCGACCCGAAAGAACGTAAAGTCGTTAACTTCCGCGAAGAGGTAGTGACGCAGCGCAAGCTCTCCGGCAAGCACTACTGGCTGCCATTCAAGACCGATGATGTGACGATGTATCCTGAATTCTACCAGAATCCCGGTTGGTAATGGTTTTATTAACGTAAAAACTCTAATAAAATGAAACATATATATAAAGGACTTGTACTTTGTGCGACGTTGGCTTTCGCTTACACACATACTGCCGCTCAAGAACCGCTGGCAGATATGTTGGAAGCTGCTCAAGCTGATACGCTCTCAAAGGTGCAAGTGGCATTCCGCTCCATCGACCAGCGCGACCTGCTGGGTGGAGTATCAGTGATTGATATGAAGGAAATGTCAGAGAAAGCATATACAAGCAATAGTTTAGGCTTTGTAGACAATGTGGTGGGCGGTTTCAACGGAAACATCTGGGGAAATACCGAATACCTCGTTATCGTAGACGGTATGGTACGCGACGCTAACAACGTGCTCCCTCACGAGATAGACCAGATTACGCTTTTGAAAGGAGCGTCGGCCGTAGTGCTTTATGGTCCGCGTGCGGCCAAAGGCGTTATCTCCATCACCACCAAACGTGGCGAAATTGGCGATCTAAGAATTAATATTCATGCCAATACCGGTTTCTATACTCCCAAGTCTTATCCCAAATATTTGGGTTCGGCAGAGTATATGACTCTCTATAATGAGGCTCGTGCCAATGATGGACTGGCTGCGAACTACTCGCAGGAAGATATCTTTAATCATGCTTCCGGTTCGAATCCCTATCGCTATCCCAACTTCGACATGTATTCTTCCGAATACCTGAAGAAAGCTTATAACCGTTCGGAAGCAATAGCCGAAATCTCAGGTGGTAGCGAGAAGGTAAGGTACTATACGACTACCGGTTACTATCGCGAATCATCATTGCTGAAGGTGGGCAAGACCGAGGATAACTATGTCAGCCGTTTCTTTGTACGTGGTAACGTGGACATGCGGCTTCATAAGCTTATCACTGCGCAAGCTGATGCCAATGTTACTTTTTATGATTCCTATTCGGCCAATGTAGACTGGTGGGGACAGACAGCCACGTTGCGTCCACACTTGGTGACTCCGTTCATTCCCTTGAGTTACATTGAGGCAACCGATCAGAATTCATTGAATGCTGTGCTGAACAGTAGTTATCTTCAAAATGGCAAATTCTTCTTTGGTGGTACGCAGCAACATCCCACCAATCCGGTGGCCGATGCTTATGCAGCCGGCGACAGCAAGTTCGTAAGCCGTCAGTTCCAGTTCAATACCCGTTTTGACGTCAATCTCTCTCCGTTGCTCAAAGGCCTTTATTTCCGTGCTAAATACGGTATCGACTATGCATCGACCTATAATCAGGGTTATAGCAACAGTTATGCCACTTTTGCCCCTACGTGGAGCAACTACAACGGCGAGGATATCATTTCAAGCATTACTCAGTATGGTAAAGATGAGAAGAGTGGCACTGAGAACATCAGTAACTCGGCTTATCGTTATACATACAACGTGTCCGGTCAGTTCGACTATCAGAATACTTTCAACGAAGATCATAACGTCTTCGGTATGATTCTGGCCAATGCCTGGCAGACACAGCGCAGCGGACATTACCATCGCACTACTAACGCCAACTTGGGCTTCCAGGCATCCTACAATTATCAGCACAAGTACTATGCTGATTTCAGCGTTGCAATGCCTTATTCTACAAAGTTGCCCACCGGCAATCGCGTGGCCTTCTCGCCTACGGTGACTTTAGGCTGGAATCTGGCGAATGAGAAGTTCCTGGAAAACTCTATTTTCGACAATTTGATGTTCACTGCTTCTGTAGGTATCATTAATCAGGACCTCGACATCACTGCCAGTGACAATGAAGACGGCTACTACCTTTACAAGACAGTGGTACAAAAAGGTGGCTGGTATAGTTGGGGAGATAACGGTGATCTGGCTGCAACAGAGTTTCAGCGTGGTAACAATCCCGACATGACCTATGTGAAGCGTAAAGAGTTCACTGCCGGTTTGCGTGGTTCAATGTGGAGTAATCTGATCAATTTCGATATCAATTTCTTCACCAGCAAGATGGATGGCGGATTGGTTCGTCCCGGTTCATTGTATCCTAACTACTTCACGCAGATTGGTTATCCGTCATCATCTATCATCCCTTATGTAAACTTCAATGTGGATCAGCGCACAGGTTTCGATTTCAGCGTATATGCCAATAAGAAGGTGGGCGAGGTAGATCTGACTCTGGGAATTAGCGGTATGTATTATAAGAGTACTGCTAAAAAGCGTGACGAGAACATCGAGTTCAGCTATCTATCGGCTGTGGGGCGTGCGCTGAACGGATACTGGGGCTTGGAGAGCGAAGGTTTCTTCCAGGATGAAGCTGAAATTACTTCGGCTCCTACACAGACGTTTGGTGACGTGAAACCGGGTGACGTCCGCTACAAGGATCAGAACAACGACGGCAAGATTGATGATAATGACCGCGTATTCCTGGGTCGTTGGGACTCTCCGCTTATGAGCGGCATCAACCTCACTGTCAAGTGGCGTGATTTTACTTTCTTTGCAATGGGTAACCTTTACTTGGGTGGTCACGGCATGAAAAATAACTCTTATTACTGGATGAGCGGTGACAGCAAATACTCAGAAATAGCACGCAATCGCTGGACTCCCGAGACTGCGGCTACAGCTACCTACCCGCGTCTGACGACTACCAATGGTGCAAACAATCTCCGTACTTCGGACTTCTGGATGTACAAGAACGACCGTTTTAATCTGTCTCAGGTGCAGCTCACTTATGCTATGCCCCAAAATGTGTTGCGAGGAACTTTCATTAAAGGCTTGAGCTTTTTTGCCAATGCTAACAATCTGCTGATGATTGCCAAGGAACGCAAGATACTGGAAATGAATGTGGGAAGCGCACCTCAGACACGTTTCTACCAACTTGGTTTCAAGGGTACGTTCTAAGAATGTGAATAATAAATAATATGAAGATTGAAAAATAAGAAGTTATGAAACTAAAAAATATCATCTTGTCAACAGCATTATTGGTGGGATTCTGTGCTTGTGATGACCTATTCGAGCCGGCTATAGAAAACCATAAGACTGTGGAAGACTTGGAGAATATGCCTGCATGGGCTGTCGGTTTACTGGGACATGCTTATATCAGTAATCCGCTGGGCGAAAACGCCAACTCTTGGAAGTTTACCGATGTGGCTACTGACGATGCCGTGTCCAACGATGTGGGCAATGGATATCTGAGAATGGCGACCGGTGCATGGCGTGCCGACAACAATCCTGTGGATAGTTGGCAATATTTGCGTGCCTCTTGGCAATACCTCAATCAATTTCTCGAAATATCCGATAAAGTGGAATGGGCCAAAGACGAAATGGCTTCCGAGCTATTTAAAATACGTTTTCAAGGCGATGCGTATGGTATGCGTGCCCTCTATATGTATCATTTGCTGATGAGTTGTGCCGGATGGACTGCCGATGGACAACTGCTGGGCATACCCATTCTGCTGGAGTCAGAGACTATCTACTCCGACTTCAATAAACCGCGCAACACATTCCGTGAATGTCTTGACCAGCTGAACCGGGATGTGGAGAAAGCTATTGAAATGCTTCCGGAAGAGTATGGCGATGTGGAAACTACGGCTGAGGTGCCCACTAAATATACTCAGATGGGTGCCGACTTTAGTCAGTACAACCGTGTCTTTGGCGATCATGCCAAGAATCGTATGAGTGCCCGCGTAGCTCGCGCTGTTCGTGCTCAGGCCGCTCTGTTGGCTGCCAGTCCCGCTTATAGTGAAGGTTCAGGTGTTACTTGGGAACAGGCCGCCAACCGTATGGCTGAAATCTTGGCGAATCTTGGCACCAACCCCATTGCGGCTATTGATGCTACGGGTAACAAGTGGTACGAGGATTCCAACGGTATCAAGAATTTGGTAGCAGGCTACAACCGCCCCGAATTCTTGTGGCGTAGCAACAAAAACGAGAGTGCCGACCTTGAAAAGGATCAGTATCCTCCTTCACTTTTCGGAAAAGGTCGTGTTAACCCGACGCAGAATTTGGTAGATGCATTTCCCGCGCTGAACGGTTATCCCATCAGCGATCCGAAGAGCGGATACGATGCTCAGAATCCGTATGCTGATCGCGACCCTCGCTTAGCTCTATACATTATTTATAATGGCAGCAAGGCAGGTAACTCAAGTAGCGTCATCACTACTGCTGTAGATGGTACTAACAATGATGCCATGAACAAGTTCGACGGTGCTTCTACACGTACCGGCTATTATCTTCGCAAGTTCTTGGATATGAACGTGAATGCTAACCCCAGCAATACGACCAACGGTTATCACATTAAGCCTTGGATTCGTTATACTGAAATTTTCCTGGGTTATGCCGAAGCAGCTAACGAGGCTTGGGGGCCACAAGGTAAAGGTGCAAACAGCTACTCTGCTTATGACGTGATTAAGGCTATCCGCCAGCGTGCCGGTGTCGGTGAGAATGGTGGTGATCCCTATCTGGAATCAGTGAAGAATGACCAGGACAAAATGCGCGAACTCATCCGCAACGAACGTCGTCTGGAACTCTGTTTCGAAGGCTTCCGTTTCTGGGATCTTCGCCGTTGGAAGGTAGATATCAGCAAACTGAACGAAACTGCAAAGGGTATGAAGATTACAGGAACTCACCACGAGGTGGTGGACGTAGAGAAACGCGACTATAAAGATTATATGTACTATGGTCCTGTACCTTATAGCGAAATGTTGAAGTTTGATGCTCTCATCCAGAATAAGGGATGGTAAGCGACAGGCTGTATGTAAACGAATTTATATAAACTGAATAAATGAAAATAGCAATGAAAAAATCATTCTGGATAATAGCCGCTATGGCGGGAGTCTTGTTCACTGCATGCGAAAACGGTGACCGGGATTTCCCAGACTTTAAATATTCTGCGGTTTACTTTGCCTATCAAAGTCCCATTCGTACCATCACACTGGGCGAGGATCCATCCGTAGATAACTCATTGGATAACGAGCACAAGTGTCAGATTATGGCTACGATAGGTGGTGTATATGATAACAAAAAAAATGTGGAGATTGGTATCCGGGTAGACAATTCGTTGTGCGATGGTTACACTTTCGAAAGCACAAAAGGTGATATCGTGCCTTTGCCCACATCGCACTACACGCTGAGTGATGACAAGATTGTTATCAAGAAAGGTCAGGTATTGGGTGGCGTTACGGTGAATTTGACCGACGCATTCTTCAATGATCCCAAGGCTACGGAGTTGAACTACGTTATTCCGGTAGTAATGACCGGTGTGCAGAATGCCGACTCCATTTTGGAAGGTAAGATTGCGGCTGGTATTGGTACTCCCGATCGTGTGAATAAGGAAGATTGGGAAGTACAATCCAAAGATTATATTCTTTATGCCGTGAAGTATGTCAGTAAATACGATTCACATTACTTGCGTCGGGGTGTTGATACTTATACTGGTAACAAGACCGGTACGGAAGTTCGCCATGCTGCTAATGTGGAGAAGGATGAAACCATTGGCGGATTCAGTACGCTGGGCTTGAACAAAGTGCAGTGGGAGCGTCCTACTAAAGATGCTGCCGGAAAGAATGTTGAAGCCAATTTGATACTCACTTTCGACGAGAGCGGCAATTGCGTCATTACTTCTAATACCGATGGCGTAGAAGCTAGCGGTAACGGTAAGTTCGTTGCCAAAGGTGACAAGAACAGCTGGGGAAATAAAGACCGCGATGTAATCTATCTGGACTACACCATGGACTACGCTGGCATTCATTGTGCCACTAAAGACACTCTGGTGACGCATTACCGTGGCGTGAAGGCTGAATGGTTTACTCCCGTGAAGAAATAACGACAGGGTTTCTTATTTTAAAAAGTATTAATATGAAACATACAAAAAATATATTAGGTACAATGCTTTTGATGGCTGCGGCTGTTGGCGTCGCTTCTTGCGTGGATGACAAGCCGTTGGCTTTCTCGGTAGAGAAACCTGCTTCCATTGCAGGTATGGAGTACCTCAATGACTATGATGTCTTGAAAACTTATGTGAACAGCAGTGCCAATCCCGACTTTAAGTTGGGAATTGCACTGGCTGCAAACGATTACACTGCTGGAGGACTAGTAACTCAGTTGGCCAACAGTAATTTTGCGGAAATGACGGCAGGCAATGCCATGAAGTATGCATCATGTGTGAACGATAATGGTGAGATGAATTTTGGAACAGTGGAGAACTTTGTTTCTGCGGCTAAGGCCGGAGGTCTTACTATTTACGGACATACGCTGGCTTGGCATGCACAACAGAGGAATAAGTATCTGAATTCACTGATTAAAGATAAGGAGATGGATGTAGATCCAGATGCGAAAGTGGATAAAGTAGATTATGAAATAGACTATTCTACTGCGGGATATAGTTTTTGGAACGAAGCAAATGCAGAAGTAAAAGAAACAACTACCATTGGAAAAAATGATGCCGAAGGTTGTTTGGAAATTAAAACTTCCGTTGCAGCTTCTCAGAATTATTTTGTTCAGTATTTTACAGCTGATGGCTTACCAACTGAAATAGGTAAAGAATATAAGTTAAAGATGATGGTCAAAGGTTCTGCTGAAGGTACTCTTAATTTCGGCATTGGACCTTGGGGCGGCCGAGCAGAAGGTTCTTTTTCTTTCAACACAGAATGGAAAGAGTATGAGTTTCCATTCAAAGCGGTAGCAGATGGCGGGCATGTAATGACACAATCCGGTCTTTTTGTGGGAACTATTCAAATTAAGTATGTTAAGATTACTCATTCTGAGGCTCCGGTTATGGAAATCTTTACCGACATAATTGCCAATGGTGATGCAGAAGGTAGTGAAACTACTAATTTTGTTTCTACTCATGTGGGTGGGACTAATGGTGCTTGCGATATCGTTGATGGTGTAGGTAAAGATGGTAGTCGCGCTTTTGTTGTAACGTCAGCAGGTGGTGGTGTAAACAGTTGGGATACTCAGTTCTTTCTCTATGCTGACCGCCCGTTGGTAGATAAGGAAGTAGTACATATTTCTTTTGACTATCGTGCAGATGTACCTAACAAGTCAGAATCTCAGGCTCATGCTGCTCCAGGTGCTTATATTCATTATGATGGCGGATGTGCTGTTGATTTTACTACAGAATGGCAACATTTCGAAAAAACTATTACAATAAATACAACTCTTTCTCCTACTGAAAACATGCAGACTTTTGCATGGAATCTTGATGTAGGTGTGCCTAATGCGCCTGCTAACAAGTATTATTTTGATAATATCAAGTTGCAAATAGTAACTAAAGGCAATTCTATTCCTCTCACTCCCGAAGAAAAGAAAGACACCCTTACTTGGGCTATGAACAACTGGGTAGAAGGTATGATGAAAGCTACCGGTGGTTATGTAACTGCATGGGATGTAGTGAACGAAGCTATTTCCGGTGGTGGTAACGATGAAGGTTTCTATACCTTACAATCAGCCAGCAACGTTTCTCCCGAAGATGCCAAGAACAATTTCTACTGGCAAGACTATTTGGGTAATGTGGATTATGTACGCATTGTTGTGGCTGCCGCTCGCAAATATTATGCAGAAAACGGTGGTACTGCTCCTTTGAAGCTCTTTGTCAATGACTACAATCTGGAGTCAGACTGGGATGATAACAAAAAAGTCAAGAGTTTGGTACACTGGATTGAGAAGTGGGAAGCTGACGGTGTAACAAAGATTGACGGTATCGGTACACAGATGCACGTATCTTGCTATGCCAATGCTGCCACGCAGAAGAGCAAGGAAGACCATGTAGTGAAGATGTTTGAAATCATGGCTGCGAGTGGTAAGCTTGTGAAGATTACTGAGCTTGATATGGGCTATGTAGATGAGAACGGTACCAGTGTGAAGACAGAGAATATGACCGAAACTCAGCATAAAGCGATGGCAGAATATTATAAGTTCATCGTGAAGAAGTACTTCGAAATTATTCCTGCTGCTCAGCAGTATGGTATTACCCAGTGGTGTGCTACCGATGCTCCCAGTGATTCTGGCTGGCGCGGTGGTGAACCCGTAGGTCTTTGGGATTCCAACTTCAGCCGTAAGCATACCTATGCAGGTTTTGCTGATGGATTGGCTGGGAAATAATAGAGTTTTATAAAAGAAGGCAGCGGGTGTCATAATGTGAAACCGCTGCCTTTATTATCTTAATAAAAATTGTACAACAATGAAAAACATTTTATTTATTTTATTGGCTTTATTACCGACTTTAGTATGGGCCGAGAAAAGTGAGAGCGTTCAAACGAATGCTTATGTGGCAACAGGGACTTATACTACTAGTGCTTTTGGTGGAGTTCATGTCTTAACAGGACGTGACGAGTTTACTAAAATGGCATTTGTCATTGGTATCCAATTAGATGAACTTCCGGATGGAATGTATTATGAGTGGAAATTATTAGAGGCGAATGGTGGGGATGAGACTTTTCAGCCACAGCCAAGCAATGATAAGGTCTGCTATATAGGATTGAATGGAAATACGGATGTTTTAAGGTTTTCCGTAACTACACGTACAGCAAGTGGTTTCCAAGGAATAGTTGCAGAAAGAGTTTTTACCTTCCTTTTCCTTCCGAATCGGTTATAGATATGTTAGGGTATAACCGGAGATGATATTTATACCTATAGTTTTGTCCGTTATTGGTAATTAGGGATATTCCTAAAATAAGAAAATTTAAGGCAACTAATTCATTGCGAGTTAGTTGCCTTTTTTGTATCTTTAAGCATTCCCCCTAAAAAACGGTTTGACTGCCAAAACGGGGGTAATCTAAAATAGAAACACATGGTAAAGATACAAAAAATATCAGAAATCGAACCTTGTTTAGGTTTTAGTGAGTTCGATATGCTTAAAAAATATCGTCAAAGTTTTGCAACGAGTGAATTAGGTCGCCTCCATTCTTTATTCCCTTTCTCGGAACTGGCCCGACAAATGCATTTGAAGTCCTCTGCTTTGGGGCGTAAAAGTTATTTTTCTCCCGAAGGTAAAATAGCCTTGATGGTCTTGAAGTCTTATACCAACTTTTCCGATTCACAACTGATTGACCATTTAAACGGTAATATTCATTACCAGTTATTTTGTGGTGTTCAGATCGATCCGCTTCATCCGCTAACCAATCCTAAAATCGTTAGTGCGATTCGTCAGGAACTAGCGGCTCGCCTTGATATTGAGTCCCTCCAGCTTATTTTGGCAGAGCATTGGAAACCTTATCTTGAGAACCTTCATGTCTGTATGACCGATGCCACCTGTTATGAAAGTCATCTGCGCTTTCCTACTGATGTCAAACTCTTATGGGAAGGTATTGTATGGCTTCATCGTCATCTGTGCAAACATTGCCGGACATTGCACATGCAACGTCCCCGTAACAAGTATCTTGATGTAAGCCGTGCCTACCTTGCTTATAGCAAACTGCGTAAACGCAGGAAATCACAGACCCGTATGATTAAACGCAGACTACTTCAGTTATTGGAAAAGTTACTGGACCAGCTGGAGCAGCTTCATTTATCCTACAGGCACAGGCTTACACTATCCTCTGATTACCAAAGACGTTTATCGGTCATACGGACGGTCCTTGAGCAAGGGAAGAATTTATTTGCAGGCAAAAAAGTGCCCAACCGTATTGTGAGTATCGACCGGCATTACCTTCGCCCCATTATCAGAGGCAAGGAAACCAGATCCGTTGAATTCGGAGCCAAAGTCAACAATATACAGATAGATGGAATCTCCTTTATTGAACATATCTCCTTTAAGGCTTTTAACGAAGGAGTACGTTTGAAAGACTGTATTCATCTGCAACAACAACTGACCAGGGTTAGGGTTAAGGCGCTTGCAGCGGATTCAATCTATGCTAATAATGCCAACCGGAAATTTTGTACTAAATATCATATAAGTACTTCCTTTAAGCGTAAGGGCAGAGCGCCCAAAGATGAGCCACTTCGGAAGATCTTACGGTCGGAACTCAGCCGTGAAAGAGCGACCCGCCTGGAAGGAAGTTTTGGAACGCAGAAACAACATTACTCACTGGCCAGAATTAAAGCTAGAAACAGGAAAACGGAAATGCTTTGGATTTTCTTTGGAATACATACGGCCAATGCAGTATGCATGATAGAAAAGGTTGAAAAGAAAAAAAGAGCGGCTGCATAATCAGACTAAAATAACAAAAGGAAAACAGGAGAGGTTTTTAACTTCCCCTAAAAAGACATATACATAATGTACCGTTGGGGAGAAAATATAAGAATATGTAAATAATATTCTATAAAAAAGATAGAAGACTGGAGACTTTACAGGAAAAAATTAAGAGAAAAGCTCACGTAAAGTAAAACTGTTCTCTTAATTTATAAGAAATACGGACATTTACTGAATATCCCTAATTAGTCTTATATAGGGTTAGGTTTCTGATAGGATGAAGCTGTCATAAGGTATAAAACGCCCATACAGGAAACTCTTGTATGGGCACTTTTTTCCCCGTT